>JANQHN010000416.1 GCA_028282665.1 Phycisphaerae bacterium | reverse complement strand
GAGTTGGGGCTCGACGGACGCCTCGCACGCCGATGCGGTCTGCTGCACGATATCGGCAAGGCAATTGACCAAGAAAGCGAAGGCAGTCATCAGAAGATCGGTGCGGACTTCTGCCGTAAATTCAATGAAAAACCGGAAGTGCTCAACGCAATCGAGGGGCATCACGGCGACATTCCTTCAATCAGCCCGTATACACCCATCGTGATGGCAGCCGATACGATTAGCGCGTCCCGCCCGGGCAGCCGTCGCGAATCGCTCGAGCGGTATGTGCAAAGGCTGCAACAGCTTGAGGAAATCGCCGAAGCGCCGGAAGGCGTACGAGAAGCCTTCGCGATTCAGGCCGGTCGCGAAATTCGCGTGATCGTCGACGCCAAACGAATCGACGACGCGCTGGCTGCAAAAATCTCCCGCGACATCGCCAAGGAAATCGAAGAGAAGCTGACTTATCCCGGGGAAATCAAAGTAACTGTGCTGCGAGAAGTACGGGCAGTCTCGCACGCTAAATAACGACAAGCCAAAGCAAGCCATGGCGAATCGCCCGTTACCGCTGTGAGTAGATCAAGCCCCAAAGGCAGTCGTTCCAGCTGGATCTTCACCGAAGAAACGACGCGAATTAATGTACTCGCCTCTTGAATAAAGGCAGACGATGCAAATCAAGGTACTATGTGTAGGCGACGTTGTAGGAACACCGGGCAGGCGTGCACTGCAAAAGGGCATCAAAGAAATCACCCGCACACATAGCATCGAATGCGTCGTCGTCAATGCTGAGAATGTTGCCGGCGGATCGGGCATTACTCAACCCATTTACGAAAAGGTTCTCAGTTACGGTGTGGATTTGATCACACTCGGCGATCACATTTACGGTCGCCGAGAAGCGATATCCCTTCTCGAAACGACTGATCGGATCGTACGCCCTTCCAACCTGCCGCCTGGCGCTCCAGGCAAAGAGATTGCCATCTGCCACACAAACTCGGGGCATCGCATCGCGGTGTTATCCGTTTTGGGAAGGCTTTACATGAAGACGGTGTTCGATTGCCCCTACCGGTCAATCGATCGCATTCTATTGGCCCTGCCCCGCGACGTACGTCTCGTACTCGTGGACATGCACGGGGAAGCAACCAGCGAGAAGGTCGCCATGGGTTGGTACCTTGACGGCCGGGTTAGCGTGGTCTTCGGCACACACACTCACATACAAACTGCGGACGAATGCGTCCTCCCGAAAGGCACTGCTTACATCACCGACCTCGGCATGACAGGCCCTTATGACTCGGTATTGGGGCGGGACAAGAACCGGGTGCTTAGTGCCATGATCTCAGGCGTACCCAATAAGTTTGACGTCGCCACCAAAGATGCGCGCATGTCCGGCGTGGTCGTGACGCTCGACACGAATACCGGCAAAGCCGTCGATATCGAACGCATACAATACAAGATACCGGATGCGTAAAACCGCTACGAATGCCTCGGGTTCACATAGCAGAGCCTGTGCCCGGCTCGCCGGAAAACAAACCGTTATTCTCGCGCAGACGGAAATCCGGGTAGAAAACCCTCGCGCGGGGTGAATTTCATATCATGATTTGAAACACGATCCAAAGACCGGTAGCCACCGCGTACATGCCAGCAATGATCGTAATCCAGAGAACGGCGGCGGAGAGGGGGATATCTTTCAGGTGCTGCGTGCGGAGCGTTTTGTAGACAACGGCAATGGTAAACGCAAGCGGAAAAAAAAGCAGCGTGCGCATCCAGGTGGAAATTTCTATCGGCGTGGTGAAAGCAGCCAGCAACTCGATCATGCGGCACCGCCCTTCTTCGGACCTGCCTGACGTTTCACTCCAGACAAGTCCCCCCGCGCCACTGCATCGATGATGATCAGCAAGTTCAACAGACCGGCGACTCCCGCATAATGCACGCCAACATCAGTCGCGGTCCAATCACCCGGATACGGGGGAAGTGTACCGCGCGCCCTGGGTTGCATGCCGACCGCTTTGTGCAACGCAGTCGCGGCGAGGGTATTCCCACCAGTGCAAAGCTCTGCCATGTACCAAAGTGACCGGTCACGCCAATTCACCGTGCCGCGTACGCCCCCGATCGCGACGCCGGCCCAAAACGTCAGCGTAATCGCAAGGAACAACACGATCGCCCGCTTGCGGAAGCCCAAGTAGAAATGCCCCAAACCCGGGACTATCCAGGCAAGAAATCCAGCTAAAGCAACGCGAAGAAGGGGTGGGGTTTGGGAGCGGCTCAAATCAAACGCTCCTTATTCGTCCATCATGGGGCACGCACCGCCCGGTTGACAACAGGAACCGCACGGACCGGCCTCGGGCATCGCGGACGAACCGGCAGAACCCTGGCGGGCTGCGAAAACGCTCAACTTCCGCTCTGCGGACTTGCTTTTGCAGTCAGGGCATGCGGGTTTGGCCGGTTTAGTCACCGAACGCGCCCAGTCCTCAAACTCCAAACCACATTTCTTGCAGATGTACTCGTAAAGCGGCATTGCTGATCTCACTGAATCGATCGGCGACATCGATACGCGGGCAAACCCCACGGCATTCGAAGGGAGCAGTATAAAGTCCTGTGGAAAGCGTCGCAACAATTCGCGAAAATCACGTCGTCCACATCCCGTTACAAACAAAACCGGCCGCGAGCCAAATGCCCGCGACCGAATATTGAAGGGGAATTCCGTCCATCCACGCCAGCGAACACGTCGATGGACAACAGCACCAAATTTACGGGCAAGGTCCGAAACCGTTTTTTACGACCCCCACATCGCCCGGACCGACCGCGCCATTGCTATCCAGATCGAAGACCGCGCAGTCCGGTTGAGTCGTGTCACAGCCGAAATGATTCTTGATCACACCCACGTCGCCAGGACCAACACTGCCGTTGTCGTCGAAGTCCAGCGGGCACCGCGCGGAAGGCAGCAATCCCCAGATCTCGACGTCGTCGATGTTCCAACCGCAAAACTGCCAGATATTGTCTGTCGTCCCCATAACCCACCTGAGGTAGACCGCCGGTTGACCGTCGGCGTACTGCGAGATGTCATAGTCCACGGTCGTCCAACCGGTGTCGCCCACCTCATCGCTGTTCTCCCAGATCGTTTCCCAGGTCGTACCGTCGTTGCTCACCTTGAAGTAAGCGTGGTCGTAGGACGGCTGCTCAACACCAAGCCAGCGAGCAAACCTAACACTCACGGCGGAAAGTTCGGAGCAATCAATTGCCGCCGTGGTCAGGTTTCTTTGCGGGAGACTGTTTTCATAGTCGCCCTGCAAGTTATAGCCGTACACATACGGTCCCGTATAGCCGCTCGCCGGGTCGCTCGGACCATGAGATCCGCCATTGCCGGTCGGCTGACCGAATGCCCAAAGCCCTTCCGTCGACCAACCCGGATCCGCATCCATCGGAAAGCTGTACACGACCTCCGGCACGCCGACTCGCAAATTCACCGCGCGACTGATGTTGCCACTGCCGTCGGTCAGGTTCACAAAAGAAACCAAATCCGAGTACGTGCCATTGCTCAGTGCATTCGCATTTGCGTTGAGGGACACTGTTACGTCAACAGTGCCAAGCTCCGGCACCATGCCGCCTGCCGGTAAAACAGTAACCCAGTTTTCATTGTTGGACACTTCGAACGACAAAGGAATGTCTGCGGTATTTTCGATAGTGTAAACCATACTTTCGGGCGCAAACGGTCCGCCTGCGTTGCCCTCGCTATCCAGGCTTGTCGAAGGAGAAACGACCATCGAACTCACCACGCCGGGCTTATGCATGCAAATGCAGTGGATTGCACCCGCGGCGTGGATGATGCTCGAGCAATCCGCCGCAATGACTGTGTGGTTCGGCATCGCCGCTTGAAATACCGCCGTCGCCTGTGCGTTTTGACTGGCGTAGCCGTTGAACTGCGGCACGAAAACCAAGCCATTGATAATGACCGCGTTTGTATATGTGTAATGCGTCCCGCCGGTGTTCCAGCCGGGAACACGATAGACCGTGTACCCACGCGCCTCCAAATCGGCAACCGCATTCTCCGTGATGGTATAAGGTTGACCGGTACTGGGTGAATATTCGCCGATAATTACCTTATCGTCGCCCACCGGGAGCATCCACATATCAATGTGCTGCGTGGAGTCGAAGCTTGTCGGAAAACCCGGGTAAATCGTCAGGTTCAGATTTTGATACTCCGCGTACAGGTCGATTACCTGCTGCTCGGTCACGCCCGGATTTTCGTCCAGGATCAAGTCTGTCATGAATGCGTCGCCGTTGCCGAACAGATGGAAGTTGCCCCCGCCGTGTTCCAGCGGAATCTGGTACTGATCGATATCATACAACGAGCAGATATAATCGCTGAGCAGGTTGTCGTTGGGGCGAGGCCTGTTATATGTATGATCCACGATGGAATACACGCCGTCCACAAAAATGCCTCGCGGGCCGTAATCGCGAATCCAAACCGTGTCAGTCACGCGTACGATGAACTCGACTTGATCGATATCCGCACCGGAGGAAATCAGCGAGTTGCGTATAGAGCTTTCTTCGCTGTTCGAATCGCACGCAATATACACCGTCGCATCAGTCATCGTAGTAATGCCGACGGTCATCTGGGTCAGCAGGCTAGCATACCCTTCCCACGCGAAGAAAATGCCGTCGTTGTACGCGTATTCGGGCGGGCAGTAGACCGTACCCGCCGGCGGGGCGCGATCGATAAAATCCTCGATCGTCGGCGCGTCGATCGGCAGGTCCTTTTCCGCCTCCGTCATGTACTTGGGCAGGCCGTTTGGATATTCCTTCAGCGGCTTATCCACCGCCAGCGTCACGCTTGCCGTAGTCAGCGCAACCGCACCAACCAGGAAACAGACCATCCATCGCGTCATCATTTGATCTCCCTTGCGAAACAAACCACCCAAGACCGGATTATTCACCGGCTGGGCCCGTATCGTCCTATATGGATGAGTTTATCCAATATGAACATGCATCTACCCTTGACCACAGACCACACTCACAAACCCAATGCGTGCTGCGGTTGAGTGTATGTGTCTTCATGCAGGGCTGGATCGCTTCCCCTGTCGCGGCTACCGGTCTCGCCGCTTTGTTCTCGCGAAACCGAGGCGTCCGATTCCAGTCTACAGAATCAACGTGCCTGATGGAACGCTCTATCTTGCTGCATCGTCGCTTTCGCATGTCGAAGGTGGGAATTGTGCTCGATGCGAACACTCGCACGGAGGTCCATAACAACGCATTCCTGCACTCCGACTTGAATTCCTACGCCGCCTGCATAGCTGCACAATCGGCCAGAGGCACGGTATCGACATCTTGCGACGTGCAGATCCGATTGTATCGGCCCGAAATCGGCATTACGCTCTTGCCAAATACCGCCACACTATCGGACGCATGACGGTATAGCCAGTCTGATGGACGCAACTTGGAGAACCCCGAATCGTGCCTCAACTTGCAGACGAGCGCGTTGATCGCACGCAGTCGGCCGTCCCTGGCGGGGAGCCGCCCGCGCATGCCTCTCCTATTCCACCACGTTACCTGTGGACCAAGCGAATCGCTATTAGCTTTACCGCGCTGCTATTAAGCGCGGTCGGGTTGCGTTTTGTGGCAGGCTGGCAAGCTCGCCAAGCCCTCATCGTTCGCATCCAATCTTACGCCGCCAAAGGCGAACCGATCTACCTCGAAGACTTCCAACGAGACCCAATACCGGACGAGGAAAATGCGGCGATTTTGTACAACAAGGCGATGACGCAACTCGTCACGACACTACCGACAGGTGAAACAGTCTGGGATATCGAGGCGGCACTGGATAGAGAAGGCGCGACGGAAAAGATATTGAAACTCATCGCTGATTTCGAGCAGGCGAACGCCGCCATATGGCCATTGATACGGGAGGCGCGGCAGCGAGACAAGGTCGCCTGGACTGCAGAGTGGCCAATACCGAACCTAGTAACCAATTTGAGAACGCTACCGAACCATCGCAAGATTGCGAGCCTGCTTCAATTGCGAATGGTGCAGCGAGCCCATAAGGGCAACGACAAACAAACATTTGAGGCTTTTCTTGACGTGCTCGCATTTGCAAAGGCGACCAGGCAACTGCATGTTTACGTTCACTGGCATATCGGATCTGGCACCGAAAGATCAGCTCTCGTCCGGTTTTCGAACCAGATTGCCAGCCTACGCGTACTCCCGCCCGATTTAATCGACGTCCCCACAGCCGGTGTATGCCCTGCGAGGCTCAGGGAAGTCATTGCACAGTTGATCGATGCGCAGCAACTCGAAGCCGATCTGATCGAATCGCTCTACGCTAAGCGATTCTACTACACTGTAGAGACTCAAGCAGTGACGCGCTGCTCATTGCCCGGCGTTGATCCAGACTTCGTAGCAAATACTCCCCCCATGGTATTAGGCTTTGCCTCTCGCGGGAATTTGACACTACAGTCCCCCATGTACGTCGCGGAGTTCTCCGAGTTCATGGACCTTGAAAGTAAGAGAATCCAAAGCATCCAAAAACCAAAGAGCGCAGAGTCAAAAGACTTTGAGCTACCGCCTAGTTCCGCCATTTACAACTTCATGAGGTATCCATTGACGCATGCAGTTCGACCTGGAGGTTTGAATTTTTCAAACGCCAATGAGTCGTTAATTGGATTGATCACTCACCGCCGGCTAACAGCCTGCGCAATTGCGTTGCGACTCTATGAAGTGGAAACCATGAGCCTGCCAGACTCACTCCAGTCACTCGTGCCCGACTACCTGCCCGAACTACCGGTCGATCCTTATTCGGAGAATGCGCAACCTATCCGTTACCGGCGAACGGCGAAAGAAGTGCTAATTTATTCCGTATGGCGCGACGGCAAGGACAACGGTGGCGAATACGCCGACGAACAGAATCGGGCGAGCGACCTCGTGGTCATCTACCGGAAGGATCAAGTGAACAATGTAAGTCCTTAACAGGCAGGATTGATGAACGTTGAAACCCACTGCCACTTTGGGAAGCACGCGGAATTCAGCGGACGATTACGTCAATCAACGCAGCGCAATAAATCAAAATCACCTGAAAGGCGAATATGGTCAACACGCCCCAAAAGAATCCTACGAGGGGTATTAACCACATTCCAAACGCCCGCCACCAGCCGTAAGGAAGCACAGCCATGCGAAACAACCTCAGGCTATTCCATGTCAGCAGCAAGATGCCGAGAGGCAGAAGGAAAATCACTCCCGACAAGAAAGCGATGATGGGCGAGGAAACTTCGAGCACCCTGCTCGAATCGCCAAGCCATACGACGAACAGCAACACGGACCAACCGAACAAAGAAAGCGGCGCCAGCGCGAAGTGCCCAAGCGCAATCGAGCGGTTCTGGTATTCCACGGATTGAGATCGATCCCACATGAAGTACATAGGCACGCCGCTAAACCCCGCAATGGAAAGGAAGAGGAAAACGTAGAACGCAATCGCCGGACCAATCGAGTGTCCGATCCAATACAGTTCCCTCAAAAATCCCTCCATTAAGGAAAAATTGCCCCAGAAGGGGGCTGTTGGGAACAGTGCAAAAACCATGTTGGCATCCTGGCTTGGCTTGGGCACGTGGCTGAGCAACCATCCAAGGAGCCCCGCGATCGGCACAAACAGATGCACCACCGTGACCCACCGAAACAGATTCGCGTCACGGTAGGGCACTTCGCGCACGATCTCATCACCCAGCCGGTTCGGGTGGCGCATTACGAAGTACACGGTCCGCCAGTACGCTCGAAACACCCCGAGATCCTTTCTCCGTAGCCACGCGATCCGCGATTGGTTCCACTTGACCCACGTTATGTCCGAGCCACACTCCGGACAATGATCGCCCGTCAATCCTTTGAGGTTGTACGCACACTTGTGACAGGCAACGTCGATCAGAATGGGCGAACCGCCAACCATCAAGTCTTTCGCCGCGGCGGGAGGATCCGAGGAAGACGGCAAATCAAATTTGGGTTCCACTGGCATACTCAACTCATCCTACTCGACGCCCCCTGTGTCCACATCATAACTTTCTGCAGGTTTTACTAAATCGCACGTGCAGCAATACTGTTACGGGCTCTACCCGGTGATTACGTGTAAATAGTATGTCAACGATTGATCACACCCTTGACAGCGCCGCAGCACACCGCAAACTACAACAATTTTAATCGTTGTTTACTTTTAAAGGCGATGTTCTCTCTCTTCAAACAATAGGGAGTTGTTATGAGTACCCATACACATTTACGGAGTTCCTTGCTTGTCGTGCTGGCTCTGCCGTTGTTTGCATGCACGGCGAATGCAGGGGAAACGGCAAAAGATATCGCTCAACTCGTTCCGGAAAACGCCCTGCTTTATGTAGGCTGGGCGGGGTGCGATCGCACCTTCGATACCGCTGCGAATACCGCCATCGGACAGATTCTCGCCGATCCGCAAGTGGCTCTGTTCAAAAAAGAACTAATCACCGCAATCGATCAATTAATCCAGAAAGCAGCCGCAAAGAAAGGTAACCTCGATCAGTACCAGCACGGTAAAACGATTATTACCGCGCTGTGTGAACGCCCCGGCGGACTCAGCGTGATGGAGGCCGGGCTCGGTCCGATGGGCCCCGCCGTCGAAGCAGCGCTCATCTCACACGTCGGACAGGACGGCGAAACCTTCCTGGCTGACTTTCGCGCGTTCTTGGAGGCAATCGATGGTCCGCCGGTAAGCGATACGACCATTGCCGAAAGGCCGATGCATCAGTTGCTTTTGCCCGTACCCGGCGGAGCCTACTTCGGGGTCGTGGATGAATACTTCGTCTTCACCATGGGGATCAAAACCACACAGCAGACCATCGCCCTGATCCAGGGTACGGGTGAATCGCTGGCTAAAAGCGGGAACTTCATCGCCAACCGCAAGCGCATCGGCGGATCCGATGCAACTCGCCTTCACACGTTCCACGTCGACCTTCAAGGCGTCGTACAGCGGGTCCGCCTATACATACCGCTGGCAACCATAAGCCAGCCGCAGATGCTGCCGGTTATCGAGAACATCCTCGATGTGATCGGCGTCGACGCGCTACACTCTGTGACCTGCGAAATGCACGCACGAGGAAAAGGCCTGTACTCCGCAAGCTTTGTTCGTCTAAGCAATCGCGAGAGGGGCTTATTCTCACTTAGGCCTACGACGAAGCTCACGAAGGAGGATCTCGTCATTGTGCCAAAGAATCCGACGTGGCTGTTTGCCTGCAATGTCGATATGGGAGGAATTTACCGCTGGGCGGTTTCCCACTTGGGCAAGTTCACCCAGCAAGGCGGCCAGAATCTCACAGAAATGCTGCGCGAGGTGGAAACTTACCTTGGCGTGAAGCTTGATGAAGACATCTTCGATCTTGCGGGCGAAACGATGATGGTTTTCGACTTGGGCGGCGGCATCTCTCCCTCCGGAATGACAAGCATCGTTGCGTCAGTAGACTCAAAAACCCCCACGCGACTCACCGAATCCTTCCATCGCATCGTCAACCACATTCGCGAGAAATCCAACGGTGACGCGCCAATCAGAATCAGCGCACGCGACTACAAAGGCCACAAAATTGAATACCTGGACATAGAAAGCCCCCTGTTTTTTAACTCCCCGGCTTGGCTTGTGCGCGAAGACCGCGTAATTTTCGGTTTGTTCCCACAGTCCATCATGGAATTTATCGATACGCGCGTGGCTGGCCCAAACGCTTCACAGTCGATCCTTGACAACCCCGAGTTCTCCGAGTCACTGAGCGCACTTGGCGGCATGGGGAACTCGCTATGGTACGTAAACACCAAGCGTGGCGTCTGCGAGCTCTATGAAGGCGGAATGGGGCTGTTGCTTCTGGCCCGAATTCTAATGAGTGACGAAGACGTCCATCTCGATATGGCAAACTTCCCTTCGAAGCAGGCCCTCACCGGAAGACTCTTCCCGAACATGGGCGCGTCTTACTGCGAGGACGATGGCATTTTGATGACCTCGTACGGCGCCACTCCGTTCGCGATCCCCTCTTTGGGCAACATGCAGGCGATGTCAATGGCCGTATACCCGGCGGTTCTGCTCCCCTCACTCATGCGCGCTCGAGAGCTCGCCAAACGGGTAGTGAGCGCGCAGCAGATGAAGGAAATCAGCGTGGCTTGTCACCTCTATGCACAAGAGCATGGCGGCGCCTTCCCGCCGGACCTGCAAACGCTGGTCGACATGGACCTCATCAACGTTCATGAGAGAACGCTCGAAGCTCCGATCGATGAAGACCCAACAAGGCCCTCATATGTTTACTTCGCCGGCCACGGCACATGGAGTGAACCACACCTGGTCTTGTTGCACGAGCGTCGCGACCTGAACAAAGGCCAGGGTGTGAATGTCGCCTTCACGGACGGCCGTGTCGAATTCATACGGAGTGACCGTATTGATGCCTTGCTGGAAAGAACCGCCCGTGCGTTGGAAAATGCCACGCCGTGACAGCTCTCTTGTTAAAGTATGGCATTGTAGAATCAAAAGGGTGTGAAATGAGACGCGGGTTTCGCACTCGGGCGGGTGTGAGTGAGCTTCAAAGCTAATCGACTATTCACGCATCCGCGTCGTCGCTGCGTCCGTACTTATTCACACGGCACCTTAGATTTCAACTCGTGGAGAACGTCCTCCCATTGATCGTGACATTTTCCGGCATCGAAGTGTTCTCGTACGTAGTCCAGCCCTCTCGCCCCTCTACGCTCCGCCTCCACGGGATCTTCCAAAAACGCACGAAGCGCTTCAAATAGCGTACTCGGGGCAGGCGAAGCACACGCCCATCCACTACCGACACGCTCCACGAGATCTCCCGCTTCACACTTCCCAACAATTAACACAGGCTTGCCTGCGGCAAAATACTCACAGACTTTCGCTCCAATCGCCGTCGTTCCATCTCGAAACGTACCGAGTAACAAGTCTGCCTGCCTTAATATCGCAGGAACCTGCGAAAGAGGCACCGGTTTTTTGATACTCACACTGGTAAGATGATGTTCTTCGACAATTTGCCGGCAACGCATCGCACATTCCCCGTCCCCAATGAATACAAGATCCAACGGGAGCGTTCGTAGCTGCGGATCGGTGAGGGCACGGACGACTCGCGGCGTATCGTGGACAACACCCATCGTTCCCATGTATACGGCAAGTTTTCGTCCGGGCTTCGGAGCGGGCAACACATCAGAAGGTGTGCATGCCCGATTCTGGAAACGATCAACATCAATACCACGCGGTATGACAGCCAGCCGCTCCTGAGGAACAATGCCATGCAGCAACGATGCATGACCGGGCTCCACAACAACCACCTTGGCCGCACTGCGATACATCTTGTTGGCCAGCCGGATCAACATCCTCGCAACAAATTTCTTCTCAAGCCCGCGGATCCCAAAATTTACGTGCGGCTCAACGTCACGAAGGAGCTGTACAACCGGAACACGCCAAATTCGTCCCAGTAAAAAACCAAGGCAGGCTATCGTCGGCGGTGGCACGGAAGCGACGATGATATCAGGCTTGCTGCGCAGGCTTGCTGCTATAAAACCAATCGGCAAAAATGCCAAGAATCCTGCCATCCGCCGTGCCAACTGACGATTGTTACCCATAATGGTCGGCACGCGCGTCACGCGCACATTTTCTTTGACCCGAACACACGGACGCCAAGCGGAATATCCTGGATAAGCTCGACCTATCGGATAATGAGGGGTGACTGTTACGACATGTATGTGATGCCCCCTAAGGGCCAATTCGTTCGCTAAGTCGTAAGTATATCGTACAGCGCCGCGCTCCGGCGGGTAATTTTGTACGAATATCAAAATGTTCATACCGACCACCGTCGAATCCAGGTCACGTTGCAGCCTGCTTCCCGCAGAGTCAATTGCAAGTCGAGGCTTTGCGAATACCCAAATGCTTTCGCTTCGCCACTACAGAAAGAGATCAACGCATTCCTTCCGGCATCATCAAAGCTTCGGCGCTCGCTAAAGAAGTATAACGGTTTTTCTTCAGCAACAAGTCAAGTTTTCTGCAAGTGCTGTGAAGATTCAGGTAATGCCTGAAGTTAACGAATCGCGAAGGTGTGCACACAGTAGGTTGGCCGGGGTCGAACTCCCAGGGGTGCAGGTACACAACAACAGGCTCGCCGCGTTTCTCTAACCTGCGAACACCAACACGTATCGCAAAACTGGGCAACAAACGGAAGTAAAATCCCCCGCAAAACGGCACGTTGCCAATCGGGGTCGGCAATGTGCTCAAAGGCCATTCTCGCAAACCCGGACGTATTTCATGAGGCAAACGAGGTGCATTCGCTATTCCGTAACGTGGATTGCGGATAGGAAAGATGCTGGAATCCAGCGTAATTCCAGCCTCAATGAGAACATCCAGCGCCCAAAGTGATTGTGAGGTAATCGAAAAATAAGGTGCGCGGTAGGACGTTACACGACGACCTATAATTCCCTGAATGATGTCTATCGATTGGAGTAAGTCTGCTCGAAATTCGTGTGGTTGTTGCCGATAAACAAATTCATGATTTTGACCGTGCGTTCCAATCTCATGCCCGGCATCCGCAATTCTATGTATCAACCCCACTGAATGTCGAGCGACATCACCGAGCACAAAAAATGTCGCGGTTGACTGATGTTGTGCCAGAAGATCGAGAATGGTAGCGGTGGACGATTCCACTCGCCGTTCAAGCTCGGGCTGGCTTTGCCATGTTGGCACAAAGCCGTGGAACCAATCTTCAAGATCGAACGTAAGAACATGGACTGGGGAATTGGTTGACATGATAACTACTCAACCGCCTAATCCAGAAATACCTAGTGTCAGAAATTACAGGAAAGCGATGTAGCTGGAATCCCCCCATCTACTAACCCCTCTACCATTATTACTAAATTGCTTGTCAATTTCTACCCGCTTTATGCGCAGAGAAGTTTTTTTCATATCCTTATCAGTAATTTGTGCCACTAAAGGAAATAAGCATCCGTAGAACAGGTTTGATAATAAAGTGAATGCGGCCAGACAAACACCGAAGTTATCCGAACCAAAGAAATTGCCGTCACACTTTCAAAAATTCGCCTGCTTCATCGCGGTACCGAGTGTCTCCCCGATCGAGCTTCGGATCACCAAGTCCGCCGACTTATCTTGCGGCGTTTCCGCGAAATTGATCATGACGACCTTTGCCCCAGCCCGATTGGCCAATCGCGGTATCGATGCCGCCGGCTCCACAGTCAATGACGAGCCCAGCGCCAAACATAAATCGCACGACATCGCCAGCGCCGCCGCGTCGTGCATCTCCTGCGCCGGCATCGCTTGACCGAACGAAATCGTGTTTGCCTTTACCGGCCCGCCACACGCCCGGCATGTCAGCGCCTCTTCTCCCGCCTCCAAACGCCGCTGCCCTTCCTCGGGAGTGACTTCCTCGCCACAGCCAATACAAGAATACATCCGGTTTGTGCCGTGAATTTCGATAACGTGCCTGCTACCCGCATCCTGA
>JANQHN010000390.1 GCA_028282665.1 Phycisphaerae bacterium | reverse complement strand
CCCGTTCTACGGCTTACTAACCTCCATTGAGGATCGATACGGAAATCGGGTAGAGATTTCCTACAACGAGGCCATACGTATTCATCAGCGTCGCTCGATTGAGCATCGTGCGACGGGTGTTGATGAAACTCGTTGTAGGAAATCTCTACCCGATTTCCGTATCGATCCTCAATGGAGGTTAGTAAGCCGTAGAACGGGATTCCGTACCAATCATCTCCATTAGGGCCATCCGCCGGCGTCAGGTGCCCGCTATTACCTAACGAGTCTACGGGAACATCCTCTGCAACGGTCTTGAATGTGTACTTAACCGACCGCCTATTAAGCCAGACATAGTATTCCTCAGGGACCGTGAAAGTGCCTGTTTCGTCTGTGATTGTTGTGTCAC
Organism: Phycisphaerae bacterium; assembly: GCA_028282665.1. Taxonomy (GTDB): domain Bacteria; phylum Planctomycetota; class Phycisphaerae; order UBA1845; family UBA1845; genus JANQHN01. Next base: position 2,598 of record JANQHN010000390.1, on the reverse strand, counting down.
TGTACAGCATCATGGCGTCAAACCAGGGCGGCGCCAGATAAGCCGGATCTGTTGGATCTTCGTTGTGAATGAAGGGGATCGTGTGATGCGCATCCGGAACGAGGTAGCATATCCGCTGACCGGTGGGCACGAGGTCGCGGTAGGAGGCATCGATGTAGAGAATAGGCGCTTCGCTCATCATCCAATCCTGACCGTTCCAATCCCACATGTCTCCCTGTGGATCCCAGTCCAGTAGGGTGTCCTGGCCTGCTCTCCACGGTGAATGTGCAGCGTTTTCCGCTCGCCCTCCGTACGTTCGAATGTGGCGAAAAACAGCCCCGCCAAAAGGCAAAGCGAAATCCTGCTGTTGGATCAAGGGACGTCCCGTAATTAAATCGAGGTCGTCTGCCAACAGCGGTCGCTGGGCGTATGGACTGGGACCGGTCACGGAATGGGCCTCTGCGCCAACGAGAGGCGCCGAACTCAAGGCGGGCTCAAGGTGCTTGGGGGCAAACTCTGGAGGTGCCGGACCTCGCAACAATGATGCGTGCAACTGGAACCCCGGAAACCCAATCGCACTACCTGGAATATACAAGCGTTGCGCACCGTGGCTCCGCCAGCACATCGATGTCCAGTTGGTTTCATCCCAATATTCCCACTCGGTAGGTGCTTCATAAGCTCCCATGTCGACCGTGGTGTTAATGTAGCGGTCATTGCCGCCGAAATCCTTCAGTATAGCGCCAGGTACTTCTAAGTTGTTTCCGTGATCGACAACGTTCGAGGTGGATCCGGCCGGCGTAGGTAACAAATCCAGCCTGTCGTCTTTGTTGCCTGGTATGTTGTCAATGCCATCGGAGTCCAAAAAGAAGGGCTCATCTCCGGTATTGTGATAGGTTTGAGACGAGTCGCAAAAGCCGCCCGTGGAGTCAGTGCATTCATCGATGGATGAGTATTGTACGCGAGAGGCTGCGGTATTCAGAGATGCTTGGCCGGCTTCGGTAATGCCCTGGTCGGTCCGATTCGCCCAAAAAATGCTGTTTCGAACTTTAAGGTTTGTTGCTACGGTTGAAGAAGCGTAGAGACCTGCGCCATCGGATGAGGCGTAATTTTGTGTGATTGTGCTGTTGATGATCTTAGGAGTCGAGCCTCCGGCCGCATAGATCGCTCCGCCTACACCCGTGGTTGCCACGTCGACCGCATTGCCATTGAGTACCGAATTAACAACACTTCCGGTCGCCGTACTATCGAAATGAATAGCGCCTCCTTGATCATCGGCGCGGTTCTCCTGAAATCGAGAACTGGATATCTCGGCAGTACTTCCAGACACGAAAACGGCGCCTCCCGCCGAGTCGCTGAAGTTTCGAAAAAACTCGACCGTGTCCACCGAAAGCTGTGCCCCGTTCTCCAGCCAAATACCTCCTCCGGAGTTCCGCGCGTAATTCTCCCGCACCTCACAGTCGCGAAGTTGGAGGTTTCCACCGTTCATATAGATGGCGGCACCGCGGTCATGGGGAGCGGTAAGAGCGTCGGCGTGCCCCTTCTCGATGATGACGCCGTCGAGAACGGTACCCGAATCGCCGTTACTGGCGTCGACAACATGATAACTGTTTTCTTGACGCCCGAAATCTTCGTAAGTGACGTAGGAATCCTGGGTCGCATCCCATTCACAGCAATCTTCGCAGATAGTGCAATCCAAAAGCCCGACGTCAATGCAATCTCGGAGAACGGTGTGAAAATTCAGATCCGTAGAATTTCCTTCATTTGCAATATCGCCCGACAGAACGGTGTGGTACATCGCCGGGTCGCGCGGATTCTGGGCATCGTTGAGGGAATACCCGCCCTCAATGGTTACACCGGGAAGCAGTACGAAAGACTGGTTTCGTGAACCTGGGATCTGATTTGTTCCTCGATCCGGTTGATAAACGTGGGGCATGGTCCCATCGGCATTCGGTTCGTATCCGATGATACGGATGCGGGTGATGTGCCCCGCCTGGCTTTCAGCAGCGTTTAGAGCATCCTGAAGCCTGACGAATGCACTTGCCCAGCATGCGCCGTTGCCTGGATTTTGCACTTGGGGGTTTACGTAGATTGTATTGGGATCGCAATCAAAAAAACCGTCATAACAATCGCCAGGATCACAAGGGGCATGAGCTGTTGCCGAGGACACAATCGCCGCGAGAGCAAAAACGAAGAAGACGCAGGTGATTACGCGTAAACGCATTCTAGTTCTCCAGAGTCTGAATCATAGCCGACGTTACAGAGTGAGCGCCTATCCAAACGGATTTGTTCGAAAAGCGATCATCATATCCTATTAGACCGCGACACAGGGGCAAAAAGGTGTGTACAAAACCCATCCCCAGCCTTGCCTGAGTTCGGTACAATTTGCCAAGTCGCGCGTGTGGTAGCACATACGCGTCCGGACTTTGCTATCTTGCCTTACCGGGATCGACGTTCAGCGTTCGCCTCCGGTCAAACCGTCAACGCGCAAGTGCCTCAGCCGGCCGGGTCGAAACACGGCAAGCGGCCGAGCAAGCAATATTCCATCCTATGTATAGAGCCACTGATAGTTCACAAACTCTACGGGAAGGAATCACAAACCATGGCGGAAGTCCCTTCAAG
>JANQHN010000350.1 GCA_028282665.1 Phycisphaerae bacterium | reverse complement strand
CGCTGCGCTTCTGGTTCTTGGTCCGGCTCGAACCAATCCGAACCAACCGCGGACAAGTAATCGCCGAGCCATAAACCGACTTTTTCAGGGACGACTAATTAGCTGATACGACCCGCAATTTTTCACTGAAAAATTGCGGGTTTCACTCTTACGCTTAGCCTGCCGTACCTTCGCCATTCCTCCAAAGTCCCCTGAACAGCCCTGAACCTTTCCTGAGCCACAGCCTTTAAAGTATCACTGCTTAAACGTGGTTCTACTTTTTTATTGAGAATTTTCGCGCGGTAAGCATTTGTTCGCGATTCTTCTTATGACGACGATCTTTTGGTTAGTTTCTTTTTGACGCTTTAGCAACGACATTTTGGAATAGGAGAGTAGTTATGAAGAAGATGCTTGCTTTGGTCCTGGTCGGCGTATTTGCCGCCTCCGCGACCGCTGCGGATCTTACGCTGACGATCAATCGTCTTGACAGCAATACCACCGTCCCCGCGACCGTCGAATTCGAGATCATCGGCCAGCTCAGCACCGATGCCGATAACGATGGTTTGGCCGCTTTCGGTTTCGACCTCAGCGCCATGATGGGCGGCGCTCCCGTTGACATGGAAAGCATTGCTTCAGTCGCCGGCCCCACGGACGTCGACATGGAAGCGTTCGTACTTCGCGGTCTGACCAACCCCGCCGGCTACGGCGGCACGCTGGTCTTCTACGACCCGAACACCCCCGCCGACGGCAAGTTCCTCAAGCAGATCGGCGCTGCCCAGGACACGATTAACAACCAGGGCGTCAATGCCCCGTTCCCGCAGGGCCCTGTGTCGATTGACCTCGGCATTGCCCCCACGGTTTTGGCGACCGCATCGATTGATATCGACACCGAAGGCACTTATGACTTCACCGTTGACTCCGGCTTTGCCAACGTCATCGAAGAAGGCGAGACGGGCCCCGTCTACCGCGTCGTCGCGGTCGGCAATGTCAGTGACGCCGCTCTGCAGGTCGTCCTGACGGTCGGCAACCCCTGCCCGTTCGATTTGGATGGCAACGGTGCCGTTGGTCCGGGTGACGTCGGCGTCGTCAAGAACAACTTCGGTTGTGACGTCAACCTGCCCGAGTGCGCCGCCCTTGACTTCGATAACAACGGCGCTGTCGGTCCCGGCGACGTCGGTCAGGTCAAGAACAACTTCGGTCCCTGCCCGTAATGAGCTAAGGACTGATACTGATCCTAAAACGAATGAGGCCCGCCTCCGATTGATATCTGCGGCGGGCCTTTCCTATGCGCCGGCTCTTCTTATGCAGGTACTACAGCCCCGACGCCTTCCTGCAGTCTTGGAAACTGCTCAACTGCTGCTCGCTATCATCTTCCTTCAATTCAGGATAAACTTTGGCTGTGTGGACATCCGATAATAGACCTCGTGTTTTAAGAAAATGATTGGCACGGTCCAATCGAAACGACTATTCGCCAGAGGAGGAGTTGAGCTATGAAAAACATGGTAGGAGTACTGGCGTTGATGCTGCTGGTCGTGCCTGTCGCACTCGGTGCGACGCTCGAATTGCGTCTCGTCGAATCAGACTCGATCGAGGTTGGCAAGGAGGCAGCATTTGAAATCGTCCTGACTGCCGAGGCTGGCGAAAACATCAACACTGCGAATATCTTTCTCAACGTCAACGATGACGCCCTTATCGAGTTGATCAACTTCGAAGCCGGCAACACCGTACCCAGCGAGGTCAATTACACCCGAAACTACCTCGAAAACGGTACGCAGCTCCCGCTTGCTGAGGGAGAAGGCGTATCGATCGAGGATTACTCGCTCAATGCGGGTGACGAGATCAGTGGCGGTACACTTTTTTCCGAAGTTCCCGGAGAAATTGTGCTGGAGCGTATTACATTCATTCCGTCGGCGACGGGAACGGTTGAGATCGAGTTTGAAGAGGGGTTGCGTGACCCTGAATTTTATGACTTGTCAGATGGCTTTGAAGAATTCGCCTTGGCCGATCCGGGTACCACAGGTGCCGAAACGGATGTAATCGTTCTTGGCACAGGTGATGGCCGAACAGGCGGTGTCGGTCCATTGGAATTCACGATCTCCGAAGCCGGCGGGAATGCGAATGACAACACCAACGGCGGTAACCAGCAGCCCCAGCGATTTTGCGCCTTCGGCAGCCTGCCTGGTTTGCTCTTTTGCTTTTTCGGTTTAGGTGCCATGCGACTGGGTCGCCGCCAGTAGCTTCTCTGAAGCAACGACTGATTCCTGTCTCAACATTCGGAGTGGGTGCAGCCTAATGAACGGTTGCACTCACTCCGCTTCTATCACGAATAGAGCCTGCCACCTGCAAACATCCAACAACAGACGAACGATCTCGATTGATTCGGTGCTGACAGGGATGAAGCGTTTGTCGCCAATCCCACTCCCGCCACAAATTTTTGTCGTTTATTTTGCAAACCAACTCGGACTTGACCTAAACGGCGAAACCCTCTATCGTCATCGCTCAGTTGTGGTCGGGCTTGATCGATCCAATTTAAGTCCGCACCGAGGGGCATACGCCGGAACCCTTTGCTGTTAGCGAACACTGATGGACCGAACGAATGAGGAATCGTCGGGCGGCGTCGTTCGTTTCGTCTTCCCGAAATGGTTCAATTCACTGCGTGACCTAGCAGGTATCGCGCTGGTGGTGACACCGCTTTATATCGTCGTGCTCTACGCTTACGGAAACACCCCGCGCACGACGGATGTTGGTTACGCGCCGAAGCAACCTGTTGCGTATAGTCATGCCCTGCATGTTAACGAGTTGGGGATTGATTGCCTGTATTGCCACAACACCGTGGATAAAACCGGGCACGCTGCCATTCCCCCCACGCAAACCTGCATGAATTGCCACACAAACATCCGAGCCCAAAGCGAAAAACTCCTGCCAATCCGCGAAGCTCACGCTTCAGGCCTACCCGTCGAGTGGGTAAAGGTCCACGATCTCCCCGATTATGCCTATTTCAACCACAGCGCCCATGTGCGTCGCGGCATTGGCTGTGCGTCCTGCCACGGGCGAGTGGACAAGATGGAAGTTGTTGAACAGGTCGAGCGTCTCAGCATGGGTTGGTGTTTGGACTGTCACCGCAACCCCGAGCGGCACCTCAGGCCTTTGGACCAAATAACGAACATGGCTTACGAATTGACCGAAACGGAACAACTTCGCGTGGGCCAACAGCTTAAGGAAAAGTACAACATCAATCCTTCGACGGATTGTTCGACTTGTCACAGATAGATGCCTATCGATTCCACGCAACAATCGACCGGACTGCATTATTGGCGAAGCTTAGATGAACTCGCGGATACGCCGCAGTTCCGCGAATTCGTCGAAAAAGAGTTCCCGAACTTCGCCCACGAATCGGTCAGCGGGCCAACCCGACGCAATTTCTTGAAGCTAATGGGCGCGTCGCTAGCATTGGGCGGACTCGCGGGTTGTCGCTGGCCGGAAGAAAAGATTGCCCCGTTCGGCAACAGACCCGACGGCCACACGCCGGGAGTACCGCAACAGTATGCGACGGCGATCGAAACCGGTGGCGTGGGTGTTGGACTTTTGGTGACCAGTTATGACGGTCGCCCGAT
>JANQHN010000340.1 GCA_028282665.1 Phycisphaerae bacterium | reverse complement strand
GGTGCGACCACCAGCCCGTTTACCGGTGCGACGGACAACCTCGAGGTGACCGTCAGCAACTGCACGGCGGGTACGGTGAAGGTTACGACGGCTACCAACGGTTTCGAGACGACCAGCATCGAGAGCACGGGCGCGAGCGCGAACGTGCTGAGCAGCCTGACGGTTTCGGGTGGCAGCAGCAGTCTGACTTCGGCCACCTTTACGGGTACGATTGGTCTTACGGTCGGCGCGCTTCCCGCGACGATTACGACGCTCGATGCTTCCGCTATGGGTACGAGTTCCGGTTTGACACTCGGTACCGGTACTGAGGCGGGCAGCTACACCCAGTTCGCCAACCCCGCGACGAACTTCGTATCGCTGACCGGTAGCCCGGCCGATGACACGATTCATTTCGGGGCCATCCTGACCACGACCGACTTCGGTACGGGTACGATTGATCTCGGCGACGGCACGGACGTTGTCCAGGCCACTTTCGCTGGTTCGTTCGCGAGCACCTCGAAGTTGCGTAACGTCGAAGAGACCCGCTTCAATGCAACCTCGTCGTCGAGCTACAACTTCAGCGGTGCGACCGGGCTCGCCACGGTCTCGATCGAAGAAGACGGTACGGCGACCGCGTTTACCCTGACGAATGTTCCCGCGACTTCGGGTGTCTTCCCGACTTTGAATTACCGTGGCGACAACAGCCAGGCGGCGCAGACGTATGACACGATCACGTACAACGCGGCTGCGGCGAACGGTTCCAGCGACACGCTGGCCATCACCGTGGGCAACCGAGGCACGGCGTTGAACGCCAGTGGTACCACGAATGTGCATACGATCGGCGGCGGTACGCTGACCGCGAATAACTTCGAGACGGTTACCGTGACTGTGGCCGACGGTCCGGCGACGTTCAGTGGTATTACGTCTTCGACGCTGGCGAGCTTTACCGCTACGGCCAGTTCGAACCTGACGCTGGGTACCATTAACGGTGGTACGAACACCATCACTACGTTCGATGCCAGCAATGTTTCGGGCAATTTGAGCGTCACGATCGACGACATCAAAAACCCCGCGACGGTCACCACCGGTGACGGTAATGACACGGTGACTATCGGCACCAACAGTGAGGCGACTCATACGGTGACCGTGAACCTGGGTAACGGAAATAACACCTACGTCGGTGATACGTCGACGTCCGCTGTGGATGACATCACTTGCGGTACGGGCAACGATACGATTACTCCTGGCCCGGGCGCTGATACCATCACTACAGGGACGGGTACCGATGTCCTGATCATGGACAACAATGATACCGACGAGAAGGTCGTCGACACGGTGTTGGACTTCAGCATCGGCAATGACACGATTACCTTCGACGTGAGTTCGCTCAACGGTATCACTGGTGTTGGTGTGATGTCCGACACGAATGACGCTGACATTGCGGCGTCTGATGCGTTCACGATCGCGATGCTCACCGCCGACAACGGCAACCCGGGTACGGTGGACTTGGTCGTCCTCGATGACGATCTCGTGACTTATTCCGACGCCGCCGCTGCTTTGGCTGCCAAGACGAGTTGGACGATTAACTGGCCCGGTACGTTGGATGCGAACGATGCCATCCTGATCGCCTATAGCGATGGCAGTGGCAACACCCGTATTGCTGTGGGTGCCGCCAGTGGTGGTGGTGGCGACAGCGATGCGATCGATACGCTGTTCGACATTCTGCTTCTGAGCAGCATCGACGTTGACAATCTGACCTCCGCCACGTTCAACAACTGGCAGTAAGTAGACCTTTGAGATAACCATTCGCGGTTCTTTCGCGAATGGTTGTCCCAGTTTGATTGAATAGGAACCCGGCAGGGAGCTTGCTCTGCCGGGTTCCTTTTTTTCTGCGCGGAAGTGCTCGGGAAGTGTGTGATGCCATTCTTTGTGCCGATGCAGGTTTGCGGCATATCATTTTTCTGAAGTGTTTCGAGCTTGAAGGTTTCAGGGCTCTTTTATTTTTGATCGTAGTCCGGCCGAAGTTCCATTTTTTTGGGGGGAGAAGCGTGCGGATTGAGTACACGACGACGTTTGATTGCGGTGCCGACGAGCTTTGGCCTTTTTTGACTGAGCCGGACCTTCAGAAGCGGTGGATGAAGGGACTGCTCGATAACGAGTTGACCTCTGAAGGCGAGGTGGGAGTCGGGTCGACTTTTCGAATGAGTATCAAAGAAGGCAAACAGGTTGGCGTTTACGAGGGAAAGTTCGTTGGCTACGACAAGCCACGATTGATCGACATCGAAATGTCGGGAGGCTGTTTTGAAGGCCGAATGCGGATCATCTACAACTTGACCGAGGCGAAAGGCGAAACTCGCCTGGATTACCTATGCGATGCGGAGATGACCAGAGCCGGTGTATTCATGAAGCTGATGATGCCCATCTGCAAGATTTTCGTTAAACAACAACTGAAAGGATTTATGAAGACGTTGCACCGGCTGGTCGAGGAGCAGAAGCAACTGGCGGCGGCGTGACCGGCGTCAGCCACAGCCAATTCATTGTGGATAGCTTCTGATCACTGGATCCACATGACCAAACTACACGACTCTGGGTGTTCCGCAATAGCTGAGACAGCCGTCGGGGGTTCGTGACGGTTTTTGCGTTGCTCGACACTGTCCTACGCAACGACAAAAACGAATATCCGACTTGTTTGACAATTCGATTTTACGCTTAGTTTGCCTGGGGTGGCCAAAATACGTAGTCGTCGGATTCAGTTTCTCCGGCTCCTCGATCCCAACGCGGTGAATGTACTCCGTTGTCATCCAGGCCGTTTTCGGAGAGCGAATAGATTTTCGCCCCGTTCTCACTCACTTCGTAGCCAAAGTAACCGCCCGTAAAGGGGTCGGTGACAATGTCACTGCCGTATTCGGCGGCGATGGCATCCAGGTTTGGCGGATAATAACCATGTTTCTTCTTGTAGAGTTTGGTCGCGTAGGCCAACTTGGTCGCTCGATTATCTGCGAGATTTCGAGCGCGAATCTGCTGGATGCGTCCCATGGCCGGTAGGAGGTTACGACTAATCGGGTCGTTGGTAATGTGGCGTTCTGCGATGTCGTTGACGTCGGCCATTCGTGCGTCCGGGTAGCCCAGCGTCATGGCACCGGCTAGATCGGTGTAGAAACCGTCAATCGAGTCGAAAGAGGCGATGATGTCGTCTTTGGTGACTGTTTTCATCTCTTCGAGTATTTCGTCGGAATAGCCGAACACATCTTTCATGCGTTCCAGGCGAACGGAGGGTTCACCACCCGCATTCTCAGGCCAGAACGCCCATTGCAGGATATCCAGGCACATAGCGTGTTCCGCGCGCACCGACTTGATCGGATCCGCCATACCCGGGTCGTTTTCGACCAGCGAATCGAATGCCGCTTGAAGTTCCTCTTCCGTCTGGAAAACATCACTCGCCAGAGCCCAGCGGGCCGTGTCGTACGTGAGCCGTTCCTCGGCAGCGCCGACGAGTTCCTCAATGAGCGTGGCTGAGCCTTTGAGTTGTCGTGCGTTGCCCAATACGGTCTCCCAGGCATCGATCATCCGATCAGGTGACACACGTCCCCCTTCGTCAATCCTCCAGGCGTCGGAAAGCGTTGCTTTCGCGAGATGTCGGAATTGAGAGAGATTTGGCAGTATCAAGCCCATAAGCGTGGCGTTATCTCCCATGTCCACCATCATCTGGTCCAATTCTTCGCGCAAGGGGTAGGCGTAGTAGGGCATGCGGGCTGCTTCGCGATAACGAGCGAGCAAATCGGCGTTTTCTTCGAGCGCCAACGACCACTCGGGGTGCTCGTTGGCGTCCCAGGCGTAAGGCCTGTCCAGTCGCTCCGTTGAATCAAAGAGGTTGGGAATATTGATCTTCATCTCAACGCCGGTCCGTACATCGTCCGGTGTATTCAAGAACTCGCTGTACGCGCGGTAGGCGTTTTCCGGGCCGTCGAATACGAACTCTTGGTGCCACCATGAGACATAATCAAGCTTGTTTTGGAAATCAGGTCTTTGGACCAATCCCGACGGTCGCACTTCAGGCAGTGAATGTGCTTGGGTGGGCGAAGTATTGTCATCCGTCGAGACGTTTTCGTCCCAGTCGAAATCACTTAATTCTTGAGCAAGCCTTGCGTCTTCATCAGATCCTTCAGCCGTAGCGAGTTGTGCGTCCCATTGATCGAGATCCAAAGTAGCTTGTGATTCGTAGCGGGCAATAGTCAAATCGTCGACTTCGTCCAATTGCCCCGCCAGTGCGAAACCGCTCTTAGTTGCCGCACGACCCGGTGGAGTCGTAGACGCCTTGCCGTTGCGGGAAGAGGTCAGACCGTGCTTTTGACCGCCGGACCTCGATGGCCGTAGCGCATTCGGTGCGTCACGGGGTAGACCGTATATCATCAGGAACGACCCATCACGCTGACGTACTACAGCGGGATCAAATCCGCCGCCCAACCGCACGCCTCGTTCACTTTGCCAACGACTTCCGTTACGTGACACAAGCGAACGAATCTCGAAGGATGTTGCGGTTTTACTGGTTACGTAGGCCCGGCATCCTGCATCCACGCTTACGATCGATCCGACAAAGCGAGCATCGGTGGTCTTGATGCACTGGGAGGGTAGGAATTCTCGCCCGTTTCGCGAAGTGTAGTGAAGCGCTTCGCCGTAGTTCTCGCCTCGATCGAGCGTGTCGGCGATCAGGTGTACTGTACGATCTACGGCGGTGACGGCAAGATGGTAAGCGGATCCGCCGTCGATGATTTGACGTACTTTCGGGTCAATCTGAAATTTAGTGCCGTTTCGTGTCACGGCGCAAAGAACAGCGGATGATTGTGAATCGTTTTGTCCAGTCCCTTGTTTTGAGAGTGGGGCATTGAAGTAAATGCGGCACAGTCCGTCGGGCAGGAGTATCGCACTGGGGCGTCGCGCGGGGACGGCTAGTCCCGTGTTCGTATTCAAATCGAGTAGTTTCATCCTTGACCACGTTTTGCCTTCGTTCGTGGAGATTG
>JANQHN010000304.1 GCA_028282665.1 Phycisphaerae bacterium | reverse complement strand
TTTCACCTATACCGAACCCGTCGCCTACATCGAATACATCACCGACATCGCCCGTGCTGCGAAAAAGGCCAAACTCAACGTCGCCGTCGGCAGCGCGTTCCACGTCAACCCCGATCCGCTGATCAAACTCGCCGAAAATGTGGACGCGTTCTCGATTACGTTAAAAGGCTTCGAAGAGTCATTCTACCGTGACGTGTGCTCGGTCAAACTCGATAACGTGTTGAAGGCGATTACAACGCTGAAAAAGCGCACAAAATCCTGGTTCGAACTGATTAACCTTATCGTGCCCACGTACAACGACAATCAGCCGACAATTCGAGAAATGGCGAGGTGGATCAAGAGCGAACTCGGAGCGGATACACCGCTTCATTTTGCACGCTTCGTCCCGATGTATCGATTGAAGAACTTACCGCGAACGCCGGTTCAGACACTCGAAGCCTCTTGCCAAACGGCACGATCGGCAGGCCTGAAGTACGTCTACACCGCCAACATCGCCCCACACAAGCTGTGCAACACGTTCTGCCCAAAGTGCGGCGAAGAATTGGTATCAAGACTGGGCACGAAAGTGCTGAGCACAAATCTCAACAAAAAGGGTGCCTGTCCGAAGTGCCGATCGCGCCTGCCCGGCCTGTGGTCATAACTCCCAAGCCAAAACGACACACGTTCGACGAATTCCATAGCGGTTTCAATCCAGGCGTAGCGCTCAAAGCCGACTGACTGACAGTGCAAAAAAACACGGTGCCGGGCGTGAGCACCTTACGGACACGCTCCAAATGCATTCTTGACTACTCCGACATCGCCAGGTCCCACGGCATGGTTCTCGTCGAAATCCAGTGCAGCACACGCTGGCTCATTCACATCACAACCGAACGCATTCTTGACAATTCCCACGTCGCCCGGACCGACAGCCCCATTGTTGTCCAGATCGTATGGACAAAGTTCGCCGCACACCTCTCCCGTCACCAACAGGTCGTACTCTGCACCGCACGGCACACCAATGTACCCCTGCGGGGCTACAAACACCCACCAGGTTCCAGGCATAAGACAAGTCGAAACCGCTACGCCATTCTCACAAGGGTCGGCAAACTCGATAGGCGATATCCCCGTGATCTGCGAACAATCGCCGCTACCCTCGAAACCCGGTAAGTATCGCACAACGCCCGCGGCAATCGGAAACTCGGAAATCACCTCGACCGTAAGCACAGTCTCCTGCGTTAAAACGATCTCGTACCAGTCCGTATCGCGCTTGCCGGTTTCAATACCAAAGTACGTACCGGAACGGCCACATACCGGTTCGCCCAAAGTGATCGACGAGAAAACCGGCGGTTCGCTGTTGCAACCACCATTAGTGACATCCACGTACTGATCCTCGCAGTCCGGCTCGCCTTCGGGCACGGATTGGGGCGAGCAATCCAAAAAACACGGCGGGGTTTCATAATCCAACAGCGCAACGTAGTTGTTGCCGAAATCCGGCCGACAAGGAACACCTTCGAAACCGTCAACCGATACCCATACCCAATAGGTTCCCTGATCGAAAATGGTGAAGGTCACAGAAACGTCTTCACAGCCTTGGGCGGTGGCAAATGGGTTTACTTCACCCGTAATCTCGTTGCAGTTGCCGGAACCTTCGAAATCCGGGTTGTATTCGATTAAACCCATCGCTACAGGATATTCTGCCTCAACCGTGAACGTGTATTCGCCGGGAAGAAGTTCTGCGCGATACCAATCCGTATCGCGCAGATCATCTTGCGCCCACGCCTGGCCGCAAATCGGCGTGCCAAGCGTAATCGGCTGTGGTATGTTGCCGGGCTGCCCACTGCATCCACCGTTCGCTGATTGGCCGCATACCTCGTCTTCCAATTCCGCACCGGCAGGACAACTCAACCGACAGGGACAATCATCACAAAACGTGTTTCGACCAAGCCAAAGGTCATCCGCTCCCACGCAGAGCCCGGCCTCGTCCACCACATCACAAGTGCCATCAATGTGGCAGCAAGCCCCCGGCGCCTCACCGCACACTGGAGAAAAATCCGCACACAACGCGTTCGGCGCATGACGAAGTGGCCCGGGACAATCTTGCACTTCCACGTCTTCCGTGCATACACCAACTTCGTCGTCGCAACAGGCACCGAAGATAGGTACGTACTCGCCCAGGATGCACATACTCAAATCAACATTCTGAAAGTCTTCAGGCTCGGGCGGCGTACCTTCAGGCCACCAATACGCACCGCCATCGCCCGCTAAAGAACTATGCCACAAAAACCAGCACGAATCCTCGCCATTGTCCAATCCGAACACACCCACCCAACCCGTCGTCACCACACAGCTAGGAGCGATGACCGCGTCGTATCGCCAGATGGGGGAATCGTTGAAAAAATCGCCCGTGTTCCACTTGAGCGGCTGAACCGTGTACGGTCCACAGAGAATATGGTCGACATCAGGCGTTTGTGTCCCATCATCCGCAAACACGACGATTTGAAACAACTCCGGCTCTTTCTCGCATGCGCGAAAGACCGTTCCATCGAACACGCGATTCATACCGAACCACGAGAGCTGCTCAATCTCACCGCTGAACTCGATAAGGTTGTCCGCCGCAATAAACCCACCGAACGCGCGTTCGTCAGCAGGAATTCCAACGGTTCCGCCTACAGCTTGTGTATAGAGCGTTTCCGGACCACAAGGATCGGCTGGACATTCGAATGGCGGATTCCCGAAGCAATCCTGCTCTTCAAACCACAATCCGTCGACTTGCAAACAAGCGGCTTCGTCAGACGTCACGCATTGTACGAGTACACCATCCTCGTACACGCAGCAAGCGCCCGTCGGCGGTGGTGGACAAACGAACTCGGGGCAGGATTCGCCTTCATACCACTCGTAATCGAAACCGAACTGCCCGGCAAAAGCAGCGCACTCCGCTTCGGTGACGGCTCCGTCACTGCCGGGCAGGACCTCGCAGTTCAATTCAATGCAACACGCACCCACGGGAATCACGCATGACTCACCGATGAAGTCGCACGTCTCCTGGAACTCGAATTCCCCACCGCTGCATACCGTTTCACCGTTGTAGGTGACGCTGTACGACCCAAGTCCGTTGAAACAGCAGATACCGTCACCGAACGTATCGAAGATCGTAAAACGGTGACAAACACCGTCATCAACCGTCACTTCGACCAAGATCAATTCGCCCGGTTGATTGTCGTAGGGTCCGCCACTTGCGATTAGCTCATCCGTATCGCGGTTCACCAATTCCCAGGTTGTCTCTTCGGGGTAGTCGTCCAACACGATCGCTATAAAAATAGTGCCACGAAAGTTCGTCCCTGTAAAATCGGGCAATACAAGTCTGCCCGGTACACTATCCAGGTAATCGGCGGATCGCATTGCTAGAACCGATCTGTGACGATCGAAGTGGGAACGGGAAGCATCAATCTGTGCAGACGCGCCGGTCAACAGTGCAAGGTAAACGATCGCACTCAATCGGCGGAAACCGGCGGACCTAGAACAAACCATAACATCCCCCTCCAATGGGTCACCATTCGATTTATCGACTTGCCGCACCGTCAATTAAGAAAACAACCCCACTCATTGTTCGCACTCGGTAACGCCTAATCAAGACGAAAAAGACGAAGCCGGCGCGCACTTGCAACTGTAGCCTGCCGCATATCCTGAAACCTGAATTCTGCGCGTGTAACTAAGAAAGGCCTACCCGACCATGTGATCGGATAGGCCCTTCGTCTATCGGGCGCCTCGGATCACGACGGATCCGAGGCTATTTGTTAATCAATCGATTCGATTCAAGCCACCATTACGGGCAAGGACCGAACTCGTTCTTGACCTGACCGACGTCACCGGGACCGACGGCGCCGTTGTTGTCGAAGTCGAGCGCGGCGCACTCGGGCAGGTTGATGTCACAGCCGAAGCTGTTCTTGACGACACCCACGTCACCCGGACCAACGGCGCCGTTGCCATCCAAATCGAACGGACAAGGATTGCCACAAGCCTCACCCGTGACGGTCAACTCGTACTCGGAACCGCAGGTAACATCCGCGGCGGCGTCGTTATCGATCGAGACGAAAATCCACCAGGTACCGGCGGGCAGGCAATCGGTGATGCCGGACTGCGGTGTACAAGGCTCGTTTGCCGGCAGTGTGGCTACACCAGCAGTTTGATCGCAGTTACCCGAACCCTCGAAACCTTCATTGTAAACGATGTAGCCGGCCGACGCGGGGAACTCGGCCACGAAGTCAATCGTGATCTCGGTATCCTCGGTCAGAACCAACTGATACCAGTCAGTGTCACGACGACCCTGGCCATCCGTGGTGTACGTACCACTAGTGCCACAGATCGTGTCGCCAAGCGAAATCGGCGCAAAGACGTTGGGATCAGAGTTGCAACCACCGTTGGTCGTGTCCACATACCCGTCAAAGCAATCCGGCTCGTTTTCCGGCGTAGCGCCCGGATCACAGGTCAGATCGCACGGAGAACGCAGTTCGGCGATGTAGTTGCTGCCATACGGCTCTGAACAGGGGAACTCCAAGAATCCGTTAGTACCGACAAAGAACCAATAAGTGCCGGCCTCGGTGATGGAAATCGCAACGTCCACGACGCCGCAAGGTGCGCCAGAACCGAACGGAGAGATGACATCTACGTCTGTACAGTTCGGATTGCCGTTGAATGGAGGATCACCCGAAACAAGGCCGCCAACAACAGGAATTTCAGACTGGACACGCCAGACATAGTCACCAGGCTGCAGCTGAATTTCGAACCAGTCGGTATCACGGGTCTCCGCCACACCGTCTCCCCAAATGGTACCACAGACAGGCGTATCGAGTGTCAGAGGCTCCCAGGTCTCGAAGCCGGGATCCATGTTGCAACCACCGTTGGTGTTGTCGCCACACGACTCGCTCTCGGCTACACCGTTGGCCGGACAGACCAGACGGCAGGGGCAATCCTCACAGAAGGTATTGCGACCCAGCCAGACATCATCCACACCGGTGCAGTCGCCAGGGTTGGCAACGATATCGCAGGTGCCATCAAGGTGGCAGCAAGCGCCGGGAGCGCTGCCGCAAGCCGGGTCGAGTTCCGCACAAAGCGTATCCGGAGTGTGACGCAACGGAGCCGGGCAATCGAGCGCCTCGACGTTTTCCTGACAGGTACCATCCTCATCGTTGCAGCAAGCACCGAAGCTGGGGATGTAAACGCCCGTCAGACACATCGCAAGATCTTCATCCGGATCGGTGAGCAGGTCGCCCTCAACAGGCTGAGTGTCAATGGAATACTGGAACGCTCGAGCATCGCCGTCAACCGAGCCATGCCACAGTGACCAGCAGTTGTCGACACCGTTGTACAAACCGACAATCTCAATCCAGCCACTCGTCGCGGGACACGCCGGATCGAGGGTGGCATCGTAGCGCCAGATGGGTGAATCGTTGAAATTGTCGCCCGTGTCGAGCTTGAACGGTTCAACCGTGTAAGGACCGCAGAGGACATTGGTTGTGTCGGGAATACCTGCGCCATCGTCACCGTAAATGGTGATCCGGTACTCATCAACGTCCTTCTCGCAAGCGATCCAGTTTCCGCTACTAAAGCGACGTAAGACACCGTACCAACTTAGACCGGACAGATCATTGTTGATATCGAAATAATTGTCTGCGCCGACAGTGCCAGGCAGCTGATCGATGGTGTAAGCGATGCTGCCGTTTTTGTCCTGGGCGAAGAACGAAGTTGGCCCACAGGGATCCTCGGGGCAGGTGAACTCAGCACAAACTTCACCACCGTAGAACACACCACCAACGGTACCGCAACCATCGACATCGCTGTCTATACAGTCCACGGGAACGCCATCTTCGTAGAAACAACAAGCACCCTCTTCAGGACCGCCCGGGCAGGTGATCGTCGGGTTTTCGCCAAAGCAATCCTCACCCTCGAACCAGTCGAAGGGGGCACCCTGGCCAAGGTCGGCGCAGGCCTGCTCGGTGATCGGACCACCACCTTCGCAACTACCGAAGTAGCAGCAGGCACCTAAAGCCAGGCAGGTACAATCCGGCTGGCACAAACCTGGACAAGCCGAATCGTCCGTACCATCACATTCTTCGCCGAACTCAACGATATTGTTGCCACAAACCGCCCCGACCTCACCGTACAGCTTGATCGCGTAACCCAGAATCTCCTGTTGCCAGTACGGGACATCCAAAACGGGGAATCCGTTTCGGCCACCCAACTCAACCGGAGGAACAATGGCCGCCTCACCCATTCCCCACTGTGGAGGAAAAGTCCGCACATTTTGAATCGCCATCCAGTAACGGGTATTGGCCTGCGCGGTGAACGGCGTTTGAAGCTCCGTGTAGTACTCATACCTATCCGTACCGATGGTCGTGATGTCGATGTTGTTCAACAGGATGTTGTACGTCGCAATCGCAAAACCACTCGGATCACCAAGACCCGGCCCCGGAGGAGAGCCGCCTGCATCTTCGTAAATCAGAATCTTGAACGTACCGCCGTTGACGATGGGGGGATTAGCATTCCATAGACCGCCAACCCAACGAACCGCTTCGACGTCGACAGTCTGAGTAAAGATAAAATCGTCCGCCGTCTGCGACTGGAAAGAGCCCGCCGCAAGCTGGGACGAACCAACAGTGCCATTCAAGTCATCATCCGGATAGTTATCCCAAATGATGCCCAGCGCACGCGACCCGGAAACGATCGAACTAACCTGTTCTTTCGCCTTGAAAGTCGGCGTCGCTGCAGGACTGTTCGATGCCGTATCTGACTTGATCGAATCGCTCGCCTCAGGCGTGCGGGCGACATTGTTTGCCGAGCTTTGCGGCTGATCTGCGGTGGCGATGCCAACGCAAGCCAACAGAGCACAACACGTACACAGTACTTTCCACTTCATGCGATAACCTCCTCCAAAAGAGAGTTCGTTCATCGTGCGCAGGCGCGACCTGGGTGAGGCGCCGTTAAGCCACATTCCTGACGCCGATTTCCAATGCTCAAAAACAAAAAACCAGTCTTTCTCAATGCCTTCAAAAAACAGTCCGCGACAAACAAAAATGACGGAATCCAACGCTACCGCGGTGGGGGAGATGCGAATGGCAGTAAGGTCCGTACCCCGGCTTCTTTCGAGAAAATCTCTTGCTAGGCCCCTCCATTTAAGCCGCCGATCATACCGTTCAAGCTATACCCCTAAGCAGCCCAAACATCCGACGACTAACCGCTACCCCGCCATTGCGTCAAAAAACGACGTATCAACATCGTCTGACATCTTTATTCTGCACAAACAGAACGTCCGATTCAAGACTTTTGCCGATATTCCGCAGCTTTCTCCCGTTACTTAGATAGCCCATACAACAATTGACAATCCGTCCCGCTTCCCTTCAACCTCACTAAATCCCATATCCCGGCGTATTTATCTTCGTCCCACTTCAGCAACAGAAAGAATTTTAGCTAAAATTCAGATACATAAGGCCATTGAAATAAATTTTAGCTTTATTTTGTTTGGTATCCTGAACATTCGTTGCAAACGTCAGTCATTCTTCGTCACGAGCGTGTCAAAAGATGAGTAGAATAATAGACTGTTGCCTTAGGTTATCGACCTTTAATTAACTCAAAGGGTTCCCGGCACACCAGCGGTATGCACGCCGCGTTTTTCGGAAACGTGTCGGTAAGAACGCCACATTGCCGACTATCCCACTACCCGAATATAGCGAAAAAAGCGCCCCATGGATTTGTTGAGCTGCAAAACACATAGCCGAACGCAGCGGTACTACCAACTCGCACATCTTGTTTTTTTCGTCCGACATCAACAGGGAAGCGATAGGCGACGCTCGGCTCCAAATCCGAGCGCTTACCGGTTCCAGACTACCGCCTCGCCAACCGGCTTCTTGGGTATGTCCGGGACTTGGCAATCCTTAACGGGGTATCCGACGGGAATAAGCAAAAACGGCTTTTCATTGACCGGTCTACCTAGCAGATCACGTAAGAATTTCATTGGACTGGGAGTGTGAGTCAGTGTCGCAAGCCCGACCTGGTGACAAGCCATCAGAAACATCCCTGCCGCAATGCCAATCGATTCCATGGGGTAGTAGTTCTGCAAGCGTTTTCCGTTAATCTCCTCCCAATCGATCCGCAACATGATTACAAGGTAAGGAGCGATTTCCAGAAAGGGTTTGTGGGCGTCGGTCCCTAGCGGCTCGATGGCCTCGAGCCACTCTGCCGGAAAACGTTGCCCGTAGTTCTCCCGCTCCTCCGCCTCCGCCGCCTCGCGTATTTCTTTCTTCAGTGCGGGATCATCAACCACGACAAAACGCCATGGTTTGCGATTTGCACCGCTTGGTGCCGTGTGAGCGACGGCGATCACCTTTTCAATAACATCGCGTGGCACTGGTTTGTCGCTAAACGTTCGACAACTGCGCCGACCACTCATACGCTCGATCAACGCATCCGAAGTTTGGACCATTTCCTGCACGGAACGTCGAGGGAAATCATACGGTTTCATTGCTGCCGGCATCGGACAATCCTCCCGATCTCGATCATCCACCGCTGCGTTTGGCGGGGTATCCCATCTCCTTGAGCAAAGCCACGACGCGATCCGCATGATCGCCCTGGAGCGAAAACCCATCTTTTTCGATCGATCCGCCAGCCGCGCACTTCGATCGGAGTGTTTTGAGCATCGCCTTAAGATCGCTAGCCGACGGATCGAGCCCAGTGACCACGGTGACAACTTTTCCTCCGCCACGCTTCTCGCGCCGAACTCGGGCCTGCTGGACAGAGGGGGGGCAAAGGTCTCCTGCCTCAGAACGGGGACACCGACACTCATCCAATGTTAGATGGCACCGCTCGCAGGTGACGGGTCTTTCCAATGCAGTACCGTCAAATAGGCCACCCATTTCGACCGCTCACTTTCAAGAACCCAAACAACAAGACATCAAACGCAAGAATCGTTTGCTCCGATTCAGTATAGTGGTTGTATCGATTCACGCATCTTCCAAAGAGAAGGGTTCCGGTGCTTTCGACGGCACTTGCCTGTGCATACGCATACTGCGACCGTATTTCCTGATTTTTCCCATCGCAACAAGCCATGCCGGGCAGATGGACATGGTCCAGCACACTGTAAAACAAGGTGGGCCATCACTGCCCCAGAGCGCGACCGCTGTATAGATCAGCGTCAGCATGTAAGTTAAACTCGCAAATCAATAACATCCATCCACGGAGACAGGTTATGCTCAAACTGGCACTCGCCCAGATCGCCCCCGTTTTAGTCGACAGCGAAGCTACGCAGGTCAAGATCATAGATCGAATCACTCAGGCGGCGGGCTTGGACGCGCAAATCGTCGCGTTTGGCGAAACCATTCTCCCTGCTTATCCGGTTTGGCTCTCACGAACGGGAGGTGCGCGGTTCGATGATCCCCAGCAAAAAGCTCTGCACTCGCGCTACCTTGAACAAGCGGTATGCCTCGAGGAGGGTGGCCTGACTGCGATCTGCGAAGCGGCCAAGGAACACGAAATTTGGGTAGTGCTTGGCATAGCGGAACGTCCGAAAGAACGTGCAGGGTACACCATTTACTGCTCACGTGTATTCATCAGTGACCGAGGCGAAGTGGCGTCGGTGCACCGCAAGCTGGTTCCCACGTATGAAGAACGACTCAGTTGGGGGCACGGAGATGGTGCAGGACTTGTCACGCACGAAGTGAGTGGGTTCACGGTTGGCGGACTGAATTGCTGGGAGAACTGGATGCCCCTGGCTCGCACGTCGCTTTACGCCGCTGGTGAGGATTTACACATTGCTCTTTGGCCTGGGGCACATCGTTTAACGAAAGACATCACTCGTTTTATTGCGATGGAGTCGAGATCGTACGTCGCTTCCGTATCTGGACTGATTCGCGATTCGGATATTCCTCGCGATTTGCCACTGCGTGACAAAATGTGCTCGCCGAGAGAAACAATCTACGACGGGGGATCGTGTGTTGCCGGACCTGATGGCGAATGGCTTGTCGCTCCGGTCACAAACGAAGAAACGCTACTCACGGTCGATCTCGACCCCGCTCGTATCCGGGAGGAGCGACAGAATTTCGACCCATCAGGCCACTATGCCAGGCCTGACATATTTCAATTAGCAGTGAATCGCACTCGCCAAGGTCTTGTTGACTTCCTGGATGAGGATCCAACTCGCACAGGATGTGGCTGCGATTACCGCGAATAGGGTCACCACACCGTATCAAGGCAGAAATGATTCAACCCACCTCTTGGCTGCTGTTGGAGCACTGCGTCACACAACACACTCCACTCACTTGCAACTGCTTCTCCAAGTCATTGCCTCAAAACAAGTTATGCAATCTCCACTTTTTTAACCGTTTTTTGACAGATTTGCGTTTGAAGAATGACTTAGTAAAGGAGTCGCCGCATTGGTGTGAACCGACAGACAGCCCAACCACCAGCGAGGACGACCACCTGTCGATCGCTTCCGCCAGGTCGCGAACTCGGCTAGGCTCGCTCGGGCAGTGTCATCGGCTTCTTCGCATCAGCCATGCAGTGTTTTGCCCGTTGCGCGGCAAACCGGTTGCCGCCTCCCCTGCTACTGCATACCTGTAGTTTCGTATCGCAGTTCAGTGAGGCGGCAACTGAACCGCAATGTTTATATTTGTTCTTCAACCCTTAGCCTTGGCGCGTACTGAAAGAAGATTCGACTCATTTGGGCCACCGCGACCGGCCTTCCTCCCTCTACGCCGGTTGCATACTCCCCCTGTGGTCCAAGTTCAGGCGGCGTTGATCACCTTTGAATCAACGCCGCCTACCTCATTTCTTTTTTGATTTACGGCAAGAGGACTAATCCGGTGCTCATCGTTCGACGAACGCCCTCTCACCGATGCAAACGCACCGAGTGAATCTCACTCCGATCGAATTTCAACCGCAACTCCATCTGGAACAAGGCTGATTAAGTCCTGAAGAATCCTCCGCCACGGTTCGCCGATTGACCTTTGCCGCGTCGCTGCGAACGCTGCTCCTTCATTTTCCCGCGAAAAGCTTTTGCCTCCTCATCACTCAATTCTCCATTACCGTCAGCATCGGCCTCGGGAAAACGATCCAGGATACGCTGTCTGTGGTTGGCATTGCGCTGCTTACGAGCGGCGCTTAGTTCCTCATCCGAGAGAATCCCATCGTTGTCGGTGTCCAACTCAGGGTGCTTGTCCAGTAACTTTGTAACGCGACCGGCTTTGCGATCCGCCCTGAACGCCTCCAATTCCTCATCGCTGATCGCACCGTCGTTATCGACATCCACTTCCGGGTGGCGCTCGAGCAATCGTGTCTTGAGGCGCACGACGTGCTGAGCTTTAAACGTTTGGAGTTCTTCGTCGCTAAGCGTGCCGTCCTTGTCCGCATCGGCCTCGGGAAAACGCTTCATCACGCGGGTGCTGATCTTTTCACGAGCCTGCTCTGTAAACGCCCGCCATTCTTCGGCACTGACGCTTTCGTCACCGTCCGTGTCGACTTTGGCAAGCAGACGAGGCGGCATATCTTCTGGAGGCGTCTCGGACAGAATGGTGTCGAGCATTCGTAACCCTCTGGCAGGCCCCCTTCGGCCATAATGCCCTCGACCCATCGCCGGTCCGCCACGTTTCGCGCCAAAACCCTTGCCGCGGTTGCCCTTGAAACCTGCTCCACGACGCCCTTCGCCGAATGCGGGCAATAGGTCCGGATTCGCTTCAAAAAACGTCTTTACTTCCTCGCGAGTCAGCGTGCCGTCACCGTCTGCGTCGATGCCTTGGTCGCCGAACTTGTCGAGCAATCGTTGTCCACGCCCTTCACACTTGGGAGTGCCATCCTTCGCCATCGCGGTTGTCGACCAGACGCCAACCGCCAAAACAACAGCGATCATCATTGAAATTGTCCGTTTCATCGCGTATTCTCCTAATAACTGTCTTTCGGTGTGGGCTGCGTTATTGGTCCCACAAATTCGCAGCTCGCACCCTTATTCCAATCTATCCACGATCCAAATCATCCTTACCGGACGATGTTGTTTCCTGCTCAAACGGCTTCAAGTTTTGGTCTACTTCCGAACCGTCTTCTTCATCAACGATGAGTTTGTCTGTTTGTTGCGGATCACGTTTATCTTTTTGCTGATTCATACCGCGGTGAAACCCATTGCCACGCCAGCCGTGATTTCCGCTACCGTGCCGACCACCTCGACCAAAAATCGGACCAAAACCGCCCCGCTTCATGGAACTCTCCACAAACTCACGCAGTGCTTCCCGCTGCTCGGGTTCAAGGTTTTCTTTAAGTTCGAGAAGATGATCAATCAACAGACGATGAACTTCCGTACGACACACTTCGATCGCCGCGACTTTCGCATCGAGCGCTTCCTCATCCACGGCATCCGCCATCATCAGTTCAACCAATGCTTGAAGATCTTCCATCATGGAATCGTGCAGACCGCGTAATTCACTGCGCAGCTTTTTTCGAGAATCCTTCAACTCCTCTTGCTGAGCCTCCGTCAGGTCGAGCCGTTCGAACATGCGTTTGTGATGCGGGCGTTTGTCCGGTTTCCTGCAAGCCGGCTTATCATCGACCGTGCGCTTAATGCCGAACGTAACACCAATACCAAGATTGAATGCGAGTGAAGCAAGTAGTAACACCCAAAACGCATTCGAATATCTGTATTTGGTTGCCATACCCTACTCCTCACCCATCGCCACAAGTTCCCAGACCGACGATTCCAGCGGACTGGTCATCGCAGCGGAAAGGTACTGGTGTTCCAGCGTCGCGTCGTCCTCTACGGCAATGACTTCGCCGTTCTGGGAATCCGCGACAACACTTCCCGACTCCGCCCCGTTGATGTTCAGCCAGGCGAACGTCATCCCGAAGAAGAAACAGGCGGCCGCGACACCAGCGGGGACGGGTCTAAACAGTTCGAGCCAAGGCCTGCTATCGATCGGTTCAACGTCGGCTTCTTCGATGGAAGCCAGGACCCGATTCGTCAGCGATTCGCCCGGCTCATCCACATCAAACTCATAAAGCCGCGTCGAAACCATGCAAATACCCGCTTCGAAATCTCGACAATCATCGCATTCGGACAAATGGTCCCGAACGCGCGCCATATCCGCCGCGGACAATTCGCCGTCAAACATGGCCGAAATGAGTTGTCTTGTCGTGTCGCATTTCATGGCCTGTAACGAGGCCTCCTTTCAATGGGGTTCAACACGCAGGCCGCGAAGTTCTTGCGTTGCGTATTTGTCACGATCTTTGGTCAATGCCGCCCTCAGGCTCGTCCGAGCCCGAAAGAGCAACGACTCCACCGCCGAAGCGGAAATATCCAAAACTTCCGATATTTCCACGTACGACAGTTCGTGGTAATGCCTCAAGACGATGGCGGCGCGCTGGTTTTGGGGCAGGTCGGCGATCGCACGACGGACTTTCGCTTGTCGCTCTAACCGGTCCATCGACCACTCGCCGGCACCCAGACCACCTTCGGAGCCGCTTACTAATGCCTCGTCGCGATGATTCTCGAAAAGTGATGCGTGCCGGCGGTGTTTGGCGGCGCGTTGATGATTTAAACAAGAGTTGGTGGCGAGGCGGAGCAGGTAAGTGATTACCTTGGCCTTGGGCGAATAGTTGGCGGCGGCCTTCCACGCCCGCAAAAAAACGTCCTGCGTCAGATCCTCCGCCACTTCCCGATCCACTTGGGAGAGGTACCGGCTGATAAATCGAAGGACGGGGCCTTGATACCGTGTGATGACCAGCGCAAACGCCTCCCGATCGCCGCGACCGGCATCGAGCATCCATCGCTGTTCTTCCGTCAGGTTCATAGGCACAGGTTTTCGTCGTCGCGCGGCACCGGGCCAGATCGCCGATTATTGAACCGCGCCAACCCGCTCAATCTTCGATCCCGTGCTGAAACGGTCAAGCACGTCGCGTGGAAAGGTAAAATAACGGCGACTCAGCGTGATAAACGCTCAAACGTCGCCGATCTTGCTGTAAGTTTGGATCGGAAGACAGATTGCGACATAGGTGTTACAAGAGTGAGGTCATCGCGCAGAGTGGAGAAAGCAGGAAGCGAAAAAAGCTGCCCCACCCCAGCGAGATGAAGGGGTGGGGCAACAATCCGTGTGCCACCGATTGGCTGACGTGCCTTGAAGCTCGAACAGTTACAGAAAATTTACTGCCACTCCAAGCCATTCAAACATCGGTTTTGTCCAATGCTGCCAAAGCAACCGTAACTCTTCTGAAAAGTATGGCCTTACGGTTCCGCGGCCCACCGGATGGGTTTCCCATCCAGGCCGAGCACAGCCCCAAGGGCATTTCCCGCAGCGTCAACCTGTAAGCTAATCTTAGGTTGCTCACTCGCATCGTTCAACTGTAGAGTACTTTCCCCTTCATTACTTACAGAAAGATCCAGGCGCGATTGCCCAACGACATCGGCTAAGCTGAGCAGAAGATCGTCTTCTTCGCCCAATAACATCGTACAACGTTGATTCTTTTTATCATCATAGAAAGCCAGCATCGCCAGGCCTTTGTCACTGATGACCATGCGGATTTTGCGATTACCCTTCGCATTATTCATTACGAACAGTGGCATTTCACCATTCACTACACCCATGGCGGCGAGTGGCCGACCGGAGAAATGCTCAAGCGAAAGAGCAGGCATTCCATCGTGATCGATTTCCATTCTGGCCGCCATACGACGCCGCTCATCCCACAAACGCACTTGAGGTTGCCCTTTCTCAGACATGCCAAATTCGCCGCGTTTTCGCCCCGCTTCGTCGACGATCACGAATCGATTGGCGCGCAGCTCCCGCGCAATCGAATCACGACTCTGCTGACCCGCATTCGCACGGTCGTACAACAGCCAAAGACACACGAGGGTAGGCAAAATTAACAACACGAAAGAGAGATTTCCAGTTCTTCGGATCATCCGGCTGAACCTCGATATTTTCGTCGATGTGTTATCTTCAGACATATGCATGAAAGATCCTTCCAACAAATCACAAATCGATAGATCCAAATGAGGAATGGGACGATCTTCATCTCATTTCTCACAAAGAATTGGCTTTTCCACTAATAGTTCAATCTACCCGGTTTCACCCATTTATCCCTTTTACGCTCCCAACGGTCTAAGAAATCATCCGCATCTTGTGCTTCTTCCAGCACTTTCCCGCAAAGCTTAACCCCAACACCTATCCGGACCACGTCCGGTGCAGCCCCAAGAGCCCCCACGCAAGTCGCAAGCGGGCCGCCAATACGAACTGGTGACTTTCCGGTCAAGCCCTTGACAATCTTCCCGCCAATGGCAGGTAATGCTCTTTTTATTGCCTTCCCTGCGGCCTCGATGTCACTGGGCGTAAGCTGTACCCAAGGTCCGGCTGGCGGAATGAAAATTACGTAGAGACCCAAAGGATCCACGAACTGCGTCGGCCTTGCGTGAGCGTACGCATAAACGTTTAGCCCACCGGCAATTCCAATCGGATCTCTTTGCAAGAACCGTCCGATCGACGGATCGTAGTAACGATGTCCCAGATGCTGGAACGGCACTTCGGGACCGGCCTGGCAACCGTGCGCCCCCGCGTAGCCGTAACGTTGCGCCGTGCCGGAGACCGACTCACCGTAGGCCGTGAACGTCATGCTGCTCGCAATCGAACCTCCTCCGTCCGTCATCAATCTCGTCGTTCCTAAATGATCCGTATGGTAGTAGCTCGTCACAGGCGTACCAAGTGGATCCTCAGTCTAAAGAGATTTCCATGAGAACTAGAGCAAGCTTTAGCCAGGTATAACGTCCGACACCGTGTTTTGTACTGCCGGAAAGTCGACATACAACGCTACGTTTGGATTGAAACTGCTATAAGCTCTGGGGTAAAAACCAGCAAGCTGCTAGGACGCCTCGTTGCCCCGTGAGATGATTTGGTAGTGCCCACTTTGCAGAGTTACAAAAACGGCCCAAAAGCTCATGCTGATTCCAACCACGCCCAAGCTGAAATCGAGCAAAGAAGGGACAGAGAAAAAGCCGCGAATAAATAGCACCAAAGACGGCAGTACCCATTGGTAAAGTCCACCAGAGGCAAACAAAACCATCAGGACCACGACTCCGACACGTACGCCAAAAGGTGCCGGCGGAACAAAACATGCTCCGCATTCATCGCACGCACGTTGTAACCGAATCGTAAATATGACGTCTTGACAATCACGTCGTGGAATCAGCTTCACGCTGGAACTGCCCCGTGTGCGCCAGTTCCAGCGTGAAGCTGATTCCACGACGTGATTGTC
>JANQHN010000236.1 GCA_028282665.1 Phycisphaerae bacterium | reverse complement strand
TCGCAACCTCAAAGACCAATTCGTCATGAACTTGGCACAGCATACGAGCCGAGCCTCCAACAGCCAGCAATTCGCGATCAATGTCGATCATAGCCTGTTTGATCAAGTCTGCCGCTGAGCCCTGTACAACCGTGTTCACCGCGATTCGTTCACCGAAAGCGCGTTGCTGCGGGTTGCGGGAATAAAGCTCATCCACCGGACGACGTCTCCCCAAAACCGTTTCCGCATACCCCTGCTTTCTCGCTCGTGAAACGCAATCATCGATAAACTGCCTAATACCGGGATACCGAAGAAAGTACATATTGATGAACGCCTCTGCCTCACCACGCGATATCTTGAGTGATCGTGCTAGACCGAAAGCGGTTTGGCCGTAAATAATGCCGAAGTTCACCGCTTTGGCAGCACTGCGTTGTTGCGGTGTTACTTGATCAAACGGCACGCCGTGAACTTCGGCAGCGACGGTTCGGTGAATGTCCTGACCGTGGCGAAACGCCTCAATCAGTGCACTATCTTTACAAAAATGGGCAAGCAATCGCAGTTCAATCTGCGAATAATCCGCCGCCAAAATTACGCCGTCCTTACTGCCTGGAACAAAAGCCTCTCTAATCCGACGACCTGCCTCCGTGCGAATGGGAATGTTTTGCAAGTTCGGGTCATTCGAAGAAAGTCTGCCCGTAATAGCGCCAGTCTGATTGAAACTCGCATGAACCCTGCCCGTCTTTGCGCAGATCATCGTGGGAAGCGTATCCAGATAGGTGTTCTTGAGCTTCGTCAGTTCCCGGTATTCGAGTATCAATTTAGGTATGGGGTTGTCACTTTGCTCAACGAGCCGTGACAACGTTTCGGCATCCGTGCTACGTCCCGTCTTCGTCTTGCGGACAACCGGCAACTCCTGCTCATCGAATAATACGTTGGCCAGTTGCTTGGTCGAATCGATATTGAATTCGTGGCCCGCTTCCTCGTGAACCCGTTTCGTAAGATCAATCAGCCGCTCCGCCATGTCGTCACTGAGCCGCTTGAGCAACTTGATATCGAGCGCCATACCGTTGTTTTCCATGCGTGCGAGCACTTGGACTAACGGCATTTCGATTTCCTGAAACAATTTTTCGATATGGCTGTCCGTTACCTGCGGTTGAAATATCTCGAACAATCGCCAAGTGAAATCCGCGTCTTCCCCCGCATAGTGTGAAACACGCGCAATTTCGACCTGGTCGATCGTAATCTGATTCTTTCCTTTTCCAATCAGATCCGAGATTGGGACCATCTGATGGTTGCAAAGTGTCGAGGCCAGGTAATCCAGCCCGTGCGACCGACGCAGCGGTTCAAGCAGAAAACTCGCAAGCATGGTATCGAAATAAATCCCCTTTGGAGAAATTCCGAGTTGCATAACGACAAGCAGGTCGTATTTCAGATTGTGTCCAACTTTGAGGATACGTTCATCTTCGAAGACAGGCGCGAGCGCATCGATGACGTCCCGCCGTTCAAGCGTCTTCCCCATCGCGCCGCGAACCGGCAGGTAATACGCCACTCCCTCTTCCCACGAAAAGGAAAGTCCGACCAATTCCGCCGCGACGGGGTTAAGTCCGGTTGTTTCGGTGTCGAAAGCAAAATTCGGCTGCGTTTTGAGCTTCTCAACGAAGTGCGCCAGCTGCTCTTTGGTATCGATCGTATAATAGTCAACGGACGTTTGGGCTGTGTCCTCATCATCAAACAACGTAACTGCAAGCCGCTCAGCGACGGCCTGCTCCACAACCTCGCCACTCACCTCCGGATCTATCTCCCGTAGCACATCTTTGAGCCCTCGAAAGCCCAATTCGTGAAAAATCGGCCAAACAGCCTTGGCATTGAGCGACTCAAGTTTGCATGCTTCCAAATCGAACTCGAAAGGTACATCGCGTTTGAGTGTGACAAGCTTACGGGTAATGGGCATCTGCTCGGCAAACGCAAGCACGTTCTCACGCTGCTTGGGTGTAAGCTGATCCGCATTGTCGAGCACTGCCTCAGCCGACCCGAACTTGTTGACCAGCTTCACGGCCGTTTTAAGCCCCACGCCTTTCACGCCCGGGATGTTGTCTGTGTTATCTCCGGAAAGTGTCTGCACTTCCACCGACTGTTCGGGCGTATGGCCTTGCTTTTCCATAAGCTCCGCCTTGCCGATCGTCTTTCCATTTCTTGGGTCGAACAGGCGAACGCAGTCGGTGATCAGTTGGTAAAGGTCTTTGTCGCTACTAACCAAGTAGATATCGAGCGGTTCATCACTGAGGCGAGTGGCGATCGTTGCCATAAGATCGTCTGCCTCATACCCCGATTCGCGGAAAATGGGAATACCAAAACTATTCACAATCTG
This sequence comes from Phycisphaerae bacterium, assembly GCA_028282665.1. Classification (GTDB taxonomy): domain Bacteria; phylum Planctomycetota; class Phycisphaerae; order UBA1845; family UBA1845; genus JANQHN01. The sequence continues at coordinate 6,003 of JANQHN010000236.1, read as the reverse complement.
CACGATTCGGTCCGCTTGCAGGTGTAGATCTTCGGGGGCGGGATCACGATTCGCCTTGTACTCCGGGAAAAAATCTTTCCGGAAGACCGTCTCATCGCTGACATCCATAACCATCCCAAAGTAATCCGGCTTCCTCTCGCGAACGATTTGGAGCAACATGCGGCAGAATACATAAGTCGCGCGCGTAGGTTCGCCAGATGGAGCGCTAAACTCAGGAGATGGCGCGTAATACGCCCGATAAATCTGTGCGTGTCCGTCGATAAGGTAAAGCGACTTGGCCATGGCGTTTTGTGTTCCGGTCACCGTGAAACAGCGGTGCCAGGCAGACAACCACCGTTAAGCACCAATGATTTGACGTTCCCGCTAGATCGTCGAAATGGCGGGCAAAATAATCGGATCTATAGAGTTTACAGGATCGATGGGATTGTTTGGATCGTCAGGATCCAACGGATCCTCGACCTGACCTGGATTAGAAGGAGCGTCCGGCTCCCCATTGTTCGGATCGAGGGGATCGTCAACATCTCGAGGAATCACAATGGCGGGGGTGGACGGCGCACTGGCACCCGCCTCGTTCGATGCCGAACAAGTGAATGTCAAAGAAGCGTTTACGTCTGCTTCATTCACGATGAAGGTCGCTTGGCCGGTCAAAGAGTCGACAACAAGGCGATTATCAGGTGAGAAACTATAAGTGACACTTCCTCCGGGCGTATTGGTAGTTCGGCAAGTCAGCACGACCGGTTCTAATACCTGTGGCGAAGGGTTGTTCACCGTCAGCGTCACAGATGGAACGATCATATCCGCAGCACCATTGTCGTTGTTCGAATTGTTCCCTGCGTTATCGTTGATGTTTGGAACGGGGTCAACCGGAATGCAACCGCCATAGCCGATCCCGAGGATGAATCCCGCCAAAATCAGCGAAAATCGATATCCATCGTTCATGGTTCACCTCCGGAAGCCAAGCAAACCGCTTGCGGTAATTCATCGTACATCCAATGTAACTTCGGCGATACCCCAGCTATTTTGAATCATCGTCCACTTAAAGTGCGTCGTTTACGGTCGTGGTCGACGCTTAGGGTCAGCATTGAGAATCGGCAATTTATCGGGATTTTCAGGCTTACCGAAAGCGATTAGAATCCATGCTTGCCGCATCCTGCGTAGTCCCCAAAGACGCACAGGCAAGGTGAACTCCCGTTAATGGCGGAGAGTGAGATTCAGCGTAGGGGCTTTTTTGACGTTCAGGCATTATCTGATATTCTTGCTCCCTACGTGCGCGAAACCGGTCGATGAACGGGCTCGCTGCTAAACCGAACGTTGTGGATGAACCGATAATCTCAACGCTCGAAAGTCAAAAGTCGTTTCCATAACGGGCCTTACGATTCGGACGGTGCGATCGATCGGATTGAAATGGCTGATTCCCTTTTCAACCTGCGGTGGAGCGAATAGCGGCATGTCGATACAGAGTAGAGTGACAGGCCTGCTGGTCCTGGGATCTTTGATGCTTGGAACTGGCTGTAACGCGATCTGGAACGGATGGCTTGATCCAACGCAGGTAGGCGCGTTTGGAAAGAGTGAGTCGATGGAAATCCGCAGGTCTTTGTCTGCGGAGGACACGCCTCCCGGCATCATGGGCGCTGTGTATCCGACCAAAGAGGACCTAGAAATTTACCGCGAGGAGTACGAGTTAGCCGAAGGTGACCAAGTCCAGGTCGAAATTTTCGAGCTCAGACTGCGTAACGTGTTGCATCAGAGCGTTCACCAGATCAACCATTTGGGTATGGTGAACATACCAAAACTCGGCTGGATAGAAGCAGCGGGATTCACGCCTCGTGAATTCGAACAGCGGTTGGTCGATGAGCTTCGTGTCCAACAGTTACTCGTCAATCCGGAAGTCACGGTCACGCCCGGCGTGCAACACAACGCAACCTATTCCATTTTCGGTATCGGGGCCAGCGCATCTACCAACGCTCAATTGCGCGCAGGTACTTGGCCATTGGATCGTCCGGACGTCACGATTCTCGAGGCAATCAATCGAGTGGGTGGTTTGAACGAATTTGTAACGGATGTTTACATCTTCCGGCATGATCGCTACCTGGGGATCGATCGGGATACTGCTCAAAAGACCGAACCGGCGGAAATCAGTACGCCGGCATTGCCCGAGGTCGTCGAGCCACAAGCCGATGACGACGATTCCATGGAACCTGGGTCGGAAATGAATCATTCCATAACCGACGACACAGAGAATCCACAACGAGAAATCATCGAAGCAGTCGTTGGTGACGCGAGTGAAGAAACAGAATCACAATCAACGCCTAAACCGACAAGCCGCTGGATTTGGGGCCCTAATGACGAGTTCATCCCTAATCCGGATTACCAAACCCCTGATAATGAACAGCCCGAACCGATCGATCCATTTGAAGGGCCGACGGTAAACTGGGCACGCGTAGCCGGCGACAGCACGCTCCGCGTGATTCGAGTGCCTGCTCAAGCCCTCAGAACTGGTGATCCCGAATTCAATATCGTGGTTCGTCCCGGTGACGTCATTCGCATCGTTTCAGGCGAAATTGGTCTTTACTACGTGATGGGCCAAGTCGCACGTCCTGGCGCGTTCGGGTTCAATTCCGAGGAGATAACACTCAAACGCGCAATCGCGCTCGCCGGCGGTCTTGCGGCGCTGGCTTGGCCTGATCGATGCACCATCTATCGCCGAATCGGTCAGCGCGAACAGATAATTCCTGTCAACCTGGACGCGATTTTTGCGGGAGAGGAATCCGACTTCCTTATCAGGCGTGGGGACATCATTAACGTAGGCACACATCCTTTCGCCCCATTCCTCCAACGCATTCGTGCGTGGACCCTGCCTTCACCTGCTAACACGGTTGGATATTCTTTCGTCTATTCACGTAATTTCGCAGATATCGATTCGTACGGTGCCAAGGCAAATCCGGCCAACCAGCCAGACCGGTTCCAAAACTTGTTCCCATAATTTCAAATGGAGCATCGAATGTCACAAGCCGGCATCATGGCATGGTCCAAGCCTCGCACTTGGGGAGATTTCTTTGCTCCCGTTGCGCGCGTGCAGCTTGTCGTGATCGTTGCCTTGCTCGTGCTGGCCTATTGGACTCCCATTCGGTTGCACCTCGTCCACCGCTGGCTCCACGATGGCAATTGGTCGCACGGTCCGATAGTGCCGTTCTTTAGCCTCTATTTCTTAATTGCCCAGCGTGAGCGGTTGTTTGCCATCAAACCACAAGTAAACTACTTTGGTGCGGTGTTGTTGGCCGGATCACTAGCCGCGTACTTCCTGTTCGCGTTTATTTTTCCGATGGCGTACCCTCAGGATCTCACGATTCCTGGAGCAATTGCCGGTTTGGTTCTGTTATTCGGCGGTTGGAACATGCTTCGGGTAACTTGGTTCCCGATCCTCTTTTTGTTGTTTGCGCTTCCTTTGCCCGAGAGCATCTACGTTAAAATTACTATGCCGCTTCGAGAGTTCGCGTCTATGATGTCCGCACCGATTCTCGAACTCATTCTTCCGGACCTTGAAGTGGAGCGGCAGGCGGTAGTCATTGATTTCATGTACAAAGGCCGCATGGGCCAGCTTTATATTGAAGATGCTTGTAGTGGCATGAGGCTGACCATGTCGTTCTTGGCACTCGGCGTTGCCATGGCTTACCTGGGTGACCGTCCGATCTGGCAACGCGTCACCATGATTGCGACGGTGGTGCCGATCGCGATCTTTTGCAACATCATTCGAGTCACTACGACAGGCGTATTTACGGTTATTGGCAGGCAGGAGTACGCTCAAGGCACACCGCACCAGCTACTCGGCATCGCAATGTTAGGGCTTGCCCTTGGGCTGTTCGCACTTATTGGTTATTTCCTTGATCATCTATTTGTAGACGAACCTGACGAGACAGGTCATGCTACAAACGAATCAGGAACCACAACATAAACAAACAACCGCCTTCGATGAGGTAGTCTTATGACTGACGTTCCCGCAACCATTCAAGAGCGAATCGCACTCCCGGGGCCTGTTCCGCCCCGCCAGTCGGTGGGCGCAACCACTGTGACGGCCGGCGATCTGCTCGCCATGATTCGTCGTCGAACGGTGCTCATCGCAATCCTGTTCGTACTATTGAGTGGCGCCGCTGTGGGTGGTTACGTCATCCTGCATAAGTATTTCCCGCGCTACAGTGCGGAGGCTTACGTCGAGTGCATTTCCAACCTTCCGCAAGTGGATGTTGGCGTCCAGGAAAACCGGCTGCGTAAGGACGAACACGAGCGGTTCATTCAGACACAAGCCAAGCGTCTCACGACTCCAGACATTCTCAGCCAAACGCTACAGCTAAATACGGTACGCGAAACAAATTGGTACGCGGAAATTCCACCTGGCGAACATATAAAACAGCTTGGCGATGATATCGCGGCGGGACCTATGCGCGGCACGAACTTTCTCCGCGTAGCGATGAGCACGAAGTCTGCCGCCGACCCACACGTCATTGTAAATGAACTCGTCAAAGTGTGGCTCAACGTCGTTACGAACCAATCCTCCGACAAATTTCAACAGCGGCTCGACAAGGCACGGCAAGAACTCGAGCGTATTAACACGAGGATCAATGAGAAGCGCACGCAGTTGAGGCGTCTTGAGGAACAACTACCACCCGGCGCCAGCCAACAGGAATTGAATCCAACTGCTTTGAAAGCTAAGGACTACCAAACGCAGGTCGCTGCCCTGGAATTGGAACTCGCACAGTTAAATCAATTCCGCAGCGTTTACAGCGATCCGAGCGGTGTGGGCATTACCGCAGAGGATCGTGCCGCCGTTGAATCCGATCCGCAAGTGCTTCAATTAGCTAACAACGTCTTTTTGATGGAACAGCAAATCGAGGCGGATCGCCAGAAGTTCGGTGAGAACCACGACGTCGTCAAAACAATGCAAACACAGCTGGCGGTAGCTGAGGATCGTCTGGAAGCGAAGCGTATCCAACTGCTACTCGAACGACAGGCCGACATGAAGGAAGCCGTCGATACTGCGTATTACAATACACAAGCCGCCCTATTTGACGCCAATGAACGACTGGCTCTGGTTCAAGCGGAACTTCGTGACCAAGATCAAACGCTCTTCCAGATCAATACCTTAAAAGACGAAATAGAAAACGACCAAATCGAAAAGGAAAAACTCAATACCGCCGTCATCGATTTGCAACGTGTGGTCCTTGAAAAATCGGCAATCACGGTCGACTTCACCCAGAACGCCGTCCCCCCCATCGAGCGTAGTTTTCCATCCTTGTTGATGCTGCCGCTGGGTATCGTTCTCGCTTTGGGGCTGGCTGTAGGTATCGGCTTGTTGGTCGAAATTCTCGATACCTCCGTGCGTACGCCGCAAGACATTGTACGCCATCTTGATGTTGCGATGCTCGGCGTGATACCCGACATCGACGATGAGGAAATCGACATTGCTCAGGTCGAGACCGCGGTCCGTGATTCTCCACGTTCCATGGTCGCGGAAGCATTTAGGCGAGTACGGACAAACCTCCAGTTCTCCGCACCGGCAGCGAGACAACGAACCATCCTCATTACCAGCCCGCGACCGGAAGATGGCAAGACTTCCGTGGCTATCAACCTTGCCTCAGTCATGGCGCAGGGTGGTCGACGTGTGCTTCTGGTCGACGCAAACTTCAGACGACCGAAGCTGTCGCGCATCTTTCCCGACGTGGGATCGCGAGGCCTCAGTAATATGCTGGTTGGGGAAGGGAGCTTGACATCCTACGCTGTGTCAAGCGGTACGCCGATGCTCGATATTTTGGGGAGCGGACCGATTCCGCCCAATCCAGCTGAACTACTGGGCGGAGAGATGTTCGCCACCTTCCTCGAAGATGCGACATCACGATACGACCACATCATATTCGACTCGGCTCCGGTATTGCTCGCAAGTGACGCGCTGGTCGTATCCACAGCCATGGACGGCGTGATTCTTACGGTACGAGCTCACGAGAACTCCCG
>JANQHN010000189.1 GCA_028282665.1 Phycisphaerae bacterium | reverse complement strand
ACCACACCATCTACGTGCTTGACACCGCCCAAGACCATAAGCGCGTCGGCGAAGGCGACACCGGTTTGAACACAGGTGGCATGGGGGCGTACTCCCCCGCGCCGATCGGCACGGATGAACTACTCAGCAAAGTGGAAAGCGATATTCTCGTGCCGATCGTGGACGCGATGCAAAACGACGGCGCCCCTTATCGAGGCTTGCTTTACGTCGGCCTGATGGTCACGCCGGCCGGTCCGAAAGTGCTCGAATTCAACTGTCGATTCGGCGACCCGGAAACCCAACCGCTCATCGCCCGGCTGGATTCCGACCTGCTGGAATTGTTGGATGCGTGCGTTGCGGGCAAGCTCGAAGACGCCGAAATCGTATGGAATCCCAAACCCGCCGTCTGCGTCGTACTCGCGTCGGGCGGCTACCCCGGCTCCTACGAAAAGGGCAAAACCATCACCGGACTCGATGATGCAGCGAAGCTCTCCGATGTCGTGATTCATCACGCAGGTACGAAACGACTCGGCGACAAGGTTCTCACGTCAGGCGGCCGAGTGCTAAGTGTGACGGGACTCGGCAATACCATCGCCGTCGCGAAAGACCGTGCTTACAAAGCGGCCAATCAGATCGAATTTGAAGGAGCATTTTATCGTCGGGATATCGCACACCGTGCTCTCTAGAACAAGTTTCAGTTGCGCGTAACACTCGGCGCGGTGAATTCTGCAGTGCGAGATACGGCCGTAACGTGAACATCGCTAATCAATCGAAATCACTCCCGGCGCTCGCCTTCCTTGCCTTCCATACAGGATACCAGGCCACGAAAACACCAATCCAGCTTGACGGACCTTTTTGAAGTCTATTCAACTTTATGTGCCGATAATGTGGCAGCTCCATGCCCGTGCGGCGGTTCGCATATCGAGTTTTGCCGGGTTTTGCCTTTCCCGACATGTTTGTTTTTTGGTAGCATAGAAAGTGTTAATTTGGTTGGAGAGAACGGTCGGACGGCATGCTTGGGAAAGTGTGGAGACTCGTGTTTCTGGTACACCAACCACCAGACGATACGAAAATGGGGTGATGTGGCCGTGCAAGTCAGAACGGAGAACAAGATGGGATGTCGAGGATTTTCGCCGGTTATGGTCGTGCTTTACTGCTTGGTCCTACTTCTTACCCCATCGCTTACTTGGGCACAGCTCACCCCGGAAGACATCGCAGACCTAAAGGCTCAAGCCGAAGTTGAAGGATGGACTTTCGACATCGGCGAGAATGACGCCACTCGGTACAGCATCAGTGAATTGACCGGTTTGGTTATTCCCGAGGATTGGGGCCGGGAAGCAGAATGGGACCCGAGCATGCCGCTCGCTACGAGTATTCCGACAAGTTTCGATTGGCGCGACCGCGACGGTGTAAACATGACCACTCCGGTCAAGAACCAGGGCGGCTGCGGGAGTTGTTGGGCATTTAGCGCCATCGGTGCCATGGAACAGGCAATCCTTATACAAACGGGCTACACGGTCGACCTGTCGGAACAATGGCTGGTCAGTTGCACGAACGCTGGAACATGCGAAGGCGGATGGACGGAAACGGCACTTAATTACCTCAAATGCGATGGAGCGACCGATGATTGTTCGGGCGGCGGCGCGGTCATGGAACAGGATTTCACCTATCAATTCGCCGACACCCCCTGCAATTGCCCTTACCGGCACCCGTACTGCCTCACGAACTCCCGCTTTGCCGGACAAAGCGGCGGGGTTCCCACCCCCCCCCAAATCAAGCAGGCAATCATGACCAGAGGTCCGGTATCCGTCGGCGTTCGCGTCAACGGTGCATTCCATGCCTATAACGGCGGCGTGTTCAACGCCTGCGATAATGAATCCCCCATCAACCATGCGGTGGTTCTCGTAGGCTGGGATGACGCGATGGGCACTGAAGGCGTATGGATCATGCGTAACTCGTGGGGGCCGAACTGGGGCGACGACGGGCACATGTACATCGAATACGGTTGCTCAAGAATTGGCCTTGGAACGTTGTACGTCACCTACGAACCGCGTGATTGCAATTCGAACGGCATGCCTGACGAACAGGATGTTTACGATTCGGTAAGTTCCGACTGTAGCGGCAACAAAATACCTGACGAATGCGAACCCGATTGCAACAATAACGGCCAGCCCGATTCGTGTGACATCGTCAACGGGGTGAGTGCCGACTGCACGAACAATGAAATACCCGATGAATGCGAGCCTGACTGCAATAACAACGGCCAGCCTGACGACTGCGATATTGAAGATTGGACAAGTCCCGACTGCAACCGGGACGGTATCCCGGATGAGTGCAGCGGCGATTGCAATAACAACGGTTTTTGGGATGTTTGTGATTTAAAGTACGAATTCGGGTTTGATTACAACGAAAATGGTCTGCTGGACGAGTGCGAGACGATTGAACTACCCACACGTCTCTACGTGGATGCATCCGCCCCGGCTGGTGGAGATGGGACCAGTTGGTCCAACGCAATGAACGATTTACGCATAGCTTTGCAGGTGGCGAAGCACTATCCCGGTGTGGAAGAAATGTGGATTGCTGCGGGACTGTACAAACCCTCGAACACGGGCGATCCTTCCAAGTCGTTTGAACTCTCGGATGGATTGAAAATCTACGGCGGTTTTGCCGGCTGGGAGAACTCGCTCCACGAACGTCACTGGCAATCCAATTTCACCATTCTTTCGGGTGACCTTGATGGTAACGATGTTCCAATGTTTTGGAACCGATCAGACAATTCGTACCGCGTCGTCACGGCCAAGTACTGCGGAGACACGACACTTCTCGACGGCTTCGTCATTTCGGGTGGTAATGGTGGCTTGCGTAGTGGTGCAGGCGTATACATTTTCCAGAGTCAGTTAACAATCCGAAACACGATTGTAATCAACAGTATCTCGGACATCGGCGGCGGCGGCGTGTGTAACCACGGTCCGGCAGCAACGGCGCGGCTTGAAAACTGCATCATTGCCTACAACCTCGGTTTCAAAGGAGGTATGGAAAATTCGCTGGGCGCCCCGGAAATCATCAATTCAATTTTCTGGGGCAATGCGGGTTCTTCAACCATCACCGAAGAGAACCAGATCGCAGGAGAAATACCGACCATCAACTATTCCGTTGTCGAAGGATGGACTGATACTATGGGCGGCGAGGGGAATTCCGGCGAAAATCCAATGTTTAGGGATTGGATTGGTCCAGATGGTCTACTCGGAACAATGGATGACAACTACAGGCCCATGGCTGGATCGCCGACCATCAACGCCGGTGATCCTTCGATGACCTTCTCACCTGGAGCAGCGGACCTGATGGGTCATCCGCGTGTGCTTTGTGGTCGCATCGACATCGGACCGTTCGAAATGGGAATCGGCGATTACGATTGTAACGGCAACTGCGAGATGCAAGACCTGGCGGGCCTCGCCTCATGCCTTGCCGGACCAACTTCATCCGTGGAGAACGGTTGCCAGTCGTTCGACTTCAATGCGGATGGCGATGTCGACTTGCTCGATTTCACTGCTTTGCAGGTGATTCTGTCCAATTAGACGCTAGCTGCGCCCTAAACGCTTGAGACAAAATCAAAACACAAAAAGAGCCGACGATCACACTAAACAGCGCCGATCATCGACTCCTTTTGATTGCCGTCTGATTTCGACTCGCACTAGACGAATCGCGATCTACAGCCGTTTTAATTAAATCGGAGCGTCCAAGGACGAGTCTTCTACGTAACAAAGCCCGTTGTCAGACGCTACACTCGACTATAACTTGCCTTAGGTTTTTGGGTTAGAGAAGCAGTGGCGCGACCAAGTACAGCACGTCAGCCAAAACATCGGCAGCGCAACCGGATGCAAACATCATGCCCAGCCCGCTCCCGTAAATCGCCATAAACTTCATCGTTCGCTTCATCGATTATCTCTCCCGTAGTGAATGATCATATGAAATCGTCACCGACGGCCAGCCAATTCGCTATAAAGAACGAGGCTGGCTTTTTGTTTGACGTTTAGTTGTGAAGCAGGAACGGGGTCGCCCATCGCAAAACCTCGATCTCGAGGCAGCCGGGAAGAATCGCCATCATGAAACCGGTTCCAATCAAGGCGGCCCGTTTAAACCACGTCGTTTTCATGCTTTTTCTCCAGGAAGTATGGTAAGTCACGGGAAAGCTGTTCGATCGTTTCCTGACCGAACAGCGTATCCCGCATGGTTTGTTACCGCGAAGCAGCGGCTTTGTGGGTATTAGAAACGAATGACCGAATTCACCGTGAAGCGGTAGTCTTGAATGTTTTCCGACTTCTCTTCCAGCGGGAATTCGTAAGTTGCACCAAACGAGAACCAGTCACAGGGCTCAATGCGGAAACCAAGACCGGCTGAGAAGAAATCGCGACCGTCAACTTGGCTGCCAATACTGCTGACGTCCAGGTAGTCGATATTCAGCGGCAGACGTTCGCCGTCGCTGAACCAGTGAATTCCGTGGACTTCGACCAGTGGATAGAACCAATCACAGACCTTGTAGTCGGCATGCAGGTTCCAAACCAAACCGTAGCTGGCGAGATCATCGTCGGTGGGAATGCGACCCGAAATCGTACCCATAAAATTGAAACCTTCGTAGCCCTTCGCCGCACTGATGAAAGGTACCAGTTCTTGAGTTGAGCCATGCAAGGTGTCGATGTCACCGTTTTCGAGTTCCCACTTCAAACCGCCTGAGAGGATGTACTCTTCATCAGGATCGGCATAGAGCGCATATTTGAGACCGATGCCAATGTCGTTCCACCCCTCGGACTCCGGTAGGATCTTCGCGTCGACCCAGCTGTAGCCATCCTTGTAGGCGATGAACTGCAAACGCTCCGTCAGTGCGACGCGAATCTGGGCGGCGACGTGCTGGACCTTTCCACCGCGAAGTTGCGAGCTGCCCGGAATCTTGTGATAGATGTAGACCAGGCGCATGTCCGACTTGATGAAAGGATCTTCAAAGTAGAATGGCATGCCGACCGGCTCGATAAACTGGCCAAAACCATCCATACCAACCAGGAAACCAGGCCAAACGGCGGCCTTTGCTTCTTTCACCCACTCGAAATGGGTTGTTTCGGTGGTTGTGGTCTCCATCGTCGTCGAAGCGGCCTCTTCTTCGTCGAGGCCGTCCGCCGCGAGAGACACATCGAGACTGCTCAGCTTGAACTGACTCGACTCCCCCGCAAAAGCACTGGAAACGCAGAGACCATAGAAGGCGACCATCAAAGTCGCCATACGCAAAAGACGTTCGTTCCTCATGTCCTTACTCCTTTTCTTAGGCTCAGGATTTCTTGTTTCGGAATTGGCTTAACGGACCTCCCGCGCCAGCAAAAGTGCCCGTATTCGGTTCCGCGCCTAAACGGCCAGACACTATAGACTGTAATGCGGGTCTTGGCCAGCGTAAATGACATCCAAGATCCTTATGGCAAACAGCCTGTCGTTGATATAGGACACAGGCAATGCCCGTGCCGTTAGAAGTCGATTGAATTTAACTAAGCAATTACCGCATAGGTATTTACGAGAAGCGTTGTCCAGGCCGCTACGGGTGTTGCGGATTCGCTAACTCGCCGTATAATGCGGGGCTCTTTGTCTTTCCCTTCTTTGGAGGGAGTGGAGATCATATGCCTAAGATGAAAACACATAAGGGTTTACGTAAGCGGATTCGCATTACGGCCAAAGGTAAGGTCAAGCATCGCCGCGCAGGTTCGGGCCACTTGCTCAGTCACAAAACAGGAGATCGCCTGCGATCACTGCGCAAACCTCGGTTCGCCACCAAGGGCGTTGCCAAGCGCATTCTGCGTTTCGTCCCTGAGGCTTAAATTGCGATTCGCCATGAAATCCTAGTTACGATTGCACGAACGGGAGTCGATTCGAAATGTCACGAGCAACGTACGGCTTAGCACGCCATCGAAAAAAGAAACGCCTTTTCAAGCGAGCGAGAGGTTTTCGCGGCGCTCCCGGCAAGCGGTGGCGTTTGGCTCAGGAGGCCGTTCGCAGGGCCGAGGTGTTCGCTTATCGTGATCGCCGCAACCGCAAGCGTGAATTCAGAGCTCTTTGGGTCACGCGACTTTCCGCCGCCTGCAAGATGCGCGACCTGCCTTACAGCCGGTTCATCTTCGGACTCAACGCCGGCAGCATCGAGCTAAACCGCAAAATGCTCAGTGAAATCGCCATTAGCGATCCCAAGGGCTTCGATGCGATCGTTGATATCGCCCGGCGGAACCGTCCCACGGACGGCTCACAGAACTAACCCGCGGCGCAACAACCTAAAAATCAATTAAAACGGAGCATCTCCAGATATGACTGCTCCGTTTTTCCATGCGCGATTCGTGGATCGACCGATTTTTTCATACGGCCAACTACTCATCTCGGTCCAATGATACACGTCTTCGATACGCCGGGTTATCATGCGACGGCACCTGGTTTACGGAATGGCATGATTCGAGACTAATCATGAGTACAAAACCTATCGATCTGCGTAGCGATACGGTCACCCGGCCGACTCCCAACATGCTTCAAACCATGGCACAAACCGAAGTGGGCGACGACGTTTTCGGTGACGATCCAGCCGTCAACAAGCTCCAGGAAAAAGTGGCCGAGATACTGAATATGGAAGCGGCGCTGTTCGTTCCTTCCGGGACGATGGCAAATCAAATCGCTCTTAGAACACACACCGAGCCGGGCGATGAGATCATCGCGCACGCCAACAGCCACATCTACCTGTACGAAGGCGGAGGTCCAGCTGCCCTTTCCGGATGCCAGCTTCGTCTGCTCCCCGGTCAGCGCGGACAATTTTCGGCAGATGAAGTTCGCGCACAGCTTAGACCGGCTGACCCGCACTTCGCCCGGCCAACCTTAATCGTGGTGGAGAATACGCACAACAGGGGTGGCGGCAGTGTTTGGCCTCTTAAACTTTTGAGCGAACTGTGCGACTTGGCTCGCGAAAAGAACCTCAGAATGCATTTGGACGGCGCCAGGCTTATGAACGCCTGTATCGCCAGCGGCATTAGCGCTTCAGATTACGCTCGACGCTTCGATACCGCTTCGATCTGCTTTTCAAAAAGCTTGGGCGCTCCCGTCGGCTCGGCGCTGGCGGGCTCGAAACCCGTAATCGAACGAGCGAAGCGATTTCGCAAGATGTTTGGCGGGGGGATGCGCCAAGCGGGGTACCTGGCAGCCGCTGCAATCTACGCCTTGGATCACCATGTGGACCGACTCGCTGAAGATCACGCCAACGCCAAACGGCTGGGCGAAGGCATCGCCGACACGCCTGGCGCGTTCGTCGATCCGGACGCGATCGAAACCAACATGGTTTACATCGGCATCGACTCCACTTTCGGCACTGCCCAAGATCTCGTTGACGACATGAAGGAAGTCGGCGTTTGGGCGTTAGCGGAATCCGCTCAGCGAATCCGGGCGGTTTTGCACCTTGATGTTTCGTCTGAAGATGTCGATCGCGTTATAACCCTTATGAAGGACGTTTTCAAAAAGCGGCGTGTCTGATATTAAAAAGCCGTCTGTTGTTTCACCACTCAAGTCAATTTTTTTGAGGAGTTCAAAATGAGTCACGTCATCCACCGCTTGCGCGCAAACCTTACGTTCGCTGCCGTGATTACGCTGTTTATGACTTTCGCCACCGGATGTGCGTCTACAACGAAGCAAGGCTATGACATTCGCACATTTATGAAGATACGCACACCGGGCGGTGTAGATATGGTTCAAGATGACACTGTTTACTTCGTCTATAACGCAGACGGCGTTTCCCAGCTTTACTGCAAAAGTGCAAATGAACCGCAAGAAGACGCGAAAAAGCTGACCAATTTTGAAGACGGTTTGGACGGCTACAGCATCAGTGATGACGGTCGCTGGATCGTCCTCACCGCAAGCGTGGGTGGAAGCGAATACTCGGACATGTTTTTGATGAGCACCGAAACGAACGAAATGAAAACACTTTTTTCCGATCCTCGCACCGTCTACGCCGGACCTGTTTGGCGGCGCGACTCCAAGGCATTCGCCTATCGAGCTAACGACATCTCTGCCACGGATTTTCACGTCTACATCTATGACCTGGAAAGCGGGGAATCGCGGAAGGCTATGGACGACAAGGGCTTCCACCTGCCCGTGGATTTCAATCGAACCGGCGACAAGATTGTTGTCTTGAAGTACAACTCCGCAACTCACACACAATTGTTTGAGGTCAACCTCGATTCAGCGACAACTCGTGAAATCACGCCTCAAGATGAAGCGGGGTATTTTGGCCCCGTTGGATACACCGCCAATGAGAAGGAATTCCTCGTCACCACCAATTATCACGGCGATCTAAACTATGTTGCCGCTTTAGACATGAACAGCGCGTTTGTCAGGCCTCTTTTGCCAGCTCTTAACAAGTACCACGTCGACGCGGCGGGCATCAACAAAGAACGAACGCTAATCGCCGTACTTACTAATGAAGACGGTTATGGCGCGTTGCATCTGCATGACGCCGTCACCTACGAGCCGGTTGAAGGACCTAAGATGGATAAGGGTGTCGTCGGGAACATTGGCATACAAGATTCGTGGATCCACTATTCATTGAGCAATGCACAAAATCCAGGTATTGTCTACCGTTGGAGCATGGACGAACCGGACATGGCTCCCGAACCGATTACCGAGGCAGAGACGTTTGGCGTGGACCTTTCGCAGTTTCGCCTTCCCGAGTTGATTCATTACGAGTCGTCTGACGGAAAAATGATCCCCGCATTTCTCTATTTGCCTGATAACTACCGCAAAGGGCAGAAAATCCCGTTCATTGTCCAGTTTCACGGCGGACCCGAGAGCCAATTTCGCCCTTACTTCGCTCGCAGTTTCCAATATTTTTTAACGCAAGGATACGGACTTATAGCGCCAAACGTCCGCGGTTCCAGTGGGTATGGCAAAGCCTACCTCGA
>JANQHN010000134.1 GCA_028282665.1 Phycisphaerae bacterium | reverse complement strand
GGAGCCGGCGCACCGCAGCCAACGCCATGGCCGTATCGCCGATGCCTCCCAAGGCGAGGAAAAGGATCTTCTCGCGCGATACCCCGGCCTGCTCCTCCGACAGCTTACCGCCTCGGCGAACGCAAGAACCGCTACGGATCGCACGCGCTCGTTGATCAGCTATAACCGTACGGTTTGCCGAAAACACGTATAATCTCGTTACTCAAAGAGATGTTTTGTATCTACCCACAACGATTCGCTCGCTATGATCAGCAAGTGCAAAATCGATGTTTCTATTATAGGACTTAATGAAAGGGCGATCAAGAAGTTTATTGTGAGATTGGACGGCTGAACCTGCCGACGTGTGCAATCCATTGAAATGCAAGGCTTTACGGGAAGAGTGAAAAAACACAAATTCGGAATCCACGTTCACGTGCGCGCCATGTTCTGCCGGTTGCTTCAATCGCACATAAATGTTTATCCCTTTTACCAAAAAGCACCGGCACTTTGACACTTTTACACGTTAAGGATCCGTGAAACGAATCCAATATTTCGGAAGTTGCATGGCCACAACACCTGAATTCACAATTGCAACGTCAATGCCAACCAGCCATGGCGACTGCAGGGCTTTAACTTTCTTTCCCGCGATGTAATCGCCGCGTTCCGGTCGACTTCTCTTCACTGAACATCACAACCTTGTTTTCCATCGTGTTCTATTAGAAATCCTCAAAGCGTGAGCAAATTGTCCGACGGTGCGGTACGTTCGGATTGTACTAACAGACACTTTATAAAACCGTCGTTAGTGATTTCATGCTTTAGGGAGGGATTCTTGACTGCTGCAGGGCAAAAGCTAGCATTCATCCACTTGATGATGCGGGACATCCATGGACAACGGTCAATGAAAGAGAGCCCTGAATTTGTCTAATGACGAACCGAATGCGCCTCCAAACGAGGGAGCCGATCTCTCCGTATCACCCCACGTTTCGCCTGAGATCGATCGCCGCACGAAGTGGCCTTGGTTTGGCGGATCGAGCTTGCTGGCAGGCCTAGTCGCTTTCGGGGTGTATGCGTACACGCTCGCGCCGACGGTGACGCCTGAGGATAGCGGTGAACTCATCGCGGCGGCGTATCTTTTCGGCGTCCCACACCCGCCGGGGTACCCGCTCTGGACCATGCTATGCGGAGCTTTCACACATTTGATTCCTGTCGGAAGCGTTGCCTGGCGTGCTAATTTATTTTCTGCACTAACCGCCGCGGCCGCTATAGGAATACTCAACGCGGCACTTCGTGCGGTTGACCTATCCCGGCTCGCCGCGATCGGGGCTTCGCTCTCCGTGGCGTTCGGCCTTGTCTATTGGTCGCAAAGTGTCATTACGGAAGTGTACGCGCTGAACTGCCTGGTGTTTGCGTCTTTGCTCCTGTGCGTCTTGCGGTGGTACAAAGACCGGCAGGACCGCTACCTGCTAGGGGCGTCCGCTCTGTTGGGGCTGGGCATGTGCAATCATCACACCATCGCTTTTTCCGCGGTTGGAATGGCCGCTTGGATTTTGTTTTTTCAGCCTCAATTACTCAAACGGCCCAAACTAATAGCATTATCATTGCTTGTCTTTACAGTTAGTCTTCTGCCACATACTTACTTGTTGGTCAGTGCCAGGATGGATCCCGCCGTAAATTGGGGAGACCCGAGCTCATGGGAACGCCTCATCGCCCATGTCGATCGACAGCAATACAAAGGTGGGGAAACGCCAAAGCCATCTTCAGAGACTTCCAAACTCACACAAAAGTGGGAGCAGGCCCGAATCGTCGCTTCCATGGCTTGGAAAGAACATACTCGTTACCTTGGTATTTTGACGCTGATCGGCTTTGCGATCGCTCTTTTCAAACGAAGAGCTCTCGCATTCTTAGTCCTGCTTCTTACTTTTTGTCAGGTGGGCTTGTTTTTGTTGATGTCGGAAGTCAGCGACTCTCGGCAGGGACTGTGGGTAACGCGTGTGTTTTTCATTCCTCAGTACATGCTGGCCGGCGTTTTGCTCGCACTTTGCCTCGATGCAGCCCTGTCAACGATACGCCGAATCGCAGCGACTGGTACGCCGCGGGAAAAGCCCTATGCCGTTAAGACCTTCGCTTGCATCTTGCCGCTAATTTGTCTGATTCCGCTCGTGACGCATTGGCGAGAGAACAACTACCGCCATCATTGGTTTGCCTATGACCATGCCGTCAACATGCTCAATTCCATGCTTCCCAATGCCCTGGTTTTTCCATCCGGAGATCACAATACATTCCCGCTAATTTACGTGCATTACGTTGAAGGCATGCGCCCCGACATCACCATCGCGGACAAATACGGGTACATCGAACCTTCTCTTTATGAGGCCATGCCGGGTTACGAAGGGAGGCTGCCCCGCACCCCGGATGAAAGGAAAGAGATCGAGAAGTGGATCATTTCACGAGCCAGGCGGCCTGTCTACTACACCGTGAAGAAGGACACGGAAATTTCGCAAGCGAACCTGTTTCCCGTGGGTGTCCTGTACCACCTGTTGCCCGAAGGGAAGCCGTTCGATCAGGACACTTCATGGGACTTCATTCAGTACCGCAATGTCGAATCGCCCACCTTGTGCAAGCCGGATTACGGCGCCGACAACATCCTTTCCGACTACCGGTTCTTCAGTGCTTTGAATCAAATCAGGGTGGGACATACGACTAACGCACGCTTGGAATTTGAAAGGGCTGCGGAGCATGGGCGCGGCATTCCGGGTGTATACAACAACATCGGGTGCGCCTTCGCGGAACATGCGTTCCCGGAGGAAGCCATTTCCTATTATGTTCGCGCCGGGGAAGTCGATCCCGGCTACGTTCCTGCGCGGTGGAATCTCGCGAGGCTTTACAAAGCCCATAAACAATGGGCGAAAGCCGAGGAGGTATTTGGGGAGCTGGCTAAGGAAACTCCAGATGATTACAGGGTTTTCGGGGAACTCGGCTTCCTGGGTTTGTTGAGGAATAAACCGGTCGGGCTTTGCATTGGGCGGTTTGAGGAGTCGCTTCGATTAAATCCCGCACAACCTCAGATTATCATGGAACTGGCGAATATCTATGCCGGGGCGAACGCGAATCCTCCCGTTGTGCCTGAGAAACCTGAGGTGGATGCGCCACCGGCCGCGCCGCCGCAAGCAGCTGTGGGTGAATCAAGTGGCGATTGTCTTGCGGCCACGCACACAGAGTGGAACTTCGGTACGGTGAAGGGAGGCCAAACGCTGACTCATGCGTTTGAACTTGCGAATCCTTCCAGCAGACCTATTACGATCGTGGACTACACACGCTCTTGCGGTTGCATAACCCCAATCTTTACTGAAACAACCGTTCATCCAAAACAAACCCTGTCCCTAGAGATCACCTTGTCGCTCCCGGAAAAGCCGGATCGGCTGCACCACTTCGTGGAAATCATCACCGACGCTAAGAAGTGCCCTGCACTCAAACTTGCTCTACGCGCAGAGGTTCAAGCACCATGATAAGCCGGCACTCCTGAACTCAATGATTTGAGTGGTGCGCTTGCGCTAGAACTTGCAAAACTCGATCCAGCCATTGTGCACGAGCGCAGATGATGTCCGTGCCCGGCTGGGTCGAGTCGGTGTATTTCGCAATAAGCGCCGCAGGCAAGACTGGCGCAGCGCCCGAAGCTCCAAGGTCAAACATCGCAAATCCGTGTCCGGCCAGAAGATCAAGCAGTTCCGACGCAGATGACCCTGCCTCTTTAAGCCAGCGGGGAACAAATTCCGCAATGACGATCATCTCCGGCGAAGATTCCAAAATGCGGGGCATGCCGCGTAACACCTCCGTCTCCCACCCTTCCGTGTCGATCTTAACGAGGGACACTCGGTTATGGAGATCAGGTTCCAACGCATCATCGAGGCGCCTCATCGGTACTTCGATGGACGCATGGCAGAGTTCGGACTGGTAAACGCGATTCAGTGCGGAGCAGTCGGACAAAAACAGCCGAATCGTATCGTTGCGACTTCCAACGGCAGTCTGGTTGCATCGTACGTTTCCACATCCATTGGCTTTGCAATTCTTTTGCAGTAGTTCAAAGTTGCTCGGGCTTGGTTCGAAGGCGTGGACGATTCCGGTTTCACCAACGGCTACGGAAGCATGCACTGCGTAGAAACCAATGTGGGCACCGGCATCGATGAATACACTCCCTTCCTTGAGAAGTGACTTAATGATTCGTAGCAGATGAAAATCCGTGGAACCAACCGAAAGACCGAGTGAATCCGTTTCGTCCAGGAAAAAACACCGGTTGTCGTAGCAAACTTTGTTTGGACGCAATCTGCGCATCAAGAACCGGTTGACGTACCTGGCTGGTGCGGTTTGAGCGAGGCGCGTATGGCGAGCGCGGTTCGCCAGGACACCGTACAACCTCCTCAAAGCGTTCTTTACCACGCTTGATCTCCGTAAACCGTGCAGGTCTTTGAAAGGTAAGAATGCGCATCAAAACCGCTATGGAACGAAGCTGTCACACTGGGACGGTCTGTGCAAATCATGATTGTATGCTTTCGATGCCGTTGACGGGTAGGCTGGGTCCGAGAGAGGCAGTAGGCAACAAGAACGCAAGCGACATGATGGCCACCCAAAGCAAACCAAGTAAACGGGCCGCCGCACTAACAGCGATCACCTCCGCCTCGGTCGCACCCGAAATCGGAACGAGAATAACCAGCATGCAAGCCTCTCTCACGCCAAGGCCGGCTACGTGAATCGGAAGAAACTCGATTAGCGTCAGCATGGGTATCAGTACGAGGTAGCACCAAGTCGGAGTAAAGATATTGAGGCTGTTATCCACGCAGGCAAAGGAAACGGCATGGAGGAGTTGAATGAGAAAGGACAAGATCATCACAGTGAAAAAACGAGCCGTCCAGTAGGTTTTGACAAAATCGAGGACCACACCAAGGCGAGTTCGGGACGTGGTGCGTGAGCAAGCTTCAGTCGCGCGGACAGGGCGCAGTTTCCACCACCAAGGCAACGAAATGACCAGACCCATAAGCCCCAACCCCAGCCACACACCGGTGGAATTCGAGTCGGCCGCGACCCGCGAAAGACCTAAACCTAAAACGAGAACGAAGAGCAACCCGATTAGACCGGCCAGTCGTTCCACGATGACGGTGCTTATCGCCGCCGACATGCCCGCAGAGGAGTATCCGGCAGCAGTCGCCCGGTACGCATCACCGCCAAGCTGGCCGAAAGGGAGGACGGTAAGTGCGCATGCACGAGCCCAAATGGCTGCGCACCACTTCGGTGAAAGTTCCGTTGTCCAATGAGAAAGCAGGATAAACCATCGCTGGATATGCATGACGGAAATGACAACGATACATGCCGCATAGGCGCCAAGAGAGCCGATCCTTGCGTTTCGAAGTAACGAGAATACGCCCGGTTCGATCGAATCAATCAAGGAGGTGTCAACGAATCTTGTGTGTTGCGGTGCGTGAGGGTCCCGGACCAGGAGCGAATGGCCTTTTTCACCGAGCAGGATCATACTTGTGCCGTCAGCCAGCAACACCCGGTCTCGCCAAGGCGTGGTCAAAATCACCAGCCAGAGCAAGAGGAAGGTGACGGCGAGCCGCGCTGGCCACAGCAAGCGTTTGGATGCGTGTTTCACTTTTGCAAGTGCACCGGAAAATGTCATCACAGGGCACCTCGCCTAACGATGCCAAGTTCTTTAAACAGGTCGGCCTTAGCGGCCGCTTAGGCACGCCAACGAAAAAAACAATCGCACCCAGCCATGCCATTTTAGGCAACGGTGAACTTGCTATCAAGGAACCCGAAAATAACTCGAAGACCGCCGGAAGAATTCCGTCGTAGCATAATCCTCTTGCGATCAGGTAACATTCAATAGCTTTGTGAGGCACCATAGAGCCGGTTAAACTCACAAAGTAAAATTCAGTGGTCGCGGTTTTACTTAATGAGAATGGCAGTGCCTTATGGCCCAAAGAATGAGCCTATACAAACAATGGCTTCAGAGGGTTGATTCGGTCTTGGGGATATCGCCGGGCAATGCTGCGATATCCCCAAAAGCATTCTGCTGGTTCGTCTTTCTTGCGGCACTACTCCTGCGGCTCGCTTTTCTTTTTGTCTTTCATGTCTATCCCGGGGTACCGATCGAACACTTGGATGATCCCGAGGCCAGGCACTTCGCACGATCCTTAATCGAACGCGGCGACTTTACCAATCCGTATGTACCCGACGCTCATCTGCCCAGTGCACACCGTGCGCCGCTACATCCAGTAATCCTTGCGGGCGCCT
Source organism: Phycisphaerae bacterium (assembly GCA_028282665.1). GTDB lineage: Bacteria > Planctomycetota > Phycisphaerae > UBA1845 > UBA1845 > JANQHN01. The sequence goes on along the minus strand of JANQHN010000134.1, from coordinate 2,917 downwards.
ATGCTCTGCTGGGTGATATGAAAGCCGGATTCCATTTTCTTGTTTACTTTTTCTTGATATTGGCCTCGGCTCTTGGTTGTGTACTCATCTACTTGGCAGTACGCCGCCGATTGGACGAACGCATCGCACGCGTGGCCTCGATTCTTCTCGTTTTATATCCAGGTAGCGTATACTACTCATGCAACTCTATAGGCGATCCGGGATTCGTGGCGGTTGCACTTTGCGGTGTGATTCTCACGGCCATTTATCTCGCTGACAAAGCCACCCTATGTTCTGCGGTGTGTTTTGGCGTCGTTACGGGCTTGGCGGCCTTGCTTAATCCAAACACGCTCAGCGTGGCTTGCGGCCTTTCTCTTTCGGCTGTTTTCGCTAACAAAGATCGGTCTAAACTTCGACGGCAGAGTGGCCTTGTTATGCTGGCATGGCTGATAGCTACCGTGATTGTCATGCCCTGGTTGGTCAGAAACAGATTGGCGTTCGACGAATGGGTGTTTATTCGTTGCAATTTCGGTATGGAGTTTTTGGCTGCACACCGCAGTGAGGGTAATTATCATATCTTCGCCGAAGCATTCCCCCTGAATGAACCGGCTGAAGCTGACCGATTGCGAAAGCTCGGTGAAGTCGGGTACAGCAAGGACTGCTTCTTGCGTGCTAGGGAGTGGATCAAGGAATCACCTTTACGGTTCGCGCGACTCACCGCAATCCGTTTCGTTTACTTCTGGGCTGACCAAGTCTATACGGGCGACCTTAAATTCTTGACGCCGATATTGATCGGATCGTTCCACGCGATGGGTTTTTGTGGAATCGTTTTGGCTTTGCGGCGGCGAGAGCGCGCTTTGGTTTTTCTGATTCCTATCCTGCTCTATCCCTGTATCTATTACATCACGCACGTACAAGCTAGATATCGATTCCCGATCGATACCTTTCTGCTCGTCTTTGCGGCGTATTTTCTTGTTGAACTTGTTGACTGCTTTTCCCGTCGGCTTAAGACCTGCTCAAGCATTGATGTGGAGTTGCATTCTCGATAATTCCGCAATTCGAACTGTGCGCATCGCGCGACTCAACCGAGTGATTTCCGGGCTGACGATCAACACGCTGGCAAACGTTCCTTGAACCTCGACTCCGCGTGATTCCGAGCCCCGCCACTCGCAAATCGAGTGGCACTGACGGCGTAAAAGCACTGTTGGGTGCCACCGTTTTTCGCCGGCGTTCTCTCACGCTGTGCTTGGGGAAGTCATTTCTTGCAGCGGCACGTTGCGGTTGCTTGCATACGTCCAGCGCACCGCCTGGAGCCCGACACATCGGGATTGCACAGCTATGATATGCGGTAGCGGTTGCCCGGCCGGTTTGGTATGGCTGTATGAGCCACTTGGTAACTTCGATCACCGATTCGGGGGCGATCCTCGCAACGGCTGGATCACGGCTTCTTTGCGTTGCTAGGGATGGATAAGAAATCACAAGTGTGGCGAGAGGCGGGACTGAAAGTACCCGGCAAACAGCCTAAACGAGTGCAGATCTGGCTCAATGACGGCTCGTGCGCGACATCGATCCACGCACAAGAACCATGCGTGGACCATACGATTTCATTCACGCCCGGCCGCATGATGACTTGCCCCTATATTCCGGTCCAAGATGCAGGGGTCGTTTTCGTATGACTTGATAGCGTCTGGCAATCGCATTCGTTTTTTGTGGTAACCTTCGTTTCATCACTTTTGGCGTGTTTTTTCCGCGCTAAATAAAGTCAGTCTATTAAGGTAACTGTTCCCTGTGCCCTTGGATGCTCTTCATCCATCGAGAAGGACCCGCAGAGGGTAATATCGCTGATGCCTGACATAACAGACGGGCAACCGGAACGAATACTCGGTTGTGAATGCCAGTGCGGCGTTGTGTCGGTTCTGTCAGCGTCAGCAATACACCACCAGAATGGACGGGATAACACGAGGATACCCCCGGTGTTGGTGCGGTCAGTCGGTACGAAACGGATGCTATTGTCGTCATAGCCGGTCCCCCTTAATTGCTTCCACCATCGCCGCGATGCCCCGGCGGACGGCTTCGGGCAGATCGGCCCATGCGGCAATCAGGGTGGCCAATTTGGGGTCGGAAACAGTCTTCGGCGCAGCAGGTGCGCCGAATTCTGCGCCGCCCGGTTCAGAATGTGCCTTGTTTCCCAGCGTTTGGGTGGGGTGTTCGAGTCCCTCCTCCGGCACTTTCTCCACAGTGAAGCAGGCTGCAGCAACCGGAAAACTGCTGCAATCCTCGGAATCTACGGAGTCTTGCCCCGGTTCGGGCAATTCTTCTTTCGGGTCATTTCCTGCTCCTTCGTGCAGCTTCTGCGCCGCTTTTTGCGCCACCGGTTCAGTCGTAGCACGGCGGAAATGTTCGTCCGTCAGTTGCAAGTAATGCCTCGCCGCGACAAGCTCACTGTTGCCGATCCAAGCGGTTACTACGTGCAGCGGGTAGCTTTCGGCCAGCTCCGTTTCACGGGTGCTGCGAAGGTTTTGGAATAGCTTAGGCCACGGCTCGTAACCGGCCTTGCGGATAATCCGTTGAAACTGGGTCCGTAAATTCGCGGTGCTGTCGCGGTAGCGAGTGATGATGTAGTCAGCCCCTTCCTCGGCTTCGGCGAAAGCGTCCAACAGAGCCAGTCGAAGTTCAGGGAAAAGAGGAATCGTCCGTGAAGCGCCACCTTCGTGATGCTCGGTTTTCGGCGACGGAACCCGCAGGCGGTTGTGTTCCCAATTCACGTCGGACCACTGCAGCCAAGCCATCGATAGGCCATATCGTCGAAAGTGTTGGGCGAGGTCCCGTAGCGTGCATAGGCGTTGTCTACTCCCTACTGTACTGTTGTTCGTATCGTCGTCGATCTGATCGGTCGTGCGACCGGCGAAGAGGTAGGGGTTGCCCACCGAGCTTCGCG
>JANQHN010000131.1 GCA_028282665.1 Phycisphaerae bacterium | reverse complement strand
TACGAGTACGGTTACGACCACAAACTGGTGCGCGTGTTCGACGACGCGAATGGCAACGGTGTGTACGATGTCGGCGAAACTCAGATCGCCGGCTACGTGCGTGATGCACTCAATCGCCGGATCGAATACGTGGATTACGTGTCGGAGGCGAATGCGGTGACGACGCGGTATTACCATGACGGCGCGAACGCGGTGGTGGAATACGTGGACGAAGGCGCGGGCGGCGGCTTGAACCTGGCGAAGTATTACGTGCACGGGACGCAGTACGTGGACGAGCGGGCCGTGGTCAACGACGAAGTGAACGACCGCGAGTACTATTACTACCTGGATGATTTGTATACGGTGGGCGGCCTGGTGACGGATTTGGGCCACGAGGCGGAGCGGTACACGTACGATGCCTACGGCAAACCGGTTTTGCACATCATTCCGGTCGAAGAATACGACGGCAACGGCGTCGTGGGTACGGGCGATTCGGGCGCGGTCGGACTGGCGTTCGGGCAGGATCCGTTTACGGTCGGTCCGATCTACGACCTGGATCGCAACGGCGCCATCGGCCCGGGTGACAAGAGGCAGGTGAGCAACGCCTTCGGGCTGCGGGTGACGACTTCGCCGCGAAGCTCGGTGGGCAACCCCTATTTATTCACCGGTCGCACGACCGATCAGATCGACGACGACACGGACATCACCCTCACCCTCCAGGATAACCGAAACCGCACCTACGACCTCAGGCACGGAAGGTGGCTGCAAAGGGATCCGCTCCTCTACGTCGATGGCATGAACCTCTATCAGTATGTCAGGGGAAGGCCGCCGCGGGGCGTTGATCCAAATGGAAAATGGGTGCGTTTTTTCGATTGGCACAACAGAGGATCTGGTAATTATGCAAAGGCAGAATGTGGAGACAGTTTTAGAACCCTTGCGGCCCTTATAACTGGACGTCCTTCCGAGGATGCGCACCTAATTACGGGCAACCCTAATGAAGCAGTAGAGCCTGGGCGACATTATGACGTCTCACCTCTAATTCAAAAACTAGACAAACGAATTCGTAATGACATTGTGACCGGTACCGAAAGGTTCAGCGGAGTATTTCCTGGGCCGGACGATAGAACTTTCTGTACCGGAGAGGAATTAAATGAAGCAGGCATCAGAGGATATTTCCAGTCTGGTGGAAGCAAAGTGGTTGATTGTTTGGGGGCTGCCCGATTCGTAATGTGTTACGGTATAATACGGAATTTGCATGATGGAGAGTTCGACGAATTAAACTACAACTCCAGTCGATTTCCTCGAATTCGCGGGGCCCCAGGGACACCCCTCTCGCAGGTGAGGTTTGATGACTGGATATATATATAAAAAACGATGAACGCTACAGAATATTGTATCCCAGGGGTGGCTATAGGGGCGAGAACGTGATCAAAACCGGTCCAGATCAATATTGGGGATTTCCTGCGGGGAATTTGTCCTATCGGCAATGGGAGCAGGAATTGATTGAAGAGTTTAATATAGATCTTCCTGAGGGCTATGAACCCATAACCTCGATCCCTGGATTCCAGGGTACCCGCGCTTCTCCTCTGATCGTAGTGGACACCGCGAAGATTGCAATGGATGTCTTTGAATGGCGCAAGAGCAAATTCAAGGCATCTCCATGATTGCCTTGCAAAAAGGGAGAGCATATGAACAACATAAGCAGAGAAGTAAAGGCTGGAGCCGCAATTGTGATGGCATGTGCACTTTTGATGTGTGCGTGCGACCGCACAAGAAAGAACGAAACTCCAAATCAATCCGGTAATCATCTCATTGGTGAAGGAAAGTCCGTGGACGCAGATTCGGAACTGATGCCTATTTCTGAGATTGAGAAGCAGTGGGCGACCTTGGCTGCAGCAGAAAGGGTGCCGTCAAACAAGAAGCCCAAACGTTCCCCCTCTTTCGATTTTCTCAAAGAAGCTGTACAGGAACGGATCTTAGCGAACGGACACGAATCGGTTCTGACGAAATTCAAGGTGCGGTGGGAGGCAAATCCCGCCGTTTCCGACTTCGATCATGCTTTCTGGTCGGCATTACTGAAGCTACTGATCGAATCAGGGGAGCGTCAAGCCTTAATAGAGCTGCTTGCATTCGATTTCCCTCGATATGCTGCCCCAGGAGATTTAATGGAGTTTTATCTTGTCAACTGGGGAGGTCGCTTCATTGAAGATCCTGCACTCGTACTCTTTGAGGCCCACCAAAATTGCCAATCCCCCAAAAACCGCGAATCCATCGAGGATGCTATCCGTCGCGCTTTTCCGCGCATTGCCTCTGAAGAACAGTCAGGCCATAAATGCGTACAGGCTTGCCGCGAGTGGTATATTAGTAATCAAGATCGCCTGACGCTGAATGAAATGTATGCACATAAAGGAATGAATCCAGGGTATGCCGATGAACCTTTGTTTAGAATGAAGACGTCCGAAGAGTGAGCCTTTTGATGGCATTGAGAATCCTGCCTAGACTATCTTAAAAGGCGATTCAGATATTTCGCAAACTCCTCATACGATTCGCTGGGCAGTACGACGAAGGCGATCGGTCCGGCAGGGCATTATCGAGAGACGCATTACGATTCGCTCGGCCGGCAGATCTCGACCTTCGCGAAGAACAGCGGCGGCACGAAACTGCAACAACAGCGGTACTACCAATCGCCGGATCGAATACGTGGATGAAGGCGCGGGCGGCGGCTTGAACCTGGCGAAGTACTACGTGCACGGGACGCAGTACGTGGACGAGCGTGCGGTGGTCAACGACGAAGTGAACGACCGGGAATACTATTACTACCTGGATGATTTGTATACGGTGGGCGGCCTGGTGACGGATCTGGGCCACGAGGCGGAACGGTACACGTACGACGCCTACGGCAAGCCGGTCTTGCACATCATCCCGGTCGAGGAATACGACGGCAACGGCGTCGTGGGCCCGGGCGATACGGAGAGATCGGTTCCCTTGTTTGGAGGCGCACTCGGTTCGTCATTAGGCAAATTCAGGACTCTCTTTCATTGACCGTTGTCCATGGATATTCCGCATCACCAAGTGGATGAATGCTAGCTTTTGCCCTGCAGCAGTCAAGAATCCCTCCCTAACAGGCCACTAAAGAACTCTTCTTCGTGGCTTCTTGAATCTCACGAAGGGTTTGATTCCGATTCAAAACCTAACCCTTGAGCCAATTCGAGGGCTTACATGTGGTTTTGATCAAGCCTGGATTCGGTTGTTTAGCGACCTGCTAAAGCATGAAATCACTAACGACGGTTTTATAAAGTGTCTGTTAGTACAATCCGAACGTACCGCACCGTCGGACAATTTGCTCACGCTTTGGGGATTTCTAATAGAACACGGTGGAAAACAGGGTTGTGATGTTCGGCGAGGAGAAGTCGACCGGAGCGCGGCGATTACATCACGGGAATGAAAGTTAAAGCCATACAGCTGTCACGGTCGGTCTGCGTTGACGTTGTAGAGTCATCGTTCTCACATCAAATTACTTGATCCCCTTTGGTCGAGTCCTATAATACAATCGTTAACCTGTGAGTGCTCTTAGCATCGGTTGTGTTATTTAAAGTCGATTTAAAGATATTTCTCTAATTAACAGGATTATACGTGTTTTCGGCAAACCGTACGGTTATAGCTGATCAACGAGCGCGTGCGATCCGTAGCGGTTCTTGCGTCCGCCGAGGCGGTAAGCTGCCGGAGGAGCAGGCCGGGGTATCGCGCGAGAAGATCCTTTTCCTCGCCTTGGGAGGCATCGGCGATACGGCCATGGCGTTGGCTGCGGTGCGCCGGCTCC
>JANQHN010000037.1 GCA_028282665.1 Phycisphaerae bacterium | reverse complement strand
ATATCAGCTGGAAGTGCTCTCCAATGGACCTCCCATGGTCTGCCGCGAAAACGCTCCCCTGTTGCACTTACTCCACGATTTGACAGGAACGGAAGAATCCATTGGTGTATCCTATGCGACGGATGCGGGCGTCCTGCAGCAGCTTGGATTGGATTGTGTAGTCTTCGGCCCCGGTTGGATCGAAGTCGCGCACAAGCCCAACGAAGCCATTTCGAAAAAGGAGTTCGAACTGGCAGGGAAGTTGCTTGATAGGACGATCGGCGTGATGTGCGCCTAGTCGGTCGTTCGCCGGAAGAGACCGCTGGTCGCAGTGGCATACGAATCAAAACATTGACTTTCATCATCCTAGGCAGCGAGGATCAAAAACGATGGCCAAGCAGTTGATCGAGTGCGTACCCAACTTCTCCGAGGGACGCGATATGGATGTCATCAAGCGGATCACGGATCAGGTGGACCCGATCGAAGGCGTCGAGCTTCTCGACGTCGACCCGGGCAAGGCGACGAACCGCACGGTGGTGACGTTCGCGGGCGAACCGCAGGCCGTGTTGGAGGCGGCGGTGCGCTGTGCAAAGCAAGCCAAAGAGCTTATCGACATGAGCAAACATAAAGGCGAACACCCACGCTTCGGCGCCATGGACGTCTGCCCACTCGTGCCCATCGCCAACATCACCATGGAAGAGACGGTCAAATACGCCCACATGCTTGCTGAGCGTCTCGCCAATGAGGTCGGCATCGCGATTTACTGTTACGAAAACGCCGCCAAAGAGGAAAAGCGTCGCAACCTCGCAGTCGTGCGCGCAGGCGAATACGAGGGGCTGTCGAAAAAACTGAAAGACCCCGCCTGGAAGCCGGATTACGGCCCCGCAAAGTTCGACTCGAAGTGGGGTGTTTCCGCAGTCAGCGCTCGTGATTTCCTGGTCGCTTACAACGTCAACCTGAACACAACCTCCACCCGCCGCGCCAACGCCATCGCTTTTGATGTGCGTGACAAAGGCCGGGTCAAAACGGACACAGGGGCACCTACCGGAAAACCCGTCCTCGACGAAAACGGCCAAAAGGTCTGGGAGCCCGGTTTGCTCAAGTGCTGCAAGGGCATCGGCTGGTTCATTGAAGAATTTGGCGTCGCTCAGATTTCCATGAACCTGACAAACATCTCGGTAACGGCAGTTCACGAAGCGTTCGACGCGTGCGCGGAACGAGCCATCGCCCGCGGTTGCCGGGCAACGGGTTCGGAAATTGTGGGTCTGATTCCGCTAAAAGCAATGCTGGACGCCGGCAAGCACTACCTGCGCAAACAAGAGCGATCGCTGGGCATTCCTGATGCTGAAATCATAAAAATCGCCGTCAAGTCCATGGGCCTGGATGAGCTCTACGAGTTCAAGCCCGAAGAAAAAATCATTGAATACGTCCTGGAAAACAAAGCCAAAGCAAAGCAAAGCAAGCTTGTGGATAGGACACTGACCGGTTTTACCGATGAGACCGCGTCGGAATCAAAAGCGCCGGGCGGCGGATCCATTTCGGCTGCCGTCGGTGCGATGGGCGCTGCTCTGGGAACCATGGTCGCCAACCTTTCCTCGCACAAACGCGGGTGGGATGAACGATGGGAGGAATTTTCTAATTGGGCTGTCAAAGGTAAAGAGATTTACGAAGAACTGCTTGCGATCATCGACGAGGACACGAACGCGTTTAACCAGATCATTGCTGCCTTCCGCATGCCCGCCGACACGGATGAACAAAAGGCTGAACAGAAAAAAGCCATCGAGCAGGCCACCAAAGGCGCAATCATGGTGCCCTTCCGCGCGATGGAAAAAGCTTACGAATCGATGGAAGTGTTGGAAGAGATGGCGAAAATCGGCAACCCTGCCTCCGTATCCGATGCGGGCGTCGGCGCCTTGTGTGCACGAACGGCCGTTATGGGTGCATACCTGAATGTAAAAATCAACTGCAGCGACCTGGAAGACCGGCAGTTCGTAAACGACATCCTTAACAAAGGCGCGACCATCCAGGAAAAAGCGATCGCCAAAGAACAGGAAATCATGAAGATCGTAGAGGAGAAGCTATAGACTTTCACACCAACCGCTTATTCCGACCTTGACCGCAAACTCTTGAACGCAATCTCCACAAACAAAGCGGGACTGACCCGCAAGGAAATCAGTCCCGCTATGCCTTAATCGCGACCGCCGATAGCCGCCGCACGCGTCTTAGGAGGTTTAAAAACGCGTACGCCAAACAGGTTTTATAACGGTTTCAATCTAAACGCAGCGCTTACTGCCGACTTTCCGGCAGCACAAAACACGGTGTCCGACGTTACACCTGGCTAGAGCTTGCTCTAGCGTATCATTCCAAACTCGACTGCAAGATGACCGACTCGCGCGTCACGCGGAAATCGAGCTTTTGCTGCGACGGGTTCTTTAACCCTGAGGCTCAGGATTGTTAATCCAACCATAAGGCCTTAGGAAAGAAACCCGGTATTCCATGCGCACCCATTTGGTGTCGTGGCGAATATACAAATCATTCGCATCGAGATCCATCGGCTCCTGGAAGCGATCTTGATCGCCCATCAGTGCCTGAAATGGTTCCACATGCCCTTCCAAATAAGCCACGTTGCAGGTGCCGCGATGCCTTGTTTCGAACTGGTCCTCGTTACTCCACAGACCGTCATGCACGTCTTCATTGAAGTACTGTGAACTTTCCTCAACGAAGACCGGAAGTCCCGAAAGCCGCTTCATCGTAAGCCCGGGAATCGTCATGTTTACCGGCAAGATTTCTGGCGGCAGTTGGCCGACTTGCCATCGTCCGGGGTTGCTCACGTACGCCATTTCGTATTGGCGATCCGTTCGCGCCCCTTGGATATTTGCGACCATCGTATAATCGAAATCGAGTGGCGTATTCACGCCGAACATGCCCTGCTCGGATGAATCCGCACGCGTCTGCCTGCGATTCGTCGGACACTCGAATACCTGATGAACCGTATCGATATAGTCGAATAACAGTCCCGGTTTAACCGTCTCGTCATCCTCGACGATTCTGGCCCAAGCGGCGCCCTCCGGTGCGAAAGCCGTATCCAGATCAATGTTCACGGGCATGATCCGGTCACGGTAATCCTGCGCGTACAGCAGAACACAATTCAAAATCTGCCGCATGTTGGCGCGACACATTACTTTCTTTGTTTGCTCGCGAGCCCGCTGCAAACCAGGCAGCAAGATCGAAATCAAGATCGCAAGAATGGCAATCACAACAAGGAGTTCGATCAAAGTGAACGCTCTCCCGTTTCTCTTCCGTGAGCGTGTTCTCCGTTGCATGGTGCATGTCCTTTCTGACAGGTGACGGCCTTCCAAATCCCAATCTACTAGCCCGCGATCATTCCTCCATCAAAGGCGAGAAGCTGGCGTAGTCATTCATGTCAACCGTTCCCGAATCATCGAAATCGAAATCCAAACACAAGCAACCGGAACTACTCTGATTGGGCGGATCAACGCTTGGTCCTGCGAGGCACTCATACAACGCTGCGTAATCCATAAGATCAACCGAGCCGGAATAGTCGCAATCACCCGGCAACATCACACATTCGAACGTCGAACAATCCTCGAAGACGGTCATGAATCGCACCTCCGACAGACCCGTTACGGTTCCGCCGAAGTTCGAATCCGCTTCAATGCGGACGTAGCGAACCTGCAATACGCTCAAAGGCACGAACTGCGCAGGTTCCGCATCACCGCCCGCCTGAAGGAGCAATCCGTCAGTTACGATTGGAGTGAAATTGGCAGGCACAGTCGGATCCACACCGTCAGGCGCGACCAAAAGGTCGTATTGCTGAATACCCCGGTCAGTCTCATCTCCACCCGACCAAACGGCGTTAAAGTTCCAAACAAGCATGTGATCGATATCGTACGTGCCATTCAAATCGAGGGTTATAAAGACATCGTCGGGCGTGAGATCGGGGTCGCCGTAATCAGTACCCAAGCCACAACTTTGACCTTCATGTTCGCAGGAGTGCCAGAAAATGTTCGATCCACCACCCCAAGGAAAGCCGTTGGAATGAGTTCGCTGATCGATAGGACCCAAAGTGCTCAGGCCACTTCCATCGATAATGTTGTCAGGGGCCATCAAGCTTGGATCTTGATGCGACGACACCTCAACAACAGTCACGCCGGAAACTGGATTCAAGCCTGAAGGGCCAAACCAAACACCACCCTGATCCGTACACACCTCTTCGATAAGATCGCTGCAAATCGTAGCCTGCTCCAAGCAGCACGGACCAAGCGAGGGGCAGGTAATCTGTGAACAAGAAACGCCATCCCCCTGAAAAGCACCGCCCAATGCCTGGCAAGCAGATTCGTTCAACGCCTGTATGCAACCGCCTTCACCCAGGCAGCAGGCCCCGCCGCAAACAATACTATCGCACGTGGTGTCAACTCCGGAAAACTCGCCGCCGCCTGCTTCGCAATCCGTTTGCGTAACATTGTCACTACAGGAAAGATCCTCGTTGCAGCACGCACCGGAATCCTCGCATTGGACATTGAGGAAAAACAGACCGCAATCGGAACTGAAACCTGCCACGCGAATGTAAACCGCTTGCCCTTCAGTCACTTCGAGTTGGATCCTGGAAAGGGCTCCCGTCCCACCGTCGTCGTCACAGGCCAATTCGTCTCCCCCGCAGACGTCATACGCGGATAAGACGGTGTCGTCCATATTGGGATCGTCCGAACCTTCCGTATCGATCGTCACTTCTCCCGTACACGTTGCCGTATAGAGGAACCAGACATCTTGATTCGAGTTGGTTTGGCAGCTGGCTTCGACTTCATCCGGAGCGACCGAAGAACAACTATCGCCGAACGCACTCCCATCCGTAATCGGAATTGCCCCAAAACAGGCATCGTTGCACGGCGGAGAATCGAAACAGAAGGTCGAATCTCCCAGGTAGAAACCCTCACAAGTATCTTCGGTGTAACCATCCATGCAGAAACCATCCACGCAACAACCGCCCATACAGGATTCGGGTGTGCAATCATTGGCGTCTCCGATGTAGTTACCGCCCGCTAAGGCACAGGCATCCGAAGAAACCACCGAACATTCACCCTCAATGCAGCAAGCGCCGACAGGACAAACGATGTCGAAACAACTGACTGCATCCCCCTGGTAGTATCCGCCAAGCCCATCACAAGCGGCCTCACCCTCGACTTCACTACAACCCAAGTCCGTCGTGCAGCAGGCCCCGTTACAGGAAACGGAAGAGCAATCCAAACCGTCACCTAGGTAAACGCCTCCGCTATCCACACACGCTTGCTCCACCATCGACGAACATGCGCCATCTATGCAACAAGCGCCAACAGAGCAAATGGTTGTTGCGCACTCAGTCAATCCACCCTCATAATACCCGCCAAGCGTAACGCATTCGGTTTCATTGGAGACGTCCTGGCAAGAAAGATCGTCGAAACAGCAAGCACCGGCACAATTGCCCTCACCGCATTCGGTTCCTTCGACGTTCACCGCAAGAATTGCATAACCGGCAGCCGTGTTTGAGCGATTCTCAAATGTGATAGAAGCCAACCCGCGACCTGCTTGCCCCCCCAGATCAATGATCCCTTCGGTCAGTAGCAACGATGCGCCTAAAGAGGCTGTATCAACATTCTCCCGTCCAGCAAAACTGCCAAAGCTGGGTTGCCCACCACCAGGCCCATACCAGTCGGGACCGTTCAACGTCCCCACAAAATCATCTCCCTCTGTGAAACTGAGGCGTACGTCAAAAAGGCCGCCACCGTTGCTGATTTGGAAAATAATCCCAATGTACGAGTTTTCTGAGAGAATGATGGTCTCCGGCAACACGGTTGTTTGCGGCCCGCTTTGGTCCACGTTCGAAAGCCAAAGGGGCTGAACGCCAATGTCGTCGCCATCCTGACTCGAGTCGAATTGCCAATTACCGCCGTCGACAGTATCTCGATTGCCCAGGTGAACAATGTCGAGCGTACCGGGCGTGCTAATCAGCGTGTATTGATTGAGTGTCTGGTTGAACGGTACTCCCCCCGTAAAATCCAGGGCACGATCAGAGATCGCACGGAAACCGTTCAAGTTGTCCGGCTGACCCGACTCACCTGCGTGAACGACACCGTTGAAGTTGTAATTCAGCGCGATAGGGATGACATCCGCTTGCGCGAACGAACAAAAAGCTGCGCCAACCGCAAATGCGCACACGAAGCTCAAGCGACCGGGAAACACCATCCATTTAAGTTTGCTGTAGCTCATTGTCCAACCCCTTCGAAAGATCTCGATATGTTTTCGCTTACTACCTAACTAAACTCACAGTCTCGCTGCAGGATCGTTTATGCATGACAACACACAAACAACCGACAAGCACGAAGGCTCTGGCTGATGGTGCCTAATGGTTCGCAATTAAGACCCCCATGCTAGACCGGAAATATGTGAACTTGCTGCAATGGGCGGATTGCATTATATCTCTTCGAAAACCAGACATTCAATAGGGGAATAATGCCCTTCGTTGTATTTTTGTGACCTTAGTCTAATTGGGATATTGGACCATGACCCCGCCCCAGATCCGGACAACTTTAACTGCGTTTCTAAATCATTCGCATATCCGAGAGGTGTTCTTTGCGGCCGAAAGAAAATCGCCACCCCAATTGGCGTACATAACACCCTTCCCCAGACTGTCGTTGACCGTAAAAGGATGTCACCCGATGCTGTTATCGTCCCAAAACACGACCGTCCGAATAAAGCCGCGCCGAGGCGACGCAGTGATCATCAATGCTAACTGCTGGAACAAACCCGACTGGTCTCAGCCGGGGCAAATGCTCGCGATCCTGTTTGGCCAGCGGCAAATTGGCATTAGCTTGGTGTCCTCGGACGGCGCCGGAGAAGAACCGCAAGCCAGCACGAAAGCGCGATTACCGCGCCCGATAGACGGGCCCTTTTCTCATCTCATTGCTGCGCTTGCCGCACTCGGAACGAGATCCAGCACAGACAAACTCCCCGCACGACTTGTCGAAGCTTTGCTTTACGCCTTGCTGCATCAGCTCGAAATCGAACCGGAACAACATTACGGCAAGGCCCAACGTACTTACGACGCGATCTGTTTGCACGTGCAGGAGAATTCGCACTTGCCTATTACCCGCGAATCCGTCGCCGAGGTTTTCGAACTAAGTCCCAGTTATGTCTCTCGCCTGTTTCGGCGGGAGGGTTCAACGAGATTCTCGGACTATCTAAATTCGGCTCGAATAAACCGCGCCAAATTGCTACTGGAGGATCGTCGAGCGCCTATCAAAGAGATTGCACGCAACTGCGGCTATCAGGATACCGCGTACTTTTGCAGATTGTTCCGACGATCTGTGAGTATGACTCCTACTGAATACCGATCCCGCAAGGAGTGATTGCCGACACCTTACGCTTCTTCTTCAACAATCATCTAAAGTCAAACCGTACATCATCGCCGGTTCAGGTACTGCCGGAATCCGCAGTCGGGCAGGCACAATACTAACTCCACGATCCATAGCTTATGGCTTTAAAGACCGTCGTTACGATACGCAGTAGGGGTTGTTTTGGTGATTCTTCTGAAAACGCGACACATGTACGCCACGCTTCGGTACCCGCAACTCCGGGCGATCTCCTTAAGTGGCCGATCATAGTGCCGCAGCATGAATTTCGCTCGATCAATACGAACCAGAGTCAGGTAATCGCTAAAACGCATCGCTCCTTCACTACGAAAAAGTCTCGAAATGTGGTTTGGACTCAAATCGAAGTGATCCGCAACGGACTCTCGAGTGACGGGCGTTTGAAAGTTCTCTTGTACGTACAAGCATATCGCTTCATAGGTGCGCCGGGCTTTGCTTTCGGATCGCGTTCGCGACTCATTCAGCAGCCTCAAACACGATCGCAGCAACGCTTCCACCAAGTGATTGTGCAGGTCTGTTGCGCGAATGTCCTTTACGGCTTCAGAAAGCGCCTCGACTAAATTTCGCGTCACGCTTTCCAGCCGCCCATCGATTGTGGCCTTGATCGCGCTAACCGGTTCGATCGTCTTGCCATCATGCGACACCAAACTGACGCCGACTTGACGTTTGCCGAAAAGAATCGTCAACACTTTCACACGCG
>JANQHN010000446.1 GCA_028282665.1 Phycisphaerae bacterium | reverse complement strand
GGAGGGAGCAACAAACGCCCCGTCACACTCATGCAAAGTTTCAGACTTTATGGCTCGGCGTCGTATGCTAGGAATGTAGGGTAGCAAAAACACGGCCGTCACAAGCAAAAGAACGACAACGAGATGCCAAATCCTGGCCTTTCTAAGCCTATGGACCAATCCATACTCCCCCAGCCCGGCGATCTGCTCCCACATCAACAGACGAAACTGACCGATTTGTGGATGCAAGTCGGTATTGAGTGGAGAATCCTTGACCTCATCGAGTTCGGAGCGGCGTTGCCTCATTTTGGCCGAGTCGAGCCAATCTTCCACTCCGTCAAACCAGGCCGGGTGAAAGTAATCCGACCGGACCGCCCTGTCCCGGTATCGATCCTGGAGCCTCACAGGATCGATGGTCAGCCGATCGCCGTTTGTCGCAATGAACAGAGCGGGATCCCCCCACGTTATGTGCGTCGTCGCAAACGCCCCGCGAATCGTCGCATCCAAACAAGCGAGAAATTCGCAAGAAGCCCCGGAAAGTTCGCCGGGAGATGCTTTCACGCTTAGACACAACACACCGCCTGGAGACAACGTACCGGTTAATTCGCGGAAAAACTCGACGGTGTAAAGCCTGGCGTTCATGGTAGAAATTGGATCGGGAAGGTCCGCGAGAACCAGATCGTAAGTAGTGGCGCAGGACTTTAGGTAGTGTCGCACGTCCGTCTCATGGACAGTGATACGAGGATCGCTTAAGGCATCGCGGTCACGAACAGCTAAGAAGGGAGTTACAAGCGGAAGCAGTTGCCTGTCAGCCTCCAAATAATCAACCCGTTCAACGGGATGTGCAAGCACCTCAGCCAAAGCACCGGAAAGTCCGCCGCCGATCATCAATACGCTTCTTGGCATATCGTGTAAACACATCTGTAGATGTGCGCGTGGTGCTACACCATAAGGATCGGGAAAGTCAACGGCTGCTTGACCATTGCAAAAGAGCGAGAACTGCCCCAGCCGCGAAAGTACTGCAAGGTTTTGGTGCCGCGAATCAATCTCCGCGACAAGCTGGTACTCGTTTTGCTGATACGGCTGCCACCGCCGTGCGAGAAATTGATCATGCACGTGAAACGCAAAGACGCAATACACCAGCAGGCACGCAATCGAACCAATGAAGGGACTCCAAGCCCACTTCCGCCGCACCGTGCCAGCAAACCATAGGGACACGACGGCGATAACCACTAATGAATAGACGATTGCAATCGCTTCTGTCGGCCAAACGCCCAAAAACCCGAATGTCAGGAGCGCGCCGCCGACCAGTCCCCCTGCTGATTCCAGTGCGTAAATCCGATTGATTGAGGGAAGATGGCGATTGTCATCAGCTTCGTCGTTGACCAACGTTAAGCCGCGACAATTGGCCCGTTGTATACAGGCAATCGGAAAAGACAATCCCACGAAGAAACCAACCGGAGTGGAAAAGACAAAGCAACTAAGAAAAATTTGACGAAAGGACATCATCTCGCCCAAAGCAAGTTCAAACCACTCGGTCGCTCCGCGCATCGCGTAAATGTCAACAACCAAGGTTATCCCCAGCAGGGCAATACTGGCCAAAAACATAACCTTGTTATAGCGAGGAAATCGCCCCAACCGCGCTCCAGCAAATCCTCCTAACGCGACACCCGATAACCAGCCCGCGAGGACAAAGCCCCAGACCAACTCGCTGCCAGCCATCAGCACTAAGGTTTCACGCAGCAAAAGCGACTGAGCCACGATGGCCAAGGCACCGCACGCCATTATCGACAGCCCGAACAACGCATTCCGGACAAAGTCTATCCAGCTTCGCGTTGGATGAACGGCGCGAGTTAACAACAACGCAGTTTTCCCTCATCAGAAAATCGACGCAAATTAGTTCTAGTCGGGTATAACGTTTTGCACTGCAAAATACACACTTGGGTAAGTTACACCTTGATTGAAATGGCTATAAGCGCCCGGTTTCGGCATTTCGCACCAAAACAGCCTCAAATAACCTCAAAAACGTCCAGCTCAGCTTACCAGACCTTTTCCTTTTTTGCTCCGTGGTTTGTAGTATTTTCGCCGTTATCGGGTGGGTTCGATAACTTATTCCTTGACTTCGATAGCCCATTTCGATAACGATAGTCCATTAGGGCTGAAGTATGCCTTACCGCGTTTCAGGTGTGCAGGGACGGACGCCTGAACTGATTCTTCATCTTTACCTCAGCTTTTCATTCGGAGCCGCCAGATGAAAGCAATAACTCGAGGAAGAACCAAAGCCATGAAAAACTCTTGTACGTGTATAATGGCCGTGCTGTTGCTCGCAGGCGCCACCGTGCCCGCCATGGGTGCGGATCGGCTCGTCCTTGCGGAGCAGATCACCGCCACATGGTGCAGTTTCTGCCCTAACGCTTCGCACGGCCTGGACATGATGATGACCGATCACCCCGACACGTTTACAGTTCTAAAGATTCATGCTGCCGACTCCTACGCAACGGCGTGGGGCAATTCCCGTCAAAGCTATTATGGCTCCTACAGTTATCCAACCGTGTGGATTGACGGTGCCAATTCCTGCGTTGGCGCTGGCAGTCCCCAGTCCGCCTACAATTGCCAAAACGCCTACTATAACCAGCGTATGAACGTCTCCACCGGCACTTACCTCGAACTCTATGGCGAAGCTGTCTCGGGGAATACGTACGAAGTACAGGTGGATCTTTGTCAGGAACCGGGTGGCAGCCCCGTCACGGGACGGTTTCACGTAGCGACGGTTTTGGACCACTACCCATCTCATGACCCGCATTATCGCAATTGCTTCCGCCGTGCCGCACCCATGCAGATCGTGACGCTTCAACCGGGCACATGTCAGTCGCTGACTGCCAATTTCACGTTTGACTCGATCGATATGAATGCGCAGGACGACATCAAAGTTCTCGCATGGTTCCATACGAACAACTCTTCAGGCCCTGCAGCGATTTACAACTCCGGTCGCATGTTTTGGCCTTTCATGCCGTCCGGACCCAACGGCGACTTTGACCGCGACGGCGATGTGGACGAAGTTGACTTCACCGCCTTTTACACGTGCATGGACGGTCCGGATCAATCGAGTACGGATGAGTGCATTGCCCGCTTCGACTTCGACGAAAACCTCATGGTAGACGCCTGGGACTACTCGGTCTTCCAGACCCTGTACACAGGTGAGCCGCCGATCATCACGACTCACCCGCAAAATACATCTGCTTGCATAGGCGATACGGTTGTGTTGACGTGCGAGGCAACAGGTTCTGATCCGTTACAGTACCAGTGGTACCGCGGTATCCATCCAATTGAAGGCGAGGTCGACCCGACCTTCACACTCGAAATCGTTGATCAGACCGGGTTCGCGTATTATGCCTGCGAGGTAAGTAATTTCGCCGGCACGGTACGTAGCAACTATAGCTATGTTTCCGAAAGCCCGGGCTGTCCGTAAGCAAACGTGAACGATTCCCGGCTTTGCCCCGCGCCCAAAAGTGTGGCGCGGAGCCAGGCTGGGGTTTTGGAATTCGCTTACTCGCCGCTACACCAGGAAACACGACGTCTCCCAGTGAAAGTCGCGCGAGTTCGCGAAGACGACTGACGTGTCGGGTTGACTGTGAGGATGTGGGGCACAAATCACTCGCCGAGCCAATGACCACGCCCACTTGGCCAACGCTTGTAAAGTGACACCTGCTAGAATCTCTCCCAGCCTACCCACCAGGAAAGGTAGTTCGGTGCCGAGTCGGGCAATTCCGTTCGATTCGGTAACACTGCTTGCTTCTCTCCGCTTTCGAGAGGAAGATATAGTGGGGTAAGTGGTAGCCGAACGATGGACTGCGGCGTATGGAATTTCTCGCCGCTCACGATTTCACTCAGTGCATACAGGTGATCAAATGATGAAACGCACAAGCAAGGCACACAGTACACGCACCAAGCACGGCTTTACTCTCGTGGAACTCCTGACGGTAATCGCAATCATCGCCCTCTTGATCGGTATCCTCATGCCTGCACTTCAAAGCGCGAGGAATCAGGCGAAGAACGTGAAGACCCGGGCGATTCAAAAGGCCATCAGCGACGGACTCGAAATGTTCCGGGGCAACAACGAACGCGACTTCCGCGAAACCAACGGGTATCCGCCTTCGGCTGCCGTGGAAGACAAATGGTCGCCCGATGTATCTGGCGAAGAGCGTATTTTTGGCGCCCACTGGCTTCCATTCTATCTAATGGGATTGGATTTCAACGGCTATATTTCTAAACGCGACGTCCCCAAGGATCTCCTGAGCGATCCGGACACTAATTACCCAAAGTGGTATAAGGTCGATGCGTACAACAACGAGCCTCTTCCTCGCCAGGATCTTTACATAGACCCGCAGGGCATCGATATCGTAAAGACTGAAGAATTGCCAGGCACGAACGATACGGGTACAGGCTACCAACACGCGATGAGCATGCCGGTCATCGTCGACCCATTCGGCTACCCAATCCTTTATTACGCGGCAAACGCTGCGGCAGGCAAAAAAGCGCTTGCCTACCCCGCCATTTACATGGACGGCTCTGGTCCTGGCGGAGATCAGGATATTTCTCCTTGGACCGGCGTTTACTGCTTCGAGGATAACGCCTTGTTTACCGGCAAGTGTTTGGGGGTCGATGGCGGTTCATGCGTTTACTCCGGGCATGCGTTCAACGGTGATCCGATAAATCCGCACCCGATCCAGCATTTTGGCCCGGATCTCCAAAGCATCAATCACGTTAGCTTGGTTGAACAGATCGCCCAGTACCCCGACACCTTCATGAACTACATCACGAACAAGAAGGTCTTTGATTCGACCTACGACGAAGATCACAAAGATCGAACTCGCATCCTGCCGGTTCGCAAGGATAGCTTCCTGCTGATGAGCACGGGGCGTGACGGCGAGTGGGGGACGAACGACGACGTCAACAACTTCTCCGATTAGGAGAATTGATCAGCAAGGGCGGCCTTAATCGCCCATAGCCAAACAGCCTCAAAGGCTCGGCGTGCTTTCGCAGTGCGTCGAGCCTTGTGGTTTTTTGGCACCGAGCTAGCTTAAAAGCTCATTACCAGGCAAAGATCCAGACTTGCGTCTGGATAACACCGCAAATAACAAAGCCCTAAAAATTGCTTTTCGCCGCCATAGCAGCATGAAAAAGTAATCCGTGTGCATCGCGTGGGAGTGATCAAAGTTCGACTTCATTGAATGCGTGCGTGATATTTAGAAAAGCAGCAGGAAAGCAGCGTGCATACAGCACTACCATCAGGCCGCCATTTTGTGTCTGCGCCGAATTGGTGGTTTATTGCCTGATTCGAAATACGCCTCTCAACCCTGAAGTCAATTCGCAACGTCACTTTAAACAATGTGGGGTCGCACATAAAAATGCCCACGCTCGCGTGACGTTCCCATCGCGAGTGTGGGCACAGGTGCCTCCATCCTCTCCGCCCCTTCGCGTTAACGTCCCTCCTGCGTTTTGTTAACTCATTGGTCGGCTTACCTAACTTCATCCGATCAAGGTGTGGTTACGGCGATTGTTCCTTCACCCACGTTGTATTGGATAACCGGATTGCCGAAATCATCCAACTCGGGCTGACCATCCTCGCCAATCTGAATTTGGTTGTTGGTTGCGGCGATAGTAATAGTTATCGTATCGCCGCAAGAAAAGTGCTCATCTAACTGCAACAATCGACCTCTCGTCACAGGGATCGAATTGCCGTCGAATCCGTCCGTGCCCGTGCCGTCACCGAATAACACCACACCGTGAAACGTCACGGCCGCCCCACCGTCGAATATCGAACCTCCTCCGCTGCTCTCGTCCACCGAACTTGAAATCGACTCCAGGTGGGCTGCGGCAATCATGAATTCCTGCGCGCAGCTTGTCGTGCCGACCGATGTTCGTCCAGTGGGTACACGCACATCAAATTCGCCGCTAATGTCCGTCCCGCCGCTGCTCGCCAAATTGCCGTTACCGATCGCCACGTTGATCTGTACAGTACTCTCGGTCTGGTTGATTACTTCAATGGCAATGGGCTCGTTCTCTTCCGCGGGCTCATCACTGCCACCATCGCTCCCGTCTCCATCGTCGGGAATCGGCAGGTCCGGATCGGGTACTTCAACCCCCGATTCGAATACCGCCACCGAACCGAGCGGATTGCGGCTTGCGCTTTGCCCAATACCACTGCCGTCATCTTCGATGCGAACAACAATTGTCTCGCCGCACTCATAGTGATCATCAAAAAGAAGCAGCCGTTCACCTTCAAAACCAATGCTCGCACCATCAAACCCGGCGGTGCCTGTACCATTCCCCGTAAACATCACTGTGGAAGTGTCCGTATCATTCATGGCTGCTCGAACCACCAAGGTATCGCCACACTCGACTTGGCCAGTCGTAAACTGCCCAGCCGGCGTACGCACGCTGGTTACGACTTCCTCATCTGCGGAGTCCTCACCGTCCTCGCCGGTCGTGGCTACGACCTGACGGGAACTAATGGATATGTCCGCGTCGGTTGCCGTCGCATTTTCGAGTCGGAGGGTAACTGTCTGCGCATCCTGGGGAGTATCGTTAGGATTTTCACCATCCTGCCCGTCGTCTGGTGTGATTGGATCGGGTAAATCTTCGCCGGCAGATATCACGTCGAGTTGCCCACTGTCGATTCTCTCGATACGAATGATGATCGTATCGCCACAAGCATAATCGCTCGGTGCGATCAAAAATCGTTCACCTGTCAAACCGACGCTGCCCTCGTCAAATCCCGGCGTGCCCGTGCCATCGCCCGAAAAGAGCACTGTTGTCGCGGGATCACCGACGGCCGCGCTCACAGTAACCGTGTCGCCACACGCAAGACTCCCGCCCGTAAATCGGCCGCTGTTCACTCGTACGGTGGTTGAGTTATCCGACTCGGTAATCTGCGAGGAGGCTCCATCACCTTGAGTCTCCTCGGCCTGCGATAACGCAACGTTGATGGTCACCTCTGCCGTACTGGTTGCTCCATTCTCGATGCGGAACTTCAAAAGGGAAGGTTCAGGTGCAATTTCAATATACCCCAGACCACACCCTCCGAATGAAACAAACAACCAAACCGGCAGGATCATCAAAGCTGTGGACAGTACTCGCGTGGACACTTGGTATCTCCGTTTGGGAGCCGCCACAGGAACTCATTGCACAATTCACAGCCCTGCTCGGGTCCGAAACAACAGACGTTTTCTCGCCTTTGCATCGACTTGCAAGCCTCCTCTCTGTACTACCAAATCCACTCCCGAGCCTGTGAGTTTTCCGCCGTAAAATGGGAACGGCATTGACAGCACAGAGAAAGCAGGGAGATGTCCCATAAACTATTCAAGATTCGGAAGTTAACCGGCCGATATCCGGACCTAGGAACCATCTACCCTTCTTAGCTGCGCTGGGGATTGCGCGAAGGAACAGGATTAGGGTAGAACCCTCAATATGGTTCCCTTTTCGTAGCTGGGATGCAGTCCAGCTTGGTGTCGAGATGCGCCGCTGTGCACGGTTTTTCGAAATAGTTCTGCAAGACGCATCAGGCGCCCTGAAGTTGCTCTAGACCGCGCGATTAGGCAGCAGGAGGCGGCCTGTCGATGCGGCTGAATATCACTCGCCTCCCTCATGATGTATGTGAGGGCCTTTACGTGCATAAGATCACGATTGCCAATCAAAAAGGTGGGTGCGGCAAGACAACTGTTGCCATCAACCTGGCCGCTTCGCTTGCCCGGGAGGGCAGGCAGGTTTTGCTCATCGACCTCGATCCGCAAGGACATTGCGCATTGGGGCTTGCCGTACCGGAGGAACAGATCGACCTGTCCATCCTGGATTGCCTAATGAGCCGTCTTGAGGGTGAGCCGATCGAATTATCACGCATCGTCTGGCAGATTACGCCGAACCTCAATCTCGCACCGGCGCGGGCGAACTTGTCGACGCTCGAGCCTCGCGTCGCGCAAAACGATGGTGCGGACACGCTGCTCGCCGATCTGTTGGACGCGCACGCAGATCAGTATGAATACTGCGTAATCGACTGTCCGCCGCATCTGGGCGCATTGATGAAGAACGGTCTGAAAGCTGCGGATGAAGTGCTCATACCGGTGGATACGGGCTACTTCTCGCTACACGGCCTGACACGCCAGATGACCAGTATTCAGGCGGTGTGTGAAGGCAATGGCAAGATGCCCCGCGTTCGCGTACTGCCCAATCAGTATGACGTCCGCACTAAACTCGCTCGAGAAATCCTCGCGGAACTTCGCAAGCGCTACAAAGAATGCATCTTCACCACGACCATCAATTTCAACACGAAATTGAAAGAAGGCGCAAGCTTCGGTCAACCGATCACGGAATTTGCACCCAACAGCAGTGGTGCCCAGGATTTCGAAAGCTTGGCGCGAGAAGTACTGCGAAACGGCAAATCCACGGTGGACAACATTGATCTGATGAGACACGTCGAGAAACTGACAGCCGATGCGGAACGACTGTTAGCAACGACAACGACGCTTGTCGGAAATCAGCAGAACAACGACAAGAAGTACGCGGCTGCGGAATTGCCCGAGCAGGCAGTCGCCGCGACGAACGCGTCGCCTGCGAAACAGGTCTCTCAGTCCGTGCCAGAAGCACTGACCGCCAAAACAGGACAAGTCGCCTCGCACCAAGAGATCAGCGAGAAAATCGAACGCATCTACGGTGCCCGGCAGGAAGGCGAGGTCGTGATTTTCGCGACCAACGTAAGCGACGCCAACGAAGTGCAACTCGCGGGTGATTTCAACGACTGGATGCCACATACCACGCCGATGCGGAAGTTATCAAACGGTGATTTTGAGACGCGGCTTCGACTGCCGGCGGGTCGATACCGCTATCGTTTGGTGATCGACGGCCGATGGTCGCATGACGCCAACAACCCCGAGGCCGAGACGAACGAGTTCGGCGAACTGAACTCGATCGTAGAAGTCGATTAGAGGATACGGGCTACCTGTTGAAAGCCGTAAGATTGTGAACCGAGGCACAAGCGATAGCAGTTTCAATCGAAACGTAGCGTTCAATGTCGACTTTCCGATAGTACAAAGCACGATACTGGACGCTACACCTGACTAGAGCTTGCTCCAGGTGACTCGACCGCACGCAGCAACGAAAATAAACTACTCCTGAAGCGAGCTTTGGTGGCAAACAGGTCCACCAAGGTTCGCTTTCTTTGTGCGGTATATCGCCCGTGCCGAATCGGTCGAGTAGATAATCAATGCAATCCAGATAGTGGTGAAGGTGATGGCGTGTTCGATGGTGAACTCCTCACCGTAAAACGCGAATGCGAGAATCGCCTGGCCTATGGGGGCGATGTATTGCAAGAAGCCCATCGTGGCAAGGCGGAGTCGCCGGGCTCCGTTGGCGAACCAAAGTAGCGGCGTCGCCGTAATGACGCCGGCCGAAAGGAGCAGCACATCCATGCTCACACCATGCTGCCCCAACGCACCCGTCCCGCTCGCCGACACCGCAATCAGATAAACCAGCGCAATGGGCATGAGGATGACCGTCTCCACGGTCAAACCTGTGAGGGCGTCGATGCGAACGATTTTGCGCAGCAGGCCATAGAACCCGAACGAAAACGCTAGAATCAATCCGTAAACAGGGAACTCTCCACCGGCCAACGTTAGATACGTCACTCCACCCGCCGCAAGCCCCACACTTACCCATTGGAGTAAGCGCAATCGCTCCCCCAGAAAAATCATCCCCAGCAAAATACTCACAAGCGGATTGATGAAATACCCCAGGCTCGCCTGACCAAGCCTGCCGTTTCCGACACACCAGATGAACACCAGCCAATTGATTGAAATCAGCATTGAGGTGAGCAGGAGAATTCTTGCGGTTTGTCCCTGAAATAGTGCCGCAATCCCCGCTTTAAGGCGCCTTCGAAAAATGACCAACAGCGTCAACAAAATCGCCGACCAAACCACACGATGTGCCAAAACCTGGAGCGGAGGCACGATTTTAATCGCTTTAAAGTAGATTGGACAAAGCCCCCACCACGAATACGCAGCCACTCCGTAGATCACGCCGACCAAGGTGGTTTGATCCCGGGAGGGTGGCGAGGCGATGTTCGAAGGGAGCGCGTTCATGCGACGCACGAACCCAATTCGCCCGGCTCGAAGACATGCAGACCGAATGAATCGAACGCAACGCGCACCTTTTGCCCGCTTTTCGCTTCCACGAACGGACCAGCGCAAGCGACAATCTCGTCCTCGCTCCGGGTACGCATGTGGATGTATTGCCGGTCACCCAGCGGCTCAACGGTCTGAACGGTCATGTCCATCGAGGAGGTATCCCCATCGGATTCGGTGTCCAGCGTATCAATGCTGAGGTGTTCAGCTCGCACCCCAATGACCACTTCCCGCCCCGTAAGTGACTTAAGCGATCCCACTTTGGACTTGGGAATTGCCAATCGCGAACCAGGCATCACGCAATACAGCTCACCATCTTGGGATTCGAGTTGTCCTTCAAGGAAGTTCATTGGCGGCGAGCCGAAAAAACCCGCGACGAACCGGTTCGCCGGCTGGCGATAGACGCCGATGGGCGTGCCGACTTGTTGCATTACGCCGTTCTTCATGATGACCAACCGACTGCCCAGCGTCATCGCCTCTTCCTGGTCATGCGTTACGTAAACGCTAGTTGTGGCAAGTTTTCGCTGGAGGATCTTGATTTCCGTGCGCATGCGGGTGCGTAGCTTGGCGTCCAAGTTGGACAGGGGTTCATCAAAAAGGAATACTTGAGGTCTACGCACGATCGCCCGTCCCAAAGCGACACGCTGTCGCTCACCGCCTGAAAGCGCCTTAGGTTTGCGACCCAATAGATGTCCGATGCCCAGCATTCCGGCGGTCTCCTCGACCTTCGTACGGACTTCCCGACGTGGCATTTTCCGCATTTTCAGGCCAAACGCCATGTTGTTGTATACGTTCATGTGCGGATACAATGCGTAGTTTTGAAAGACCATTGCGATATCGCGATCTTTGGGCTGAACGTTGTTGACCACACGTGAACCGATCCTGACCGTACCCTCAGTCGGCTCCTCAAGCCCTGCAAGCAGACGTAGCGTGGTCGTTTTCCCACAGCCGGAGGGTCCAACCAGGACAACGAACTCCCGATCCGCGATATCCAGGTTGAAATCCACAACCGCGCGAGCAACGCCCTGCTTCGTCTTGAATATCTTGCTAATATTCTCGTAGGTAACGCTGGCCATCCGCGTCTCGCAGCACGATTTTTCTGACCCGCAGGATTCCCCCCCCCCACGTTGCGAACACCGATCTTCCCATGAATGCCATTTTGCAGCAAGAGTACACGCATCCCCTCGCCCTTAGTCCTGTGGATTGACGCGAGGTCTTACTGCCCCTTCACAACGGGGATAACGCGAACAACGCCAAAATCCACGCTCCTCGCTGACGTCATCCGGATCAGAGGCAAACCGCATCTGCGAATGGCATTTCGGGCAAAGCCTGACCGTCTCTGATAACTCCGAAAGCGATACCACACCACTCAAAGCCGCTGAATCCGAAGTAGTGCGATCTGCCCATCCTTTACGGTCGGCGACGCCCGCTCCATCGCCGGATCCTGCCAACGAGGCATCGAGTTCCGCACGCCGGATGCTGCGTCTTTTCAAATGGACGAAAAAAATCGCGATGATACAGCACAGCCAAATAGACACGATGACCAGCGCTACCTGTGTAGCCAAATGGGCACCCGCTTGTTGAGCCTGGTCGAGGTCGACGCCCAAATCAGCCGCCTGACTGTAGATAGGCCGGATGTACCGCAACAAGATGTACGCGGCTGCTGCCACCACCGGTCCTGCATAAACTGGTAGATACAACAGCCTTGTCAGTGAAGATGGTTTCGATGGATTGATGCGCTTGTGGGTCGGCATGGGCTACGCCTACACGCTTTCGTGACTAAGCGGACCTGAGCTCTTGTTCCTACTCATTCTAGCGCCGAAACAGATTCCAACAACGCCCACCAGGATTTGAGTTTTGCGAACTTCGAACGACGAAAGATCAAGCCGATCGGATTTTGTTCGGGTTTCGCCCTAAACCCTACCGGCGGGTGTTTTATTCGTAACGTCACTACTCGCTGCCGGTCATCCTCGATACACTGTGTTACCATTCATGCACAGGCCCATGCTGACACGAGTGGACTATTTCACGGAGCCGCCATTCGGAAATCAAACCGAAACGTGAGAAGAAGTACGCAACGCCATACGTATGCAATCGCTCCCGCTTCGAATCAAAGCCCCACACCAGGTGAACCGAGATGAACGCAATCGAAAACTCCGTCAAAGGCACGGGATCCATGACCAAAACCGCAATCACTGCCGTCGGCTTTCTAGCTGTTGTAATCATTTTGATGATGGCGTTGATGGGTACGTTCAATACCAAGATCAGCGAAACACCCACGCCAAGTCCGCCTGGCCGGCTGCCGGATGGCATTGCGCTGCACGAGGTGGTCACGATCACAGTTCCCGATGTCGAACAGGCGGCGGGCAGTATACGTGCTGTCCACGAAGCTGCAATCGCTTCAAAACTTCTCGCTAAAGTCATCGAA
The DNA here is from genome assembly GCA_028282665.1 of Phycisphaerae bacterium. Lineage (GTDB taxonomy): Bacteria > Planctomycetota > Phycisphaerae > UBA1845 > UBA1845 > JANQHN01. The sequence continues at coordinate 5,245 of JANQHN010000446.1, read as the reverse complement.
GTCAACGTCATCGCCGGCCAACGGGTACAGCGCGGTGATGTGCTCGTTCGACTCGATGATGCGGATCTCCAAGCGCGCCTTGAACAAACCTCCGCCGCAGTCAACAACGCCAAGGCAAATCTCGACCAGGCGCAAATCGAGTACAACCGTGTGCAAGGACTCATAGAAAAGCAAGCCACAACAGACATTGAAATTGCACGGGTCAACAGTGCATTGAAATCCGCTAAAGCAAGGCACGAACAGGCATTGCAGCAACAAAATGAAGCCCGAACCATCCTCTCCTACGCGACTCTCTATTCGCCCATTGACGGGGTGGTGGTGGACAAAAAAGTGGAGGAAGGTGACACGGTCACGCCGAGCCAAGTCCTGGTTACACTTTATGACCCAAAACGCATGCAACTTGTCGCCAACGTGCGTGAATCGCTCGCAACCAAGCTAGACGTCGGGCAACAACTAGGTGTTGAAATCGAGTCACTGGACAAACGATGCGTCGGTACGGTAAGCGAAATCGTTCCACAGGCAGACGTGACCAGTCGGTCGTTTACGGTCAAGGTCACCGGTCCGTGTCCGCCGGGCATCTACTCCGGAATGTTCGGGCGGCTGCTGGTGCCGATCGGTAAGATTGAGGTTCTCGTTATCCCGGAATCGGCTATTCAGCGAGTCGGACAACTCGACGTCGTGTATGTGGCCGTAAAGAGCGAAAGTGACGAACGTTTGTATCGCCGCGCGATTCGTTTAGGCAAGCGTTATGGCGACTTAATCGAAGTACTTGCGGGACTCAAAGCGGGTGAATGGATTGCCCTTAACGCCTTTGAAGTCGTAAAAGACAATATGAACAGCGAGGGAGACTAAGTTATCATGGAAGATACGCCCAAACTCGCTGAAAAGAAGGATGGCTTCGTCGATTCGATCGTACGCAGTTTCCTCTATTCAAACCTTTCACTGATTCTCGTGCTGCTCTCCGCAGCAGTAGGCCTGACCGCTCTGTTTGTTACACCGCGAGAAGAAGATCCGCAGATCATCGTGCCAATGGCGGATATACACGTCCGATTCCCCGGGCATTCTGCGTTCGAGGTCGAGCAACTTGTCGCTACACCGCTAGAAAAACTCCTCTACGAAATTGACGGCGTGGAGTATGTCTACTCCATGTCGCAAGACGATTACGCAATGATCACCGCACGGTTTTACGTCGGTGAAGATCGCGAGCGAAGCTTAGTCAAGCTTTACAAACGCATCGACGAGAACGTCGATATCGTACCACCCGGCGTCACATCCTGGGTCATCAAACCTATCGAAATCGATGACGTTCCTGTCGTCACATTAACGCTGACCAGTGAAACGGCGGACTCGTATTCGCTACGACGTACGGGGGAAGAACTCGTTCGTCGCCTGTCCACCGTAGAAAATTTGTCGCGTGCTTACGTCGTAGGCGGTGAATCGCGCGTCATACACGTCTACCTGGACGCGGAAGCGCTGGTTGCCTACAACACCTCACCGATTGAAGTCAGGCAGGCAATCGAAGCATCCAACGTGACGCAAGCGGTGGGTGGATTGAATCGTGAAGACGAGGTATTTCGCGTCGAAGTTGGAGAAGCGTTCGATTCGATCCGGAGACTGGATGACCTGGTCATCGGCGTGTTTAACGATCAACCGGTGTTCCTGAAAGACGTCGCTCGGGTCATCGACGGCCCGAGCGAGGTGAGCAGTTATGTACGCCACGGCTGGGGACCGGCAAGAGGCTGGGAGTCCGAATCGCATTCCCCCGGTACAGTGCTGGGATCACACGCAACGTCCGGCACGAAACACGACAGACTGGCGTCAACGCCGGCGGTTACGATCGCTATCGCCAAGAAACGTGGCACGAACGCGGTTTCCGTCGCCGAAAAAGTTATCGAATATGCCCGCGAATTAAAACGCGACGTCGTGCCTGACGACATGAATCTGATCATCACGCGCAACGCCGGGCTGACCGCCGACCATAAAGTCAACGAGTTGGTCGAGGCTCTTGGTGTGGCAATCGTCATCGTCATCGCCCTGCTGACGTTCGGATTGGGCTGGCGAGAATCGCTGATTGTCGCAACGGCGGTCCCTGTCGTGTTCGGTCTTACGCTGACGGTTAACCTACTTGCCGGCTATACGATTAACCGCGTAACGCTCTTCGCGTTGATTCTCTCGTTAGGCTTGTTGGTTGACGATCCGATCGTAGACGTTGAGAACATCGCACGTCACTTCAAACTGCGCGGTCGTGCGAGCAGACCAATCGTGCTGGAGGCCGTCCGGGAGATACGCCCGCCATTGATTACCGCAACACTGGCAGTAATCGTTTCATTTTTACCTATGTTTTTCATTACGGGCATGATGGGGCCTTATATGAGACCTATGGCGCTCAATGTGCCTGTCGCGATGCTCATGTCGATGGTCGTCGCGTTCACCATCACGCCGTGGATTTCCTATCACGTGCTCAAGCGCAAGTACGGCGGCGTCCGCGCAGGCGAGTTGCCGGTCGACGACGAAGACCTCGATCCCGAGGAAATCAAGCAGTCCCCCCTGTACAAATTTTTCTATCCGCTAATGGCTCCGCTGATGCACTCGCGTGTCAAGGCCTACGTGTTCCTGGGTGCAATGTGCCTGTTGACGCTGGGCGCCATGGCGCTGGCGGCTGTACGAGCGGTACCGCTCAAAATGCTGCCTTTCGACAACAAGAACGAGCTACTGCTCGTCTTGGACATGCCGGAAGGCACTACCCTCGAACGCACCGACGCCCTCGTTCGCGAGTACGAAGCCTACTTGGCCTCTATCCCGGAGGTGACGGATTACACTTCGCACGTAGGTCTCGCTTCGCCGATGGACTTCAACGGTATGGTGCGGCATTACTACCTGCGGCAAGGCGATCACCTCGCGGATATCCGTATCAACCTGGTCGGAAAAAAATCGCGTAAAAAGCAAAGCCACGGGCTCGCCCTGCGCATGCGCAACGACATCGCCGCGATTGCAAAACGTCACGGTGCAACGTTTGAACTCGTGGAAACACCGCCCGGCCCGCCGGTACTCGCGTCGCTTGTGGCGGAGGTATACGGCGAGCCCAGCCATGCTTATGAGGATATAATCGAAGCGGCCGCCGTAGTGCGCGAACGAATGAAAGTGGAACCGGGTGTGGTCGAAGTGGACGACGGTGTTGAAGCGAATCAAACGAAGCTCGTCTTTGTTGTAGACCAGGAAAAGGCGGCACTTAACGGCATATCAGTCAGTGACATCGCGCAAACGATCAGCCTTGCTCTCGGGGGCGAATCGGCAGGTACGATGCGAATGCCGCGCGAACGCGACCCACTGCACATCGAACTTCAATTGCCCGAAGCGAAGCGTTCATCCGCGCGTGACCTTTCCAACCTGTATGTCAAAGGGCAACCGGGCAACCTCGTGCCCATCGTGGAACTGGGCGAATGGCGTGAAAAACAGGTCAGCAAGACGATCTACCATAAGAACATGAAACGTGTGGTATACGTCTACGGTGAAACTGCGGGTCGCGCTCCCGCCAACGCCGTCGTCGACATCCAGGCGGATTTCGCTCTCCATGAACCGGATTCGGTGCAGGAGCATGCCGCCTTCATGACCACCGCCGGTTTCGTCTCCGCGAATAAACCGATTCCTGTTGAAGGCCGCACGTTTCTAAGCAACGGCAGCCGCGTTCCCTGGTCACTGGATGATCGCTTCACGGTAGATTTTGCGGGCGAGGGGGAATGGAAAATCACGCTTGATGTTTTTCGCGATCTGGGACTGGCATTCGCAGCTGCAATGGTGGGCATTTATATTTTGCTCGTCGCACAAACGGGCTCGTTCATCATTCCGATCGTGGTCATGCTCGCAATTCCTTTGACAGGGCTTGGCATTATGCCGGGTTTTTGGCTCTTGAACGTACTGACAGGCGAGTCGATCAATGGTTTTTCGAACCCGGTGTTTTTCACGGCCACGGGCATGATCGGCATGATCGCGCTATCTGGCATCGTCACGCGCGACTCGATCATTTTAGTTGACTTCATTCATCTGTCATTGCGGCGTGGTCGGTCACTTTTTGACGCCATCATGGAAAGCCGCGTGGTGCGACTTCGTCCGATCCTGCTCACGACCGCCACCGCCATGCTTTCAGCTGCCCCCATCGCAATCGACCCGATCTTTTCGGGGCTCGCATGGGCGCTTATTTTCGGCCTGTTCGCGTCGACGATCTTTACACTATTCGTGATCCCGATCGCGTATTGGCTCTTGTACGAAAACAAACCCGGTCACGGACTGAACGACACGGCGCGAGGCGACAGGTGATTGTGCATTAAACCTCAACCGCATTGCTCCGGTGTGGCGCTGTGCTACGACAAATGTCACCCAAGCTTTGCAGATCGTCGTGTCGAGGCAGAGAAAATTTCTCAGACGCTTATCCACCACGACCTGCTCTCGCCACGACAGCATAGTGCTCATTTCGACTCTTGCGAAAATTCGACAATCACCGATCAACAATCGACAATGCGAACATGCCTCAAAACATTGAAATCAAAGCACACGCAACCGACTGGGACCACCAGCTCGCCACCGCTCGCGCGATTGGCGACAGTGAATCCCTTCTGATCCAGGAAGATATCTTTTTTGCCTGTAATAATGGTCGACTCAAACTGAGAATCATCGAGGGCGACCACGCGGAACTTATTCATTACCACCGCCCGAACCGATCCGGCCCAAAAACTTCCGATTATGCACTTCTGCCCGTCACCGACCCACAAGGCATACGCCACATTCTTGCTACCGCATACGGTGAAGTAGGCGTAATCCGCAAACGCCGCACTCTCGTCATGGTCGGTCAAACCCGTGTCCACTTCGACGAGGTCGAATCGCTCGGAAAATTCATCGAGTTGGAAGTCGTCCTTGGCGAAAGAGATACGCACAAGTTCGGCGAGGCAGAAGCAAACCGACTAATAAAAGCGCTATCTATTCACGAAACCGACCTCATTCCAGATGCGTATGTGGACATAGTACGTCAGCGTAATCCGGGCACGCCATAGAACAGGTCGTCAATCATCCCAGTCTTAAACACTGCGTTTGCACTGAATCTATGGGGCCAATAGCCGGCTTTCGAGAGTGGTGGGTGGCTTAATACGAAGCCTACTATAGCAGTTTCAATCCAAACGTAGCACTGAATGTCGACTTTCCGGCAGTACACGGTGTCGGACGCTTCACCCGGCTAGAGCAAGCTCTAGCCGGG
>JANQHN010000445.1 GCA_028282665.1 Phycisphaerae bacterium | reverse complement strand
TAGTACCGGGCGTTTCGGGTGTTCGAGTTTCGGTTTGCGGATGGGGGCGCTAAGACCCAGCCATTCTTTGGCGAGCTTTACCTCGCCGAACGGAATGCCGTTTTGTACCATGCCCCAAGGGCCGGGATTCATGCCGAGTAACACGGCCTCTTTGTTGCCGTTTGCGAACTTTTCAAGGTATTCGGCGTAAGGAGCGCGAGCGTATTGAAGTGGATTGTAGACGATGTCAACGGGCGGCTCAAATTTGATGCGCGCGAGCTTGTGTGAAAGGCGATCTACGATTGCAAGAATTGCTTCGGATTTGGTTGCGGTTGCGCTGATCATTCATACTCCTGCGTGAAATAGATTCGTTCGATTGTACAGTTGGGACTCTATCCGCTGACGGAGGTTCGTGCCATTGATTCCAGCGACAGTCGTTTTCGCAGTTTAATTTTCAAAGTAAGCGCAACCCCGCGCCGAAGATTGCCAGCCTATTCCACCGGGCCGGTCATGTACGACCAAAAGGAACTGAAGTCGTCCAGGTCCACATCCTGTTCACCGGCGCGGATGTTGCTGTCAAAGTCGGCGAAATAACAAATCCGCAGTGCTCGCGTCTCATCGGGACCGGTGAAACAAGCTTGGAATCGGGCAAAATCGTACAGGTCAACATCGCCGTCCACGTCGGCGTCCCCCAGGTGGGGGAATACGTCTGCAACTGCATCTACATCCGGTGTGGCACCAGGCGCGACGCCTTTCACTCGAATGTACTGAATCCAATCAAGCTCGTCCTGTTCGAGCCAGGCTAGATCAAGTCCGATTCCACCCGCTGAATCTTCGTACATTTCTGCGACTTGTGCGATCGTGAGCCCATGAAACTCGCTCCAACGCATGCGAGGGTCGAGCGGTTTAGTGGGATTCGTTTCGTGGCTCCACCACAGGTTCCAATCCCCTACGGAGGGATCGGGGTTGGTCGGATCGTAAACTCTGCCCAGCGTCGGCGCGAAAACGTCAGCGAAAGGTCCGTCCGTTCCTTCGTATTCCCCGCCGGGGATGGCGTGCGGTCCAACATCGTCGTTGAAAATGTGCCAAGTGATGCCGTCCTGGCTTACGGAGATCTCGCCAGGTTCACTGAAATGCGTCTGGCTTTGAATGATCGTATTGGCGGGATCGCCGTTGAACCAAGAAGATTGCCCGTTTATCGTGGCGGTTGCATTGCCGAATACAATGAGATCGACACCGTAGGGATTACGCGGATGGTTCCACACCGGCCTGTCGAACCGCAGAATCAGTCTACCACCCAGTCCCACGGTTACGATTTCGAATGACCGAAACGGCCCATACACGGGTACGACCGGCACCGTTTCGTCGAGCGGAATGGCAAATAAATCGCCCGTAGTATCGACGGTGGGTCTACCAAGTGCGGTTAGTGGATCGTTGAATGGCAATAGCGTGATAGAATCTACGCCAACGCCGGCTCCTTCTTCGTATTCGATCACTTCCACTGCGAATTCCACGGCTTCGTAGGGAAGTGGCTGGGCGATGGCGAATCGGCATGTAGCGAAGATCGCAAGTAGGGATAGTAACCGACAAGGACTGTTCAGAGAAAAGATGTTAACCATGATAGCCTGTCTAGTTAAGGTCATAAAGTTCGTTGTCTTCGCTGAGGAATCCGGTTTCGGGCGCGATGTTTGGGATGTCGAACTCATAGGTTTGAGTGAATCGCTCCGACAGCGGTTCGATTCGGCCATCGCAAAAAGCTACGCTAGTTGAGCCAAGATGTCGGAATCCCTGAGTACCGGCGGATCGGCCTGTGTAGGACGCGTCACCGGGATTCGCCCACGGCGCTCGCATAAACTTGTTGGCTCCACCGGCGTATTGCCCGTCGCCAAACAAAGCCGTCGCGCCGGGTCTGCGGATTTGGGAGCCGCGGGCAGGCGCGGGAACTGACTCCATCGCACCGTGCCCGATGTAGGAAATATTATAATTATACCCGGTGTGCGGATCGGCAATCCAATTGTGTGATCCGTCGAATGAAGGGCATTGATGAACCGAGGTAGCGTTCTGTTCTAGCCACAATAGCCCCGGTTTCACTTCCACGCCAGGTGGAGATTGAGAAAAATCTCGCTCTGTAATGTAATCCCATACATAGGAAACAGCGGGCGGACCGATCTTAGTATAATAACCGATCGGATAGCTGCCTTCGTAGGCGTTTACATAAGCGTGAGCTGCGACGACCATCTGGCGCAGGTTGCTGTGGCACTGAATGCGTTTCGCTTGCGCGCGGGCGTTTTTCAATGACGGCATTAGAATCGCCAAAAGCAACGCGATGATGGAAATGACCACCAACAGCTCAATTAGCGAAAAGCCCACTAAACGCGCCGGCCGCACGACGTGCGATCGTTGAAAAAGGCGGTGTCGAGCATACATGGCGAAGTTGCTCCCCGGAGCGGCCATGGAAGAATTAGCGGCAGCGTTGCAAGGTCGTGGCGGTGGTGCCGGCAACGGCTACCGCTATCTCCTTCGCTTCCACTATCGGTTTGTACGTCTTTGGCGTGCCCAGAAGCTCAGCATTGATGCAAGTCCTACCAGCACAAAGGAGCGGGGCTCCGGCACGGGGATGGTCAGCGTATCGGATGTCCAGTTGCCCGAGTCAATGTTCATGCCTTCAATAACTCCATGCGCCAATGGTTCTGTATCCATTCCGCCGGAGTTTGGTGTCCACGTTTGCCCACCGTTGATCGAACTGCCCAGCCACCACCAGCCGGACCAACTGGTGGAGTCGTGGTAATCGCCGTCACTGGTCTGATCGTCGTAAATAATATCCGAGAGGAAAGCGCCGCCGGATGAAGTCGTGATTGTCAGAGGAACGTGCGTATCAAGCGCAGCTAGGGCATCCGAAAGGAACTCATTTCCGTTCCAGCGATAACCGAATGCGTGGGATTCACTTGCGTAGGGGCCACCTGTCTCATTCCAGTCGATAACGAGAATCGTTTCGTTGGAACCTGCACCGAACCAGGCGTCGACGGCCACCTCAGTGCCAAAAAAATCGTACAGTTCTGCTTGCGCCGACGATACCGTCGATGTGTAAGTCAGTACACAACCGGCCAGGAAAATGAACAAAGTCCGAATCACGATACACCTCCTGCCATTTTGCGACGGCTGGTCTTAACCGAAACCACAATTCGTCGCATGCCACAAAAAAAATCCCGGCGCCGCACGAGGCATGCGGCACCGGGATCGTTAACTCTGAAAAATTCACACGGCAGCAACCATAAAATGTCGCGTTGCGCAGAATGGCAGAGGCGGATCGCGGGCCCAAAATCTCCGTGAGCACCACGTCTACAAGGCTCGACTTACAGGCAGGTCTTCTGGCTTCCGGATCAGTCTACTCGCCACGCCTTCTCCGCATCGGCAGATCCGCAAATTCATGACGGATTGTGCCGAACAGCGAATGGTCTTTGTGTGGTTTTCGTCCCCGGTTACAGCGGCGGGTCCGCGGTGGATTTGCACCACCTTCCCTCTTGATCCACCTCTCTCGAAGCGGATACCTGCAAGCCGCGATGTATTCAATTTTCATTCGACAATGCGGATCGTAACGGTGCGATGCTCGCTTCGTCAACAAAAAAACTCCAAACCGCGGATGCAGTCCACGATGCCCCCTCGGATGTTGCTTGTGAATTTCTCTGCTCATGCGACCTGTACGAACTTCTCAGCCTTTACGTTGCAGATCGGACAGGTGTCGGGAGCTTTGCCGAATTCAATGTGACCACACACGGGACAGAGGTAGAATTCGTCGACGTCCAGATCTTTCCCTGCCTTGGCCGCTTCCAGGGCGAGCGCATACAGCTTGGCATGGACCTCTTCTGCTTCAACCGCCCACGCGAACATGCGCTTGGCTTTGTGGTCGTCTTCCTTGGCTTTCTCCAGCATCGGTGGGTACATCTCGGTGTACTCGTATGTTTCACCGTCGATGGCTGCTTGTAGATTTTCCGCGGTGGATTTGATCATGCCGAGTGCTTCCAGATGGCCTTGCGCGTGGATGGTTTCCGCTTCTGCCGTAGTACGAAAGAGTTTGGCGATATTGGGCAATCCGTCTCGATCCGCCGCTTTCGCAAAGGCCCAATACTTACGGTTTGCTTGGCTTTCGCCTGCGAACGCTTCCTTGAGGTTGTCGGTTGTTGTCGCCATGGTTTTTCTCCAGGTTGACTGGGTTTGGATTGAAATAGGCCCGATTTACCTCGCTTCCTTTTGCTTGGCAGTTGCAAGGCAGCGGGCTTGCCCGTACAAATCTGGCTGAATTAGCCATGTGTTTGTGTCGGACGTCAAGTGACCTTTTTGGATTCTGGCAATCGACGTTCCGACTGACTCGATTCACGAACCGGTTCAGGCGTCACGCGCCGCAAGTGGAGAAGCAACGTGGATAAGCTACTCGATAGGTTCCTGCGCTACGTCAAGGTCGAGACCACCGCCGTCGACGAAACGACAGACTACCCCAGTTCGAAAGGGCAACTCGAACTCGGTAAGATGCTCGTTGCCGAGATGGAAGAAATCGGATTGGTCAATGTCAGCGTCGACAAGTGGGGCATCGTCATGGGCACGGTGCCCGGGCGAGTCAAGACGGCGCCGACTGTCGCACTGCTATCGCATATGGATACTTCGCCTGAAGCTTCGGGTAAGAACGTTAAGCCGGTTATTCACAAAAACTACAACGGCAAAGATATTGTCCTGCCCGGCAACAAGAAAAAGGTGATCGTCACGGATGAGAATCCTGAGCTGGTCGCGCTTAAGGGCAAGACGATCATCACGTCAGACGGCACGACGCTGCTCGGCGCCGATGACAAAGCTGGCATTGCCGTCATCATGACTGCTGCGGATGAGATCATCAAGAACAAGAACATCAAGAACGGCCCGATTCGCGTCGTGTTCACATGCGACGAGGAAGTCGGTCGAGGTTGCGATAAGGTCGACATCAGGAACATCAATGCGACCTGCGCATACACGCTCGACGGCGAAGACGAGGGCGGGCTTGAGAATGAGACGTTTTCCGCAGACCTTGCAACTGTGACGATTACGGGTGTGAACATTCATCCGGGTCTTGCGACGGGGAAGATGGTCAACGCGATTCGATTGGCCGGCTTGTTCCTCGAGCGTATTCCTTGGCATATCATGGCGCCGGAGACGACGAGCGGTAAAGAGCCGTTTATGCATCCATACATCATCGAGGGCGGTGTGCCCGAGGTGAAGATCAAAATCTTGCTGCGTAGTTTTCACACGCCCGATTTGAAGGAACAGGCGAAGATTCTCAAGGCTGCGGCTCAGTCATTAATGACTGAGTTTCCGAAGGCGAATGTCAAAGTTGCGGTTAAAAAGCAGTACCGCAATATGCTCGAACATCTTTCGAAGGAGCCTCGCGCAGTTGCGTTAGCGGAGAAGGCTTATAAAGCGGCGGGCGTGACGCCGAAGTTCCAGTCGATTCGCGGAGGGACGGATGGCTCGCGACTTTCAGAAATGGGTCTTCCTACGCCGAACATGTCTGTTGGTATGCACAACTTCCACTCCGAGCTTGAGTTCGCTTGCCTGGAGCAGATGCAATCGGCAGTGAAAACGCTGCTGGAACTCGCCAAGTTGTGGGGCAAGGAAAAGGCCAAACGCAAGTAACCGCTACTTACCATGATGTATGAACAATCGGGGGCGTGCGCCGAAAGCGCATCCGCCCCCAATTTCGTCTTGAAACGGTCAGACTGATGTTTGCGGGGATTTTTTGACAAACAGGGCAACTCGACCAAAGGCTGATCATATGAGTACTCGTGACCGCCTGATTGTTATCCCATTGTGTGCAATCGCTTTCGTCGCTATGGGGTGTGAGCCGAAACGTTCCAATCTCGTGGAGTCTTCCATGTCTCGTGAGGTTGGTTCGAAGCCATACAGCGTGATGTCGTTCAATATCAGATACGGCACGGCCAAGGACGGTGAGAACCGTTGGGAGAAGCGCGATCATTTGGTTTTGGACATTCTGCGAAATCGCGGCGGTGATGTGATTTGTTTGCAGGAAGCGTTGTCGTTTCAACTCGAGCAGGTTGTCAGAGCATTGCCGGAGTTTGGCATGATCGGTGTGGGGCGGGCTGACGGGCAAAGGCAGGGTGAACACGCAGCGATCCTCTATGATAAATCGCGACTGACTGAGCTGGAGAACGGGACTTTTTGGCTATCCGAGACGCCGGAAGTTGTTGCATCCAAATCCTGGGGAAACAGCATTCCACGTATTTGTACGTGGGCGCGGTTTGAGGATCGCGCGTCGCGCGAGCGATTTTATGTGTACAACCTTCATCTTGACCATCAGTCGCAGCCATCGCGCAAGAAGAGTGCGATGCTGGTGCTGGAACGCATCCCCGACCGCGGAAACGATGACGCAGTGATCGTTGCGGGCGATTCCAATGCCGGCGAACAAAGCGCGGAGATGCTGTTTTTTAAAGGGACGAATGGTAGAAGCGAGATGGACGTGCAATGCTTCGGTGTGCCGGAGCTGGTCGATACATTTCGTGCGATTCACGCCGAAGCGACAGACGTTGGTACATTCAACGCCTTTAAAGGTGAAGTGGATGGTGCGAAGATCGACTACGTGCTTGTCGACGATCGTTGGGAAGTGTTGGACGCAGCGATTTTACGCGACAACGAAGAGGGTCGTTACCCCTCGGACCATTTCCCGGTTACCTGCCGTCTGAAGTTGAGTCCGAGACACGAGTAAGTGGGGCGACTTGACGCCTGAATCAAAGTTGCGGCTACACCGGATAGAACTCAGTGCTTACGAAAGTCTGCAATCGCGTTACTTTGGTCGGTAGGGTCAACTACAATTCTTATCATGAACGTTGTTGAGACGAGCGCACTTCGTAAGTCCTATTCGGGAACCGAGATTCTGCATGGGATCGAGTTGTGTGTGCCGTGCGGATCGCTTTACGGATTCCTGGGCCCGAACGGTGCGGGTAAATCGACGACGATACGAATTCTGCTTGGATTGCTTCGCCCCAGCGACGGGGAGGCGCGAGTCTTCGGGCAGGATGCCTGGACTGATGGACCTTCGCTAAGAGCGCGCGTGGGATACCTTCCCGGCGATGTCCGATTCTATGGTGGCTTGACAGGCAAAGCGACGCTGGATTTCCTCGCTCATGCGCGTGGTGTGGACGTTCGCGCAGAGATCGTTCGTCTTGCGGATCGATTTGGATTGGACTTATCCAAACGGGTGCGGTCCTATTCGCGGGGGATGAAACAAAAACTGGGACTGATCCAGGCGATGATGCACAAGCCCGACCTGCTCATTCTCGATGAGCCCACGGTCTCTCTCGATCCACTCAACAGCGAAGCGCTTTACGCGGAATTGCGCGAGCATTCTCAGGCTGGCCGAACCATCCTCTTTTCGAGTCATATCCTTAGTGAAGTCGAAGCCCTGTGCGATTGGGTTGCAATTTTGCGGGATGGTTTGATCATCGAGCAGGATCGAATTGATGCTTTGAGAACGCGAGCCGTGCGGCGGGTTGAGATCAAATTGAAACATGCGGAGGCATGCGGCGCTTTTCCGCAGGGTCTGCGTGTGATTCGTCACAGAGATGGTCGAGTTATTGGTGGATGGACAGGACCGATCACAAATCTCTTGCATTGGTTGAACAACGCCCCCGTGGAAGATGTCATCATCACGCCACCTGACTTGGAGGATTTGTTCCTCGCCTATTACTCGAATAGCGAGGGGAGGGGTGGTTTGTGAACCAATCCATCGCAATGAAGACGATTCGCGACGCCGCGGTGATGCTCTATTTCATCGTTCCCGGCATCGTACTGTTCGAGTGGTTATGTATCACTGCAATGGGCAGCTATTTTGAGGAATCGGTCTCTTTGTTGTTGAAAACGCCTGTGATCAACGGGATGGTGTCGATGCTGCTTGGTGGTGAGTTGACCGGTGAGGCGACAGCGAGCGCGGTGATGAGCATGGGATTCGCACATCCGCTGATTTGGACGCTTACTTGGATGTTTTTGCTGGCGACCATCACGAAAACCGTTGGCGGCGAAATGGAATGCGGTACGGCAGACCTGTTGCTGACTTTGCCCGTGTCGCGAACACGAATATACACGAGCGTTAGCGTTGTCTGGGTACTTGCGGGCTGGATACTGATGGCGAGCATTATGGTTGGCGTATGGACGGGTGAAATGCTCTCACCGCTATGGGAACCTTTGGATTTTGGTCGTTTTGCGGTGCTTTTGATCAACCTGTATTGTGTTTACTTTGCGGTAGGCTGTGGCACGATGATGGTCTCCTCGTTCATCCCTCGCCGCGGCCCCGCCATTGGACTCGTGCTCGCGGTGTTGCTGTTTTCCTTCCTGTTGAATTTTCTTGGGCAATTCTGGGAGCCCGCTACGACCTTCGGGTTCGTGGGAGTTTTGTATTATTATCAACCTCTGCCTGTGATCTGCGGTGACGGCTGGCCTGTCTTGGATATGATGGTGCTCATGTTCGCCGGCGTGATTCTGTGGGCGATAGGCCTGTGGCAGTATGTGCAACGGGACGTGCCCGCAGCCTGATATCCTGCACGCGTTCATGATTCCGCAAGCTCGGGCGACCGTTTTGGTGAACTCTACATTTCCGGGTTTGTTTTTCTCGAATGGAGCGGTGTGATTCCCTGGCAGTCTTGACGTCTTCCGTCGCATCCGCTACGACAGAAGGCAAATTGTCTCGCCGCTACACGGTATACGCTGGGTGGTCTAGCCGAGAAGAATTCTAACGGATCCGTGTCGATTTCGGACAGGCGGACTAAACTGTCTACATCAAGGGCGCGAATTTCACATTATCAAGAGAATGATCCATGAAAGTTGGCGTTTGTAAGGAGACGTTCCCCGATGAGAAGCGGGTAGCGCTCATTCCGGACTCGGTGCCCACATGCAAGAAGATGGGCATTGAGGTCGTTATCCAAATCGGCGCGGGCGTAGCGGCTGGGTATCCCGACGAGGCATACAGAGAAAAGGGTGCGATTTTAGTTCCCGAGCGAGCCGATGTGTTCGGTGAGGCCGATCTGGTTGCTCAGGTGCGCGGTTACGGCGCGAATCCGGAAGCGGGAAAGGAGGATCTCGACTTGTTCCGCGAGGGACAGTCGGTGATTGCATTTTTCGAGCCGCTTACCGAGCATGACCAACTTAAAGCCATTGCCGAAAAGAAGGTGACCGCTTTCAGCATGGAACTCATGCCGCGTATTACCCGGGCGCAGTCAATGGATGCCTTGTCATCGATGGCCACGGTTGCGGGCTACAAGGCGGTTCTGATCGCCGCAGATGCCGCGCCGCGTATGTTCCCGATGTTCATGACCGCCGCCGGCACGATTTCGCCGGCTAAGGTTTTCGTTATCGGTGCGGGTGTCGCCGGTTTGCAGGCCATTGCCACTGCGAAACGTCTTGGTGCGATCGTGCATGCGTACGACGTTCGCCCGGCGGTGAAAGAGCAAATTGAGTCGTTGGGCGGTAAGTTCGTGCATATGGACCTCGAATCGGGAGATGCGGAGGATAAAGGGGGATACGCCAAAGCGATGGACGAGGAATTCTATCGCAAACAGCGCGAATTGATGGCCCGCGTGGTAGCCGAGAATCACATAACCATTACGACGGCGGCGATTCCGGGCAAAAAATCGCCCGTGCTCATTACGGGGGAGATGGTGAAGGGCATGATGTCCGGTTCTGTGATTGTTGACCTCGCGGCGGAGCGCGGCGGTAACTGCGAACTGACCAAGGCGGGGGAGACAATTGTCGAGCACGGCGTGACCATCATTGGCGCGACAAACCTGCCGACTACGATTCCATTCCACGCCAGTCAGATGTACGCCAAGAACGTTACCAACTTCCTTAAAGAACTGAGCAAGGACGGCGAACTTGCTCTGGAACCGTCTGACAACGAAGTTCACGAGGGCACGTTGCTTTGCCGGGATGGAAAAATCGTCCATGCTCGTGTGCGGGAACTGATGGGGCTTGAACCGCTGAAAGAAAATGAGCCCGCTGAAGAAGGTGACGCAGAAAAGAAGGACTCGTAAGAGAGGATATACATGATGGAGGCTACAGGCGATTTGATCGCTTTGCTGACGATTTTCGTGCTGGCGATTTTCGTCGGTTTCGAAATTATCACGAAAGTTCCGCCCACTTTGCACACACCGCTGATGTCGGGTTCGAACGCGATTTCCGGCATCACGCTAGTGGGGGCGCTGATTGCGTCAGGTGCGGGTGAGACGACGGCGACGAAATTTCTCGGCGTACTCGCCGTGATTTTCGCGACCATTAACGTGGTGGGCGGTTTTTTCGTATCCCATCGCATGCTGGCGATGTTCAAGAAGAAGGGGTAATCCGTGACTCAGAACCTTCTCTATCTGGTCGCGTCGGTCCTATTCATTTTCGGTCTCAAAGGGCTGACCCATCCGCGTACCGCCGTCCGCGGCAACATTATCGGTTCGATCGGCATGCTCATCGCCGTGATTGCCGTACTCGGGTTCAGTGGGACGCTTTCTTGGGGCTGGATCATCGTTGGGTTAATCATTGGCGGTGGCATCGGGGCTTACCTTGCGGTGAAAGTCGAAATGACTGAGATGCCGCAAATGGTTGGCCTGTTCAACGGCTTCGGAGGTGCGGCATCGTTTTTGGTTGCCGGAGCGGAATTGTGGCAATCGCTGTGGGCGCACACCGAGATGGCGGGCCACGAGGCGCGGGTATCCGGTGAGGCCGCTGAGACGGCATCGGCGGCTGTCGAGCCACTCAGCGCGAGTGTCATCCACGCAGCGAGCATGTTGGACAGCAACCAGTTCCTCGTCGCAATTGCGCTATCTGGTCTGATCGGCTCGGTGACACTCTTCGGGTCGCTCGTTGCAGCGGCCAAGCTCGCCGAGAAATACATCCCGTGGCAGGGCAAGAAGATCTGGCTTAGCAACTCATTACTCGTACCGGGCCGCCACGGGATCAACGCTTTGTTGGCGTTGCTGTGTGTGGTTCTTTGCCTCTTGGTAGTGGCTAACCCTACGGTCGGAACATGGTATGTGCTTCTCATAATCGTCGCCGCTGCCTTGGGTGTGATGATTACGATTCCGATCGGTGGAGCGGACATGCCGGTTGTCATCGCCCTGCTCAACTCTTATTCAGGTCTGGCCGCGTGTGCGACAGGATTTGTCATCAACAACAACGTGCTCATCATTGCGGGCTCTTTGGTTGGTGCTTCGGGGCTGATCCTGACCAGCATCATGTGCAAGGCGATGAATCGTTCACTGGCCAACGTCATGTTTGCAACGATGGGACCCAGTGCGGATGCACCCAGCGAGGACGAGGTTTACGCGGGCAAAATCAAGGCGACATCGGCGGATGAAATTGCGATGCTCTTTGATGGTGCGCAACGTGTGGTTATTGTGCCCGGTTATGGCATGGCCGTTTCGCAGGCGCAGCACGCAGTTCGCGATTTGGCGAATTTGTTGGAAGGTCGAGGAACGGAAGTCGAGTACGCCATCCATCCTGTCGCGGGTCGTATGCCGGGCCATATGAATGTGCTTCTTGCCGAGGCGGATATTCCTTATGACAAGCTCAAAGAGATGGACGAGATCAATTCGACGCTCGACACGGTCGACGTGGCGATCGTGATCGGTGCCAACGACGTGGTCAATCCGGTTGCGCGGACCGATCCTAATTCACCGATCGCGGGCATGCCCATCATCGATGTGGACAAGTGTCGAACCGTTGTCGTCATAAAACGCAGTCTGAGTCCGGGATTTGCGGGCATTCCGAATCCGCTTTTCGCCCTCGACAATACGTTGATGTTCTTCAACGATGGCAAGAAGGCGTTCACCGAGATGATCACGGCGGTAAAGGA
>JANQHN010000421.1 GCA_028282665.1 Phycisphaerae bacterium | reverse complement strand
AGGTCAAATCGGCAACTGACTGGCGAAAGTCATTTCGGGCGGTAACGAATCTTGTCCGCGAAAAAATCGATCGCACGTACTCGAGTCAGGAAGGTTGCCGCATGCTCGATTCCGGCGGGAATGTGGTAGCTGTCGCCGGTACGGTAGATGTTCGTTGATTCGCCGATTTTCAACTCCATCTCACCCTCTACGACGATTCCCCATTGCTCGCCATGGCTATGGGGGGGAATTTTGACGGTTGGTTCTATATCGAGGAATAGAAGTTGATGGTCGGGGCTTTGCAAAATCCAACCGCGTATACCCTCGATGGGTATCTGTGCTTCGGGAAGTCCTTGGATCATTTCGGGAAAGTGCTGGATGGGCATCATTGTATTCCGTGACCGCATGTGCATGGAGCCAAAAAATGAACTCGAATGGGATTTTACGGTGATAAATGGGGATAGGCAAAATATGCAACCCGAGCGTTGTTATCGGTGCTTAGGTTTCCGCACCCTCTGTTTTTGATTGCCGTGGTTGACATGGTTGCGTTGGCGTGTACATTGCTTGGTCGCTGGTCATTTGACTGCCCGGTTCTGTCGTAGGAAGCGATCCGACAAGGACTTATGGGGGGATCGGCGTGTGACTAAGGTCTACGATTAGGGCTCATAGCTCAGTTGGCAGAGCGCGTCGCTGATAACGACGAGGTCACAGGTTCAAGTCCTGTTGAGCCCAATCTTCATCCGGGATTTGCTCGCAAGTGCAAGCAAGAACTGGAATTGCGTTTTTTCCTTCTCGTTTGCGGTTCATTTCCCGTGCATTCTGCAGGTTGCAGTAGCGCTTTTTGCAACGCGCCCTGGCCTGTGGTTCTCGCAAAATGCGCATCCGTGACTTGCAGGTAGTGTTTTCTAGCGATGGCCGCGCTGTTATCGATCCACGCGCACGCGACGTGAGCAGGCCACTTTTCGAAGAACTCGGTCTACCTTGTTGTATGCAAATTCTGATAGGTATTGGTCGGTGCTTGGCCACGGCCGGTCAACACACAAGTATTTGAGTTTATCAGTCGCCATTGCCTACGACTAGTTTTTGAGCCGCCCCCAAGGGGGCCGCCCATCCGTCTTCGAGAAAGAAAAAAGGGGACAGATGGCGGTACCGAACCGTTGGGTCTCCATCGAATACACTGGCGTCCGCTGACGCTGCCACGATTTTGCCAAACACGGCCACCTCTCTTTTTTCCCATTCGCGGAAGCCGGCCGTTTCACATTCCAAGTGTGCGCGACATTCTTTGATCCGTGGCGGCGCCACTCGCATCGATGGTATCGGGGTCAATCCGCATGCCGCGAAGCGCGCCATACCCCGAACCGTAGCGTCACCGCCACATTGCCAAGAGTTCGTCATCAGGTCGTGTCCAGGAACGTTGATAACAAACGCGCCGTGTTCCGTTGCGTTGCGAGCCGTCGCGTGGTCGAGTGTGCAACCGAACATAAGTACCGGCGGTGGACCGAAAGCCACCATGGATACCCATGACTTTGGCGCTACATTCGGCTCGCTGTCAGTCGACAATGTAGTGACCAACACGACTTGACCTGGCAGTGGTGACGGATGCCAAGAACGTTTTTCCAGTGGAAGCTCGATTTTCGACACGATGCCCTCCCGATCATCCATCGCCCAAAGAAAGCGGTTTGCAAGTGCTTGGTTGCAACTTACATTCAACTTTAGGTGAACTTTCGATAAACTTAGGCATACATTGATAGCTTATGGTGAAACTTGCCTGCGAACAAATGGACTGGAAACCATGATCGCGCAGACGCTAGTTCTTGGTGAACAACAGTAAACCATGTAAGTTGAGGTTCAAGAGTTGAAATCCGAACAATACCTGCATGATGCGAAATGTTGCAGACTCTACGTAGGGGGGGCACTTTAATGGGTACATTCCCAAGAAAATTGATGCGAATTTCGATGTTCGTGTGATGGATTACTAAACGGAGTCACTAGATGGCAGCCACACTCTTCATCAAGATGCAGTTCTCGGATGCGGATTCGATTCGGCGTTGGGTTTTGGATGGGATGCAAAAGCTTCCGTCCGCCTTTCGGCTGGAATACTTTGGCGATGGATGCAGGAGAAACAAATCACCAGAATTTCGTGTGGAAAATAAAGCTAGATTGAAGGAATTTTATGAACGAGAGAGGGGAGCAATCGAGCTCTATGGCAAGCGCATCGAGTGTGACGTTGATGCGTTTCTGGCGTATGATTGCAAGATAACTTGGTTCATCGAAAAACCTACGAAGCGTCTCATCGCCCAAACCGAAGAGACGCTGAAGCACGCGATTGAGTACGATTGCCATTACGCCTACGCCGCCGACTATGCGGAGCGCGAAACGCGTAATGGCTACTACGTTCCCGGTTTCGAGCTTCCTGATGGAAGTCCGAACGGTTTTGCAGCGGATGATTACCGCCGATATGTCCCCGGTCTGTATTGGCTGAACTATTTCTCTAAGGCGTATCTCAAAAAGATGAAAATCGATCTACGTGACGTGGAAGAGAACCTGGAGAGAGAAATCACCGCTTGGGGCAAAGGCTCGTTCATTCGAATGTATGAA
>JANQHN010000246.1 GCA_028282665.1 Phycisphaerae bacterium | reverse complement strand
TGCATTTAGGCGAACATACGCGTCCTCATCCTTCAACAACTTCAGCAATGCCAGCAACGTCTCGGGCTGAAGATCCCACTCGCCCAGAACTTCCGCCGCACGCCGGCGAACAGACGCATACCTATCCTCCAACAGCTTCAGCAACACCGGCAACGCTTCGGTCTGAAGATCCCACTCGCCCAGAACAGCTGTCGCATGCCAGCGAACATTCGCATTTCTATCCTCCAATAGCTTCAGCAACGCTGGCAACAATTTGGGCTGAACATTCCACTCGCCCAGAACTGTCGCCGTACGCCAGCGAACATGCGTGTCCTCATGCTTCAACAGCTTGAGTAACGCCGGCAACGCCTTGGACTGAACATCCCACTTATCCAGAACTGCCGCCGCGCGCTGGCGAACATATGTGTCCTCATCCTCCAACAGCTTCAGCAACGCCGGCAACGCCTCGGGTTGAAGATCCCACTCGCCCAGAACTGCCGCCGCACGCCAGCGAACATTCAAATCCCTATCCTCCAACAACTTCAGCAACGCCGACAACGCCTCGAACGGAATATCCCACCTACCTAGAACTTTTGCCGCAGCCAAGCGAACATATGCATCTCTATCCTCCAACAGCTTCAACGCAGCAGCGACGAGTTCATCCGTTGCCGACATCTGCAAATTAGCGCTATCACTTGCCATTCCCCGGAATATCGAATTCATGATCGGGGCATCGATACGTAGACCTGTACGCCAGATTCCGACGGCAGCGTGTGCTCGCACATCAGGATCGGAATCTTCCTCAAAGAGGCGACTAAGCGTACCCACAACCCGTCCTTCCGTGTCTTCGCGGCGGGCCAAAAGACGCGCCGCTTCCATTCGAGCAGACCAGTTATTGTGCGTAGTTAGGTCTATGAGGCCGTTCAGGGTGTCGTGGTTGCCAGGGCAATACGAAGTTAAAGAAGCCAGGGCGTTATTCAGACCCTTGACAAGTTGCTCATAAGGCGAAGCGACGATTCGTTCCGCGATTTGCGCGACGACGCGATCCGCCACCTCCTGTGACACACCTACGTCGTCCGCCACGCAGGACGCGGCGAGGCGAAGGCGCGTGCAAAGAAACGGTTCGAGCGGATCATTCTCTTCACGCTCATCAATCATGGCCTCGATCAACTCCGAGGCCACGTCGTCATATTCATTTACTACGCCGATGTAGCCGGCGGTGAGGCGGATGACCTCGTGCCAACGCGGATCATTCTCCAGTTTCATTACACTCTGAGGCTCCTTGTTATACTGTCTGGCCAGGTGGCGGGCGGCGAGATATTCCTGAAAGGTCTGGTGCATGAAGGCGAAAACGCCGGGACCGCGTTCGTCGAGCAACCCTGCGTATTCGGCGGCGGTCTGGATGTACCCTTCCGCCGTTTTCGTCGCCTCCATCTCCTTCATGTTCATCTTGTTTTTGAGCCATTCGACAAGGTGGTCCTGCAACTGCTCGCGCGGGCAGGTGCCAGTGGTCTTGTTTTCGTGCATCCAGAAAGCGACCTCTTCGAGTGCTTTTTTCATTTCCTCGACGCTCAGCTCGCGACCGATGGGGCGGTGCATGCTGCGAGCCTTGTTCCAACTGTCGATGAGGGCGGTCAGCGCGGTTTCGTAAAGCTTTGCTCGTCGCTGCGGCAGGATGACGTGCGCCCGTTTGATGAGCGCGATGATGGTCAGCATGAGCGGGTTGGTGGCGAGGGATTCGACGCGCGGGTTGGAGGTGATTTCATCGAAAAGCTCGCCGGCTTCCTTCTCGGCCTGGGCTAAATCCGGAGATTCCTCGTGCGTTTGTTTTTCATAGGCGAGGTGCCATTGTCTAACGAAGGTTTCGATGTCGTCCCGCGCGAAGGTCTGCACGTGGACGTGGGTCGCGGGTACGGACAGGCGCGTGATGCTGTAGCCGACCGGTCGGGACGTTACCAGGACGCGGTTGTCTCCGGCGGACTTGATGAGGTCCTCCGCCGCGCGAGCGCATTGGATGCGCCGTCCCGTGTCCGCGATTTCGTCCAGGCCGTCCAGCAGGATCAGGCAACTGCCGGCCACCCAATGCTCTTCGAAGTTTCGGACAAGTGCTTCGCCGCCGGATTCCCGCATGTCCACCTTGATGAAATCGTAAAGCGACTCGGTGTTTTTTTGATCGTCGAATCGGGCAGCGGCGCTGATGTACGGGAAGGCCCACGGCATTTGCGGGTAACGTTTCGCGGACGTTTCGCGCCCCAGTGCGAGGCTGCGGGCGAGG
The DNA here is from genome assembly GCA_028282665.1 of Phycisphaerae bacterium. Lineage (GTDB taxonomy): Bacteria > Planctomycetota > Phycisphaerae > UBA1845 > UBA1845 > JANQHN01. Next base: position 41,230 of record JANQHN010000246.1, on the reverse strand, counting down.
CGTTTGACGAGGGTGGTTTTGCCCGAGCCCGGGCCGCCCAAGAGCACGAAGCCGCCGGGTTCGGCGAGGATTTTGTCGATCGTTTCCTCTGCGCCGCCGGATAAGTAGCCGTAACTGCGTTCCGCATCGAGTTCGGCTATCTCCTCTTCGACACCGCCCATCTCCTCTTCGACGCCGTCCATCTCCTCTTCGTCCAACAGTGTCCAGCGTTTTCGAAGCACGGATTCTTTGTCCAGGCTTTCACGCGACGATCGCTCCCGCACGACGCGAAGATCCACGAAGATGTCATCGAGCTTCAGCGGGATCGCCTTCGTGGAATCCAGCATGCCTTTGAAATCGGCATAGAGAAATTTCTTTGCGACCTGATCGAGGTAAAACGCTTCGGCGATTTCAAGGCCGGCGGCGGTCAGGTCAGCTTCGGCGACCGTGATGTTGTCGCGTTTTAATTCCGTGTGGATGGCCGCGGTGTTGGTGGTGATTTCGTCGAGGGCGGCGATGACACGTTTATTGTGTTCGTCTTGCGAGAGCTGGTCCTGAAGGTCCGTCAGGACGCTCAGGCCGATCTTCGTGCCGGGGAATTCCAGTGCTTTGGCGATGGCGCGAATGTATGGATAGAAAGGACTGGTTTCTTTGTTCATCCCGATTCGAGTCCTGTGTGCGAAGTGAAGTTGCCACATCCATAGAAGCGACGCGAAGTCGGTTTCCAGCAAATGGATAGACTACCCTTATTATGGGTATGTGCTTTGGCGAATACAAATTGGTTTGGTCTGAATTCCGAACTGCTCGAAAACGACGATACGGCGTCTTATTCCAATTATGGCGGCGGTTCCGGCCAGTCGAATAGGTGGAAGAAAGTCCGCATGCCGTTTCGGCGGGGTCGGGCGAAGCGTGGAAGCTTTCTCGTGGCTGCCGGTTCCGTATCCGCTCTTTACAGTTCCAGTTGCCAGTACCCTACGCTGATGGTCCGGCCGAACTTGTGGCCGATGTTTTTGAAAATGCCGACGGGTTTGAAGCCGGCGGATTCGTGGAGGCGGGTGCTGGCTTCGTTGGGCAGGGCAATACCGGCGAGGGCCTGTCCGTAGTCGAGCGTGCGCAGGCGCTCGATCAGATCGCCGTAAAGCCGCTTGCCCACGCCCCGTCCTTGATGCGAACGGATGACATAGATGCTGACCTCCACCGTACGGCGATACGCCTGCCTTGGGTTCCACGGCTTGCTCTCGGCGAAGCCGACGACCTCGCCATCCGCTTCGGCGACGACCCAGGGATACGCATCGCCTGCCTGGGTGAGGGCGGTCTTGATGTCGGCGTCCGCGCGCGGCGTGGTCCAGAAGCTGGCGGTGGTGTGCAGGATCGCGTCGTTGAGGATCGCTGCGATCGCCGCCGCGTCGGATGCGGCCGCGGAGCGTATGTTCAATTCGTCCATGATGGCATCATAGAGGATTGGTTCGGTCGATCGGAAGGCCGGACGCTTGAATCATTACGAACGGTTCGTCCGCCCTGCCGGGCGGTGGTTTTTTAACACACCCGCTAACCAGGGGCTTGCTTCGCCGCGCCCCTGGCTAACGTCGTCCGCCCTCCGGGCGGGGAAGCGCGTCTTCGGTTCCCGATTCCTTGGGCGGGGAGGTGCGTCTTCGATACCTGACCTTCAGGCGGAGAAGCGCATCGTCGATACTCGACCCCTTGGGTGGGACAGCGCGTCTTCGATACCCGGTTTTCGGGCGGAAAATCTTGCCTGGACTAACGCCGTCAAATCCTGGTCAAGCGGCATCTTGTGTGTGGAATCCTCGCGGGCGGGGAAGCGTATCCTAGGCACCCGACCTTTTGGGACGCAAAACCTTAGCCTGGTGCTACGCCATTAACCCTCCGGATGGGCGGCAAACAACGTCTACGTCCTCCCAAACGTCGGTTGCGCTTTCTAAGCTCTTCTGAATTAAGCAGTTAATGCTTCGCGTGGCGGTTCACGCATCGGATCGTTTCTGATTCGAAAATCGATTTGCTATACTGCGCGTAAGTCGGGTTTTCCTTTCCGGGGTGCAAACAGATTCCAAAAAGCAAGGAGTGGGGTTGTGCATTCACCAACAAAAATTCTTCCAGAGCAAGCTCCAGCCAGCCTCCAACACCGTGTTTGGCACTGCCGGAAAATCGCTTTTGAGCGTTACGCCCGGATTGGAACCGTTATGGTGGTTTGGTTCTCCATGGGTGTGTTTGTTCCGGCCGGCCTGGGGATCGGGCGGCATGATGGCGTGGATGATCTGCTCTACCGGCAACACGGCCTGAATTTCAGTTCGATGGTTTGGTTGTCCGGCATCAACGATGACGGTGACGTTTGGAAGGGCTCATCCGTCGTGATTGATCCGCATTGGGCGCTGACTGCGGCCCACACGCTTTTCGATGAGGATAATCAGTTCGAGCATATAGGGGCGCGTATCGGCACGGGCACGCACGTCTGGGACGACCCGGGGCAAACCTTCGTCGCTGACCAGTGGTTTTCGCATCCCGATTGGGACTACACCGTTACCGGTGTTGATCTGGCTCTCCTCTACTTTGATGATCCGATCGTGGGCGTCGAACCTGCAACCCGTTTCCGTGGAACGGACCAGATCGGCAACCTTATCGACATGGCGGGTTTCGGCGTTGACGCCACGCCATCGGGAGGTGTGGGTGACGACCCAGGCCGGCTACGTGCATGTCAGAATTTACTTACCGAATTCGGCTTTCCGCCTTTCGGCGCTGCCGAGCACTTCGCGGTGATGCGGTTCGTTCCGCCGGGTCACCCGGCGTATCAACCTCTGGGTGGCATTGGAATCCCGGGGGATTCCGGCGGCGGGTGGTATATCGATGTCGAGGGCGAGATGCAGCTTATGGGGATTTCGAGCTTCCAGTCCGGCGCACCGAATTACTTTGGCTCCACAGCCGGTATGCGTCTTTCCCTATTCAACGACTGGATCGACGACACGATTGCATCGATTCCTGAGCCTGGCACATTCGTGCTGCTCGGTGCGTGCTGGTTTGTTCTTATCCGTCGGCGTTGATCATGGCGTGACGCAATCCTCGTACGAGGGACGTCCCGATTGGCCTCCGGGATAAGGCAAGTTCGTCCAGATGCGCGCTGCGGGCAGGCAGTCTTTGGCCCAGCCTGGACCACGAACGATGATGCACTTAAACGATATGCAATCTTGCCCCGGTTCGCCGATGTTATCGACCAGTTCCGAGCGATAGTGCTCGTAATAGCCATTTTCATCGCGGGTGCCAAGAATAATCACAGGCTGATATTCGGCGTGTGCATCGACGAAGGCGCGATTGTAGGTCCATGCATCACCGTGCCACCCGTCAATGGTTTTGGTCGGTCCGGGATCGATGCCTGCTACCGTATTGCATGGATCCCGGTACGACGCCCAAGCCCATCGACCGATGTTCTCCTCGTACAAAAGCGTGCGCGCCGGAGCAGGAACACGAGTCGTCGGCCTCAAATAGGGAGAATTGCTGTACATATATCCGCCACATCTCTTTGCGGTCATGAAGATATTGGCGGCGTAGCTGTTTCCGAAGTGATCGTACGAGGATCGCTCCGGGTTCGCGATCCAGGAAGGGCAGTGGCCTCCGCGCGGCGGGAAGGTGTCCGCGGGGCACTTAAATAAGTCCAGGTCCAGCTTCGTATCCCGGAGCATGCCATCCGTATTGTCGTCGTCGAGATTGTCCTTAAATCCGCTTTTGTAAAGAAGGACATTCAGTGGGCGGGCTGCCGGTCCGAAACCAGCTTTTGTCCCGTATTTGCTGTTGAGTGAATCCCCCGACTGCCCGGTCAGGTAATCGTCGCGGCCAATGCCACTTTTGCCTCCCCATTCGTACGCGCCGATGTAAGTCGGGTTTACCGGATCCTGTTCATGTTGCAGTGGATGCACGGGAATGCAGAACCCGCCGGGGTCGTCAGCGTCGTAGACCCTGCTGGTCGAGGCGATGCTTTTAAGACGCGAGAGACAGGTTGACCGCTTTGCGGCATTGCGTGCTCTCTCCAAGGATGGCAGCAGGATCGAAATTAACAATGCGATTATAGCTATGACTACAAGTAATTCTATCAACGTGAACGCGGAACACAGCGTTCGAACAGGTTGTCTTTTTGCAGAATTCATGATTACTTCTCCTCTGGAGCGCAAGAGGCGGCAATGCCGCATATGAGGGCGGCGTCTCCGTAAGCGCGCAAGTTCCCCATTCGCCATTGCGGGAGTGAATTCACTACTGCTTTACGGAGGCGGTTAAGCGTTCAATGTCATCCCGGACACCTCGAGGTTGCACGGAGCAACAAGTGTTACTTACCGCTGGTCGTTGCGTACGTACGTCACGTTTGGCCGCTGGATCTTTCAGAAAATCCCAGAAAATAGTGAGCGGAGGGAAATGTCATGACCACTATCGTTGGATATGGCGGCTGTTTGCGCAAAGCAGCGTGGTGAGTTTCGCGGGTCACGGAACCGGTAAGGCGGTTTTCGTTCAATGCCGGCCTATCCGACACTTTCAGTCCGCACAGCGAATCCAGCGCACTACCATTGTGGAACGATCATTTCGTCGGCATGGCTGATTTCGGTTTGATGGAAGTATTGTAGTATTGCAGGCCTTCGCCGTGTGATTTTGTCCAGGTCATCAGCGAGTACCCGCCGTCGGGCATTTGGGTGATGGTGTTTAGTACCTCATGCAACGGTGCGACGAATTTGTGTTCGCCAAGTTCGAGTTGTTTTCCGTTAAAGTGCAGGTACTGCCCGCCGGATCTGGATTCGATGATGAAAATGTGTTTTGAATTTTCAGTGAACCGTACGTTCCATCCGCCTCTAAGTCCGGTTTTAATACGTTGTTTGCCATCTACGATGAGTGAAACGTTTTGCGATTTGTCCGCGGCCGTGTAGGCGTAGCGTTTTCCATCCGGGCTGAAGAATACGCCGGTGCGACCGTTGAATTCAAAGATGTGTTCTTCCGGATCACCGAGTCGGCCGTCCACCACTACCGCCTGTTTATTGCGCGTTTCCACCTGATACGCGATACGCTTCGAGTTTTCGCTGAAGATCGGCGAGTGGATTCTCTCGTATTCAGGGCCGGGTTGGCCATCGATGACCGCAACCCATTTGGGGGAATCCCAGGGTTTGGCCACGTAGGCGAGTCGTTCTCCGTTGGGGCTGAAGACGTGCGGGAACACTGCTTTGTAAGGTCCGGCTTTTTTCCCGTTATGAATGACAAAGTACTGCTTTTGGCGGCTGCCGTTGATTTTCGTTTCATGGAGCACGGTAATCGCGTAGTGCCCACCGGATGGGGAAAGCGTGATATCCGTATCAGCGAGGTCGTCGAAAGGTCCGATGAGTTTGCCGTCCATAAGTAGGTGCGTCCGCATCATTGGCTTGCCCTTCTTAGCCTCAGCGGGGAACGTGTCGACGGCGGCGCACCAGTGCTTGCCGTCCTCACTGAACTTGGGTGAGTATTTTAATTGCCGGAATCGCCATGTGCTTTTTCCGTCGAATAGAATCTCGTTCATGGCGGCGCGATTTAGGGGCGTGTCCTTTTCGAGCTGAATGGCGTGGATGAGGTATTTGCCTCCTTGGGGTGCGACCAGCGTTCCTTTCACTTCTTGCATTACCGGGCCGTCCACGCCGTTGACGACGGGAATCTGCACGCGCTTAGATGGCGTGGTCTGGTCTTTTGCTGGAGTTGAGGCCTGCACGGCGTAGATATGGGTGACTGCGTCTGCTGTCATGCGCTGCGAATCTTCGATGACGGTTCGCGTTTCATCTTGCTTGATCGTTTTGAAGATCGATTTGCCCGGTGAATCCACCGCGAATCCCCATTGGCCATTTTTCTTTGCGCGGTAGGCGAGTTTGTCAGTACCCGGAAGGAAGTTAGCCGGCGTTTGGATTTCCTCGTAGCGCGGTCCTGCCTTCGAATCACGGATCATGACCTGATCCTGCCCATCGCGAATGGCGAACGCAAAGGACTCGTTGTCCTCGCTGAAGAACCAAATTCTGAATTCCCGGGGGATTCGCGTAAGTCGCGAAGATACGAGTTCATCGAATGTTCTGATCGGCTTGCCGTCCAGGTAGAGGGTCTGCTTATCGTCCTGCTTGCAAACGACTGCGAACCGGCTGCCGTCCAGGCTAAGGAGGGATTCGGTGGGAACTCCTTGAAGTTCGAAGGAAATCGGTCTGTGTTCAATCTCGAACGCTTCATTGCCCAAGGCCTTTAGAACCGGCGCGAAGAGTGCTAGCGCAAACATGGCTTGGCTTGTGCATTTTGCGATGGTTATCGGATTCATCCAGCGTTCCTTTCCAGTTGCCGATTCTCACCCGATGGACAGGTCTGTTGATGGTTCGGGCAGTGAGAGCCTGTTTACCTTTTGGAGTGGCACGATGGTTGGATCTCGTGAAAGGCGGTATCCGCTCGGTATCGTGACACTCCTGGAGAATTTACCATAGCGATGATCGAGAAACGCAAATCGGGCGTCAAGAGCTTAAGCCGTCAGGTTGTCGGCGCGATCACAGATTGACGTATTCAATCGCAACGGATTTGGATGGGGTTGTATCAGGGTGGCTGAGTATTCTAAGATGTAGGGTGGAGGTGACAAAGGCCAGCCCTCACCAGGTTCGCTTCCGAAATCTTGCTGTTGCGGAGTTCGCGACAGGTTATTGTGTGTTTTTTCCAATCGTCCATCGATATGCCTGAACTCCCCGAAGTTGAGACCATCGCCCGGCAACTGGATGAACGAATCAGCGGTCGGCGTGTGGTGGATGTCTTTCTGCATCGCGGAGACATACTGCACGGCGAGCCCGGTCCGTTGTGCGCGCTGCTCAAAGGCAGGCGGGTTCAAAGTGTACGCAGGCGGGCAAAGCGGATATTTCTGAAGTTGAGTCCGCGCGGGTCGTTGGTATTTCACCTTGGTATGTCCGGTCGGTTAACGCTTGTGCCGCAGGAAGATTCGCTAGAGGCGCACACGCACTTGTGCCTGGATCTTAGCGGGGGAAGCGAACAACTTCGTTTTCGCGACCCGCGCAGGTTCGGCGGCGTGTGGTTCGACAATGGGGGCGAGGTGCATGTAGGCAGGCGTCTTGGTCGACTTGGAGCGGAGCCTTTGGAACTCGCACCCGCGAAGTTTCGCGCGATGCTCGATCGCAAGCGACAGATCAAGGCGCTGCTACTCGATCAAACCATTATTGCAGGGCTCGGGAACATCTACTGTGACGAATCCCTGCATCGCGCCGGCATCCATCCGACGGCAGTCGCCCAGGCGCTGGACCCCGCTGCGCGGGACAAGCTGTTGCGGAGCATTAAAACGATCCTTAAACGCGCGATCAAATTCAACGGGACGACATTTATGGACTACCGTTCGGCCGAGGGAGCGCCTGGCTCTTTCCAAAAGTATCACCGTGTCTATCATCGCGAGGGACAGGCGTGCAAAGGGTGCGATACGATGATCGAACGGATCAAAGTAGCGGGCCGTTCAAGCTTCGTTTGCCCGGCTTGCCAGCCGGCGGCATGACTTTGATTATCAAAAGACGCGATTGCGCAGTCCAATCCATTTTCATTCGATTTGTCCGCACGTCGCCTATTTACTAGTCTTCTCTAAAAATCGCGGTAAAATTTTGGGCGATTTCATATGAATTGCTTTACTGGAAAACGGCATCGAGGAGATTGCGTCATGTCGCGTGGGACTTGCTTGTTACTTACGATTGCAGTGACCGTTCCTTTAATCGCAGCGATGGGGTGTCAGTCTCGGCGAACGGAGGTTTGCCCAAGGATGAAGGTATGCCCTGCTCAGGAGCGAAATCGATGCGAGTTCTGGATTGATCTCTATCGCGGCGAGCCGGTTCAGTTTGACGAGATGATCGAGGACTTGGCGGAGTCTCGCGTGATTTATTTGGGCGAGACGCACACATTGGATCGTCATCACGCGATTCAGGAGCAAATTGTGCGTGAGTTGGTGAAACGGGATGTGGAGTTGGCGGTTGCTATGGAGCAGTTGGAGTTTGTTCACCAAAATACGCTTGACCAGTACAGCGCCGGCGAGATCGACTTCGAAACGCTTGCGGAGAAAATCAATTGGGGCAAGGTGTGGAATAACTACTTGGACTATCGCGGCGTGGTGGAGGCAGCCCATGAGGCGGGTGCTCCGATCGTGGGGTTAAATGCCCGCTCCGCAACGATTCGGGCGATCGGTCGCGAGGGAATCGAAGGGCTCGACGAGGAGATGCGGGCGGAACTTCCGGAAGAGATGGTCTTTGACGATCCGATGTACGTGAAGCACCTCAATAAGCAGATGATGGTGCATGCGACGATGGACGAGTCATTCATGGACCGAGTGACTAAAGCCCAAATGGCGCGCGACGAGACAATGGCGGATCGACTTGTGAAGTTTTTGCAATCACCAGAAGGTCGGGATCGCGTCGTTGTGGTGATTCTCGGTGCGGGGCACGTCTCACACGGGTTGGGTACGCCGGATCGCGTGCGTCGTCGCATGCCCGGTGTGCGCGATCGCATCATCGTGATGACGGAGAGCGGCGACATGGAGCTTACGCCGTTTATGAAGAAAATGGCTCGTGCGATTGTCATTACCCATGAGGATCTGCGTCATCTGCAACGCCCTTTGGCGGACTATCTTCACGCACGGAACTACAACCCCGTGAAGCTTGCGGAAGAAGAAAAAACCAAGACGGCCAAATAGCTCGTGTATAGTCTTGCAAAAGTCAACGGTCGCAGATTCGAGGTTGTGTCTTAATCCAACAGTTTCTGCAATTCCGTACAGACGATGTCGACTTTTTCTTCGTTCATCTGGTGATGGAAGGGCAGGGCGATCGAGCGGGCGGCGAGCGCTTCGCAGACGGGGAAATCGCCTTCTTTAAAGCCGTACCGTTCCATGTAGAACGGCTGAAGGTGGATAGGGGCGAAATAGTTAGCCGCTCCGATGCCCATCTCGCGCAGCGATATGATGATTTTGTCGCGGTCCTCCTGCGAGTAGCGGTTGTCCAATCGAATGACGAAGACAAACCAGCTCACGTTCTTACAGCCGGGGGTTATTCTTTGCATCAGGATTCGCTTTTCGTCTGCGAGGCGGGCGCGGTACAGATCTTGGACACGGGTTCGCTCTGCTTTGATGGATTCGATTCGAGAGAGTTGAACAGTGCCCAAGGCCGCGTTGATGTCGCACATACGGTAGTTGAAGCCGAGCCTGGGGTGGACAAGCCAGCCGCCCATCGTGTCCCTGCCTTGATTGCGGAGCGAGCGACAGAGATTCGCGAGTTCTTCATCGTCGGTGACGATCATTCCGCCTTCGCCGGTTGTCATCTGTTTGTTGGGATAAAAGCCGAAGACGCCCGCATCCGCGACAGCACCAGCCATTTTGCCCCTATACACGCTGCCCAGCGCCTCACAGGAGTCTTCAAGCACACGGAGATCGTTACGACGGGCGGTGTCGATTATGGAGTCCATGTCCGCGATGACGCCGAATACGTCCACCGGGATGACCGCCTTGGTGTTCTCGGTGATGGCCTCTTCGAACCGTTTCGGGTCGATGCACCAGGTTTCCGGGTCGATGTCCGCGAAGGCGATATCCGCCCCGGCCATAAGAGCGCAATTGGCGGAAGCGACGAAGGAGAAGGGTGTGGTGATGACCTCGTCCCCCTGTCCAATATGCATTGCGGTAACCAGCATGTGCAGGCCCGCGGTCCCACTGGAGCAGGAAACGGCGTATCGGGTTTTGCAGTACTGGGCGAATGCCTCCTCGAACTCGGTGACCCTGGGCCCGAGGCTAAGGTAGGGTGTCTGGAGAACCGAGACGACGGCGTCGGTTTCGGCGTTGGTCAGGTTAGGGCGGGCTAGTGGGATGTCGTACTTGGGCATAGCGCTAAATTCCCGAAAAAGCCTTCAAAAACTCGTGTACGAATGAAGGCGAACATTATAGTATTCGACGCCCCCCGTCGATATGACTGGCGGTGGAGATTTCACGCGGCGATCTTATCGGTCTTCCGCGTTGGTTTCATTGGCCTTTAGCCGGGCTGCTCGTTCTGTGCGGCAGAGGCAGGCGCGGGCCTAAGCAAGCACGCCTTTCCGAATCATCGGAAAAAAACGCTGCTGCGAATGCACAATTCATCACTGCGGTGACTGTTGGTGTGGTTCGTGAATCGGCGATGGCAGGCGTGCGTCACCTGAAGAAAAGGATCAACGAAAGATGGCCAGGAAAGCAGCAGGCAACAAGAAAGCACGCAAAACCACGAAAGCGGCGGATGCGAACGCGTTCGTCAAGGACATCGAAGATCGCAAGACGCGCGTTGGTATCATCGGCATGGGATACGTAGGCCTGCCGCTTATGCGAACGTTTTGCAGTGCGGGGTTCAAGTGTCTCGGCTTTGATATTGATCAAGAAAAGGTTAAGGCGTTGAACGCCGGCAAAAGCTACATCCAGCACATTCCGCCTTCACTCATCAAGGAAATGCGGGGCAAGGGGATGTTCGAAGCGAGCTGTGACCCGAAAACCCTTCGCAAGGTGGACGCGATTCTGATCTGCGTACCCACCCCGCTCACGAAGATGCGCGACCCGGACATGAGTTATGTTGTAAGTACGGCGGAAATGATTGCGAAGCAGCTTCGACCGGGTCAGCTTGTCGTTCTCGAAAGCACCACTTATCCCGGAACCACCAAGGAACTCGTCAAGCCTATCCTCGAGAAATCGGGTTTGGAGGCTGAGAAAGATTTCTTCCTCGCGTTTTCGCCCGAACGTGAAGATCCAGGTCGCACCGACTTTACGACCGAAACCATCACGAAAGTCGTTGGCGGGTTTGGGCCGAAAAGCACCAAAGTTTCCACGAAGCTGTACGGGGCTGCGATTTCAAATGTGCACGGTGCGAACAGTTGCGAAGTCGCCGAGTCAGCCAAAATCCTCGAAAACGTTTACCGCGCGGTTAACATCGCCATGGTCAACGAACTAAAGATGCTCTTCGATCGAATGGGTATCGACGTGTGGGAGGTGATCGAGGCTGCCAAAACCAAGCCATTCGGATTTCAGGCGTTCTACCCGGGGCCGGGTCTTGGCGGGCACTGCATTCCCATCGATCCGTTTTACCTGACGTGGAAGGCGAAGGAATACGGCATGCCGACGCGGTTTATCGAACTCGCCGGTGAGGTCAATACGTCAATGCCCGAATACGTCATCGAGCGGCTCAGCCTCGCACTCAACGACCATAAAAAGCCGATCAACGGCTCGAAAATTCTCGTTCTCGGTCTTGCCTACAAAAAGGATGTTGACGACTTGCGTGAATCGCCGTCGATCGAACTGATCGAGCTGTTGCGGAAGCACGGTGCGAAAGTCGATTACAACGATCCGCACATCCCACGTACGCACAAACAGCGCGAGCACGATTTGCGGATGGCAAGCAAGAAGCTTTCGGCTGCGATGCTCAAATCGTACGACGCTGTACTGATTTCAACGAATCACACGTCCTATGACTACGATTTTATCGTTAAAAACTCGAAACTGGTCATCGACACCCGCAACGCGACCGACGGTGTTCGCGGTGCAAAGAAAAACGTCGTGAAGGCGTAGTTTGGCAGTCGGCATCGACCGAACAAAAGAAAAGGGACGAACCTGCATGATGGGGTTCGTCCCTTCTTTGGTGCCTCTTTGTCGGGCGATTCGTGATCACCTCCTCGTTTGATGATCTTGTTCGCCCAGCAAGAGGTGAGGAGGTAGCTTTCGTTAGCGGCGGTTGTTTATCCTGTGAGATGAGCTAATCGATGGTTCGGCATGAGGTGTCAAAAGGAACGCCGTCCATTGGTTTTTGTCGAAGTCAAAGACCTTCAATGCGATCTGACCTGAGGCGTTGATGCCCACGATTTCCATTTCTGAGCTAGGAATCTGGTCGCCTACAAGTTCATCCAGACGGTGGACGCCGAAATCCTTCGAGTAAATCAGTCCTGTCGAATACGCCGTGCCGTCATGGAGATGCGCCCCGACCCAACCGTTTTTACCTACGATGGCCACACCGAACAGCGACTGGTTTTTTTCCCGCAGGTTCATCCGGACGAACCCCTCCGTTTCGTTGTAGTAAAACCCGTCGTGGTCAAACGAAGAATTGACCTCGCCGTAAACGGTGCCGTTGGCATCGATCGATTTCGCTTCGGAGGTGTTGGCCCATTCAGGCAGGGGGATTACGCTCAGCCCCTCAGTCAGTGAATAGGTCATCGCCTGGGTGTAAGCCCAGTCGATCTTGAACGTACCTGCCATCAGACCGTTGTCGTTGATTGTGGTGACGTAGCCGGGCATGCCCAGATCGGTAAGGTCGATCATCTGGCCACCGCTCCACAGAATTGCGTGCGTCTCCCAATTCGGACCGGTAGTCGTGCCGACAACGTCACCGTGATTATTGATGTCAAAGACTTGTGTCGAACCGTTCTGGCGAAGCGTCCCCAGTGCCTGAAAGCCATCGTCGTCAGTGTAGATAAACCCGTGTCGAGGCCAATGCGAACCAATTTCGGTGAAATAGCCTAATACCTCGCCCTTGTCATTGATATCCACGATGCTGGCATTTGTGCCTTCGGGAGTTCCCAAGTCGATCATGCCTTCATCTTCGCTGTATCGGAAAGGCCGCTTGACGATCGTCCCATTTTCCCACACCCCCATGTATCCGCCAACCTGACCGGCGATGTTAATGACCTGTCCTAAACTCCACTCGACTTCTTCCGTTTGAATGTTTTCGATGTCACCATTGGATAGCGCTAGAAATGCGTTGTTGGTGTAATACACCTGTGAACGACCCGTGGTGACCCCCTTGTCGTTCAGAGCGAGGGGGATGGTTTGAGCATTTCTCAGTTCGTCGATTCGCAGAACACTGAAATTCGGAGCAACAGCTTTTTTCTTCGAGAACGAAAAATCGTCAGCCTTTGTAGATGCTGTGTTCGTTGCCAACAGACCCAGGATCGCCATTAACGCAATTCGCCTTGTTCCTTGTGCTTTCATCATTACCTCCTCAATATTCAAAAGGACGCACTCTTACTCTCTGTCCAACCGCCCACGGGGGAATCACCCCATGAACTGATCCACCCCAGGATTCATTATTCCAATTGGGGTGACTCCGCCGCGATGCGAATCGAAGCGATTACTCGCCGCTTCGACACCTTTCTAAAAAATGCAATGGGGATGCCACGGCCGAATTCGGACAAAAAAGACATCAAAATCGCCATTTTAGTATTTGAAACGCGATTTTTGTTGGCATTGTTTGAGGGATTACTTGGCCTGAACCAACCAATTCCGTAACATGCTGCGGATTCAATCCGCAGTATTTGGCGGGCGGCCGTAGTATATTACGGGTTAGAATTGTCTCGTCGGATGCCCAGTCGCTTCATTCGAAAGCGCAGTGTGGATGGGTTGATGTCGAGAAGGGCAGCCGCCCCGCCCGGTCCTTCGATCACACCGTTGGTATGGGCGAGAGCTCGTCGGATGTGCTCAGCTTCTGCTTCGCTTAGGGTCATCAGTTTGTCGGATGTGGTGATCGTGGGCGGTACCGCCGATTGGGTGGACTGATACTGGTCCAGCCGAAGAGTGAGGGTCGTGCCGTCGCAGAGGATCATCGCCCGTTCGATCTCGTGGCGGAGTTCGCGGACATTGCCAGGCCAATCTTTCCGCAGGCAAAGTTCGAGGGATTCGGGACTGATGCTTTCGACACGCTTACCCATTTGGCGATTGAAGTGTGAGATGAAAGCCTCGATCAGCAGCGGTACGTCACCTGCACGATCGCGCAGTGGTGGAACGGTGATTGGAAAGACGTTCAGTCGATAGTACAAGTCGCTACGAAACGTGCCCTGTTCGGAGCTTTTTTGGAGGTTGCGATTCGTGGCGGCGATGATTCGGACATCTGTAGTGAGGGTTTTGGTTCCGCCGACGCGTTCGAACTGCATGTCCTGCAACACGCGGAGCAGTTTGGATTGCACCGCCAATGGCAATTCGCCGACTTCGTCAAGGAAGATCGTACCTTCATGGGCGAGTTCGAACCGGCCGATGCGCCGCTGGATGGCTGAGGTAAATGCGCCCTTTTCGTGGCCGAATAACTCACTTTCGACCATGCCCTCGGGAATCGCGGCGCAGTTGACTTTCACCATAGGTGATGCCGAACGGTCACTCGCCTCATGAATCGCGCGAGCGACAAGTTCCTTGCCCACACCGGTTTCCCCAAGTATTAGGACGGTGGAGTTGGTGGGGGCGACCCTTCGCACCGTTTCTTGAATCGCGCGCATCTCGGGGGTTTCACCGACCATGGCGGTAAAGTTATGCTCGCTCTCAATCTCCTCCCGCAAATAGACATTTTGTTGGGCGAGACGGGAAGATAGGCGCTGTACTTCTTCCAGTTGACTGGCGTTGTCGATGGCCAGCGCTAGTTGCAAGGCGATGTTTTCGTAAAGCCAAATATCGATGTGCAGTGTTTTTCTGGGATCGGCGCAACCCATCAGAAAACAACCAATGATCCTGCCGCGCACGAACATCGGTGCAGCCACGTAACGCCTCACGCCACGTGAAGCAAGCCACGTATCATGGTCGAACGCGGTTTGTTTTTCGAGATCCTCTGATTCGTAGGTCGCTCGATTCTTCTGAATCCATTCGAGAACGGTGCCAGCGACATTTACGGTTTCTGCGCCTGGTTTTTTCTCGGTCGGTCCGGTGATGTCGACATAGGAGAGAAACGATTCGCCATTCTTGACGAGGAGGTTGATGGAACTGAGCACGTGCCCTGAGAGGGTTTTTATGGCAGACCGAGCGGACGAGAGGATCGTGTCGATCTTCAGCGACTGGTTGATGGCATCGCCAAGCCTAATAAGTGCGTCGCGCCGAACGTCGCCGTGACTGAAGCGAATATGTTTTTCGCAGTTCCACAATATCGGCGAGAGAATTTTCGCCAAGCGTTTTAGAAACTCGACGACTTCCTGTTGCAATGATGTAGAATCGGCAAAACCGATGTAGACACTTCCTAGCAATTGGTTTTCGACCATGAGGGTTGCGTTGGCATAGCGACGCACGCCGCATTCGAACAAATGGTCCTGTAATGGCAGGGTGCGTAACGAAACAAGATCGGGAGAAAGATATAGCTCAGGGGGATGGTCAACGTAGTGAATACCCGCGTCTGCGCCCGCTTCTTCACGAACTTCGATCGGATCATCGTTCGATTTGGTACCTGCGGCTTGCGTTGGTTTGAAGCTGTAAAGTGTGACCGTTTTACGCTCGATGTCGTACACGCCCAAGCCTCCCTGATGCAAGCCGGGCACGCTGGACAATATTTCTCGCAAACGTTCGACAACAATTTTGATGTCAAGCACTTCTCCTAAGCTCGTCGCGGCCAGGAGCAGCGTGTCTTTGAGCTGATCGTCGAAGGTGAAGTCTTTTTCCCGTTTCATGATGTTCGATTAGGGCAGCATCGAACCCGGTTCACACAGGCATATAGAGTATGCGTGAGTACAATCACGGGGCCTGATCATGTATCAACACGGTTTATTGTATCAGAATTGAAGTGGCTGGCTGCGCCAAAGTGGAGGAACGTACCGCAAAAGGCCGTGATGCCGATTTTAAGTACGAGGTTCTTTTGTGATGCTCCCCCCATTGTCTTACGAACGAACCTCGCCTGCAAGAGGAAATGTTATCATGGGAAAATACGGTGTCGGAGCCACACCCGATCAGAACTTGTTCTACAGTTCAAGAATCGCCTCAATCAGATCCGGATCTTCAATACCAAGGTCGATAATGGCTTGACGCTTGTCCTCCTCGGTGAGGTCTTCGTCATTGGCGATTTCCTCGAGATCTTCGCGAAGGATGATGCTGCCGTCATTCGCGCGGATAGCGTCGGGGAACTGATTTCCTTGAGGGATTCCGATGACGCATCCGGGATGGAGAAGCGCGAGGCCGCTAAGCAGAAAAAATGTCGGATTCGTTCGTTTCATGGCGTATCGCTCATCCTGTGGAGGGTATGGTCTACTCGTGAGGGCATTGTAGTGAAGGCCTGTTCGTGTGGCAATTGTTTACTTCGCCCTTGCGCTTGCCGATCGGCCGTCAATCGCCGGGGCTTTCGTTTAAGTTATCGCATTCATCGGCCTTGGTCCGAAGGTAGTTACGCATGGAATGTAGGAAACGCTTCATCGTTGATTCGTACGTGAAACAATCTAGCACGGTTTTCCGCATTTCTTCGACAATCGATTCTCGATACTCCCGGTTTTTCAGGAAGCGGTCCGCTTTTTGTTCGAATTCCTGAGTGTTGTCAAACACGATCTCTTCAAAACGCGGAAACAGTTCATCCGGGAACGAAAGCTCCGAGTTTTCGAGGCATTTGGCGAAGTAATGAGGGTTCGTTGGTGACAGGTATTGAAGGCTAGGCCCGACGTATTGGTTGAGTAAGTCGCGAATTTGCGGATCGTTGCTGGTAAGCAATTTCTCAGTGCTGTCGACGTTCAATTCTCGACAGCGATGCATGAGCGATTTGAGCAGGTTGCCTTTTAGATCGTGCGGTGAAAGCCTGGCAAGGAACAGGCCGCCTGAAGCGAGTCCGTCCAACGCTCGCTGGTGAATAAAGCCCGCAGGCATGAGTTGAAGGTTAATCTTGGACGCTCTGTAGATACAAACGAGTTCGCGTCCGTTCTCGGCCGGGCCGGCTGCGAATTCAGAAAGTGTCGGGTGTTTATCCCAGCCGTTTCCATAGATACGGAGTGTCCGGTTCGTGCGCTTCGCCCACGACGCGACCCACTCGAGCGCTTCATGGCGAAACATTCGGTCACCCGCTCGCCATAAGTACCAAGTGGCCAGCCAGTTTCTTAGCGCATCGTCCACGCTAACGATCCCACATCTTCGACAGGCTTCCGCTAACAATATACTGGGCACAGCCGCACCGACGACGCGATGCTCGACAAGGGCATCAGGCAGGAGTTCGAACAGTACGTCAAGCAGCTTTTGAATTTGCGGGTTATTTTGTGCGTCACGCTGCTCGTTGTGAAATGCTTCGGGGGTCTGTGAGG
The DNA here is from genome assembly GCA_028282665.1 of Phycisphaerae bacterium. Lineage (GTDB taxonomy): Bacteria > Planctomycetota > Phycisphaerae > UBA1845 > UBA1845 > JANQHN01. The sequence goes on along the minus strand of JANQHN010000246.1, from coordinate 24,220 downwards.
CATGACTGACGAAAGATACGTCACATTCGTAGCGCTGCCACTCCTCGTCCGTTAAGTCCGTCAAGGCAAATTGTTCAGGGCAGGTAGGGATGCGCGTGGCGAGGTATTGCCTTTTGTCGCATCCGGCGCCGATAAACACAGCCTTGGAGCATCCCGCAATGAAATCGTGTTCGAAAATCTTTCTCATGTTCTCCTTTGTGAATACGTGCGGTAGTTGGTCCTGGTCCCAAGTGAAAATGGGCAGGTTCGTGGGTGCAATCCCCTGGTACGAAGAACGAAGATGATCCAATACGAAGAGGAGGTCCGGTTTGAATCTTCGGATTGCATCGTGCAAGGTAAGAATGCCCACTACGTCGTGATTCGTTTTTTCCGTGATGACTTCACACGTGTGCCCGAGCTTCTCGAAAGCTCGCTTTGCGTCACGCATCGAGTACTGGAGAAATGAAGTATGTATACTTACGGAACTGAGAATGCGCAGTTTCGAGCCATCCGGTTTTAAGGCTTCCTCCCAGCGGTTTGCCCAATACGTGACATCTCGCCCGTCGTAGAGTTGCTCCAGATCCTCCTTTGATCTGCGAATCTGTTCTTGCCGTTTTTCCGCTAAGTCTATTAGTGCTTCCGCCGCTTTCGGTGGTGTTTCATCGCGGAACAGGCTTCGCTGGAAAGCGTGGCTTGGAAAGGGAAGATTGACGTTCGTTTCAAAAGCGCGGACAAGGTCCATTGCCGCGTTTTTGCCTACGAAGCAATAAACTCTTTCGTCGGCTAGCATCTTTCGCCAATCCATGATGTGCATCGCAATCGCAAACACTACGGGATCGGGCTCGACAACAAACAAAGCACAGCTATATCCAAGGAAGGTATCCAGCGTTTGCTCGTAAACACGCGCGAAATAGTGCCCTAGGTCCACGCCTTCAAACAAGTAGGGGCCGGGTTGCAGTTGGTCGATGTCAGGTGGCAGATCGTTTTGCTGCGCAATGGCGTGCTGATCTCCAAACGTGGGCACCCACTGCCACTGTCCCTCTTGACCGAGTTTGCGTAAATGAATCCGCCCCATAGTGTCTTTGTACAATTCGTACTGCCACTTGCTTTTGTCCCAGCAATTTTCGACTAGCTCGACATCCACTCCGCGATTCCCCAGGGCTGTGAGGTTGCTTTCGTAAATGGCTGATAGCGAATCCCAGGTTTTCAATCCTGTTGACAGCGCTGCTAACTTTTTGCGGAGCGAGATAACTTCGTCAGACCAATCCACTCCCTCGGCACCAAGAAGATCGGCTGCGGGTCCCAGCAATCCGATACGGAGATGTTCCTGAGCGAGCAACAGTCGGATTTCAGGGTCGTCGGATATTTGATTCACGTAAGGCAGAGCCCGGTTGATAAACTCGTCTGTTTTTCCGGTTGCGAGGAGTTGCCGCAGCTGGTCGCGAAAATGGCCTATCGATACGGTGCCAGTCATTTTCAATCCGTTTGCGCGAAACTTATGATGCTACCCGCGCTCCACAAGGAGTAGGCACACCTGGATTATCTCTACTCTCTACATCGGTGGACCGGGCTGATTTTCTTGCACACAAGTGCCGAAGGAACTTAAACAGGTGTTTTAGGGATTGTGACGTCTATGGCCGTTTCAATCGAATCTTAGGCGAAATTGCAGCAATTAAAACACAATGTAGGGCATTGGCCCGGCTGGCGCTTGTTCTAGCGATTCGTCGGGGAAGTGAGCTTTTCTTCCGGTTTTTGCATTGTTTGGTCTGTGAGGTTAGATAGTTCCGGATTGCCGAATTCCCACGCGCTTGTGTGCAGCCTCTTGGTAATGCGATGCTGTTTCGTGTTGGCGCTGCCGGATAGAATGATAGCTGAAAGCTGCTCTACGGTAGCCGACCAGGAGTTGTTTTGGACTGTCTTACTGATTGCTTCCCGACGGCGTGTTCTTCGAATCTTGTCACTTGGTTGATTTACGAGAACATGATCGCAGGCGTTGGCGAAAGACTCCGGTGATTCGCCGAACCGAATCGCTTTTCCATAGCGACGCGCTTCCGGTAGAGAGGTCGATACGATAGGCAGGCCGGCTGCAAGGTACTCGGTCATCTTAATCGGGTTGATGTTTTCGGTCATTTCTGACCGCACGAAAGGCAGGAGGCCGGCGTCAAAATGCGCACAATACGCGGGCAGCATTTCGTAAGGTTTACGGCCTAGTAAATGTACGTTAGGCAGATCGCCCAGTGTCGAAACATCCACTCCTGAATCACCAATGAGTACGAAATTGTATTGGGGTCTGAGGTGTGCCACCCGGGCAATAAGCGCGACGTCAATCCAATGGTGAATCAAACCAAAAAATCCAAAGACGGGCCCGCAGATGTGCGTGATGTCTTCAGGCGTGCTCAAGTCCTCTCGCCACGCTTTCGCAAAGTGCTCAAAGTCCACGCCGTGACGGACGAGTCTGGTGTCCGGGCGGACCTTGGTTTTTGATTCGTATAAGCTTTGCGATGTTGTTAGGACGACATCCGCGTTGGTGAGCATTTTCGCTTCAGCTCGGCGGATGGCGTCTGTGTTGAAGCCTTCGAATTTGGTGTATTCGTCCACGCAATAATAGACGAACCGTTCCTCGTTGAGGCTGCCTATCAAATAAGGTACATCGGGAGCAAAAGACCAGATCTGGATAGGCATGGATCGCGGGACGGGCAGCTTGCGAATCGCCCGCTTCAACTGAGTGACCAGCAAGTGCTTCTGGGCAAACCGGACAGGTGCAGATGACGCCCCGGGAAATACTAGGGGCGTGAACTGCACCATGGTTTCGTGGATTGGGCGAGGTCCTTGCGAAACACGCTTTAGTGCTTTGATACACGCGCGAGCGTCTTTTAGGTTGGCTTTGGGAGGGCGCGTACCGTGGTAGTTGACCCAAAGGACAAAGTTACGCTTTGAGAGGATCTTCATAATCTGATGCTTACTTGTGGGGTCGTAGTCCCACGAGCTTGCGAGACAGATTATGACGCGTCCTTCAATCACGATTTTTCCTCCAGCAGGGCGTATGTTCGCTCGGGCCGAATTGGCTGTTGCGCGTTGGTAAAGCCGCTAGGCTATGATTGCCCTTTAGCCATCCACGTTCGACGTTTATTAGTCGCTTGACGGTTTGTTGTAATAATTATAATAATTGTAGTAACGTCGATAATAATATCCGTACCCGTAGCCATAGCGAGAGCCCGGTGAATCCCGACCGATGACCAAACAACCAAGGATCGGAATGTTGTTTACCTGGAGGAGTTTCACTGCCTGTTTGGCGACGGCCTGGTGTGATTTGTTCATGCGCACGATTACGATGACGCCGTGACACATCTGTCCGATGATGCCTACGTCCGTCACTGTGGTTGCGGGTGGCGTATCGACAACGGTGTAATGAAAGTCGTTTTGCATCTGGCGGAAGATATGCCTCGTGCTGGTTGACGAAAGCAATTCCGCCGCAGACCGTTCGCCTCTGCTGCCTGAAGGCATAAGGTACATGTTAGGGATCGGCGTTTCCTGAATTACTTCTTCGTACGTCGCCTGTCCATCCAGCACGTCTGCGAGTCCGGGTTTGCCAGGCAGACCCAGCATTTTCGCGAGGCTCGATCGCCGAAAGTCACCGTCGACCGCCAATACCTTCAGGTGGCGTATTTCTGCAAGAATCGAACTGAGGTTAAGGGTCGTAACACTCTTGCCTTCTTTGGGAGCGCCGCTGGTGATTGCGACAATCCGGTGTTCGTACTGTGGATTGGAGCTTAAAAGACGCGTTCGCAAACCGCGGTACTGCTCGCTGATGAGCGAAGAGGGTTCGTAATAAGGAACCAGAGCCTCGCTCATACTGTCGATCAACTTAACCGGCTGTTCGTCCTCATCGTTCGCGAGGTCGTTATCCACCGCGCTTAGTTCCGGTGACTTGCCGGGTTCGAGCGGTAGCATGGTGGTCGTAGCGCCGCTCGGTTTTTGGATCACATCCTCCGTGGAGCGCCGCCGTTCCTCCTCTGCTCGTTTCAATGCGTCGGCAATTCTACCCATGTACGGCTACCTCACCTAAAACTACCTCATTGCGAAACGGTCTTACCATCCGGCACCTGTCCCTTTTCTGAAAATCATCGCAATCTGCGTATGACAGACCGTGCGCCTCGCGTCCGGTAGGCATTGTTGTTATCGTCGTCATCATTGTACACATCGTTCGCATTCATCAGCGTAGCCGGTGCCTGATAAGCCTGTATCGCGGGCGATACCGGATCGAGCAACTCTCGCACCTTAAGCCCGACCCAAGCAAGCGGTGTAGGTGGAACGTAGACCACATCGTCCGGTTCAAGCAGTATGTTCTGACGCCAATCCCCCTCACGGATCATCCTGTTCACATCCACAACGATGCGTTTCGGATCTTCCGCGTCGACTGTCGGTCGGATGACTTCGATCCTGCTTGTCCATGCGCGATAATCAACACCAGACGCCAACACGGCATCGAGTAGAGTATCATGGCCGGTGTAGGGTTTTTCTCCGCCCGAAATCGTCGGACCATATACGTAATAAGATTTGCTCGCGTAGGCCGCGACGCGCACGCTAACTTTGGGATCGACATAGTACCTGCTTAAGAGAACTTCTAGCTTGGCGGCGACTTCCCTCGCGGTCATCCCTACGATTTTTACCTCACCTAACAATTTGAGTGTGATCTTACCGTCAGGCTGGAGGGTTTGAGATTGCCCGTCGATTTCAAGCACGCGCGGTGCGGAAATCTCTACCGCATCCGGAATTCCGAGCCGGTACTCGATGGCGGAGACTTCGTGTTCATGTTGACGAAGAAATTGGAGCATATCTTTATTGGAGGGGGCGCATCCTGTGGCCGCCATGACAGGCACAGCTAAAGCCAGCAACCACCAAAGCTTGACAGTCATGATCGCCTCCGATCAACGCATTCATCAAGATCCGTGCGCGGACCGGTGCCCGCACGTTATCGGCTTGCTTTCTCCACGCTCGACTTATCGGGTTACCAGGGGGACGCCTGAATCTATCGGAGCATGATTATTCAGACCTGGGCGATAATAAGTGCCGCGCGCACATTTCAGCTACCCCTAAGGTCCGAATAAACTCTGATCACTCTCTGATCGACTGCATTCACCGTGTTTAAGGATCGCTGCATTGGGACCGATATTCTTCAGGTAGGCCCCCTGCGGGCCGGTCGAGTCCTTTGCGCGCAAGAGAGATGCAACATGTATGCGGACTTTTTTGGACTCCGGGAGTTGCCCTTCAATAATACACCCGATCCGCGTTTCTTTTTCTCGACGCCGGATCACGAGGAAGCGCTCGCGTCACTCATCTATGCGGTTAGTGAACGCAAAGGATTCGTATTGCTTACGGGTGAAGTGGGAGCCGGCAAGACACTGGTCTCCAGGCTTATGCTCCGGCATTTTGGGACGAAAATCTGCTTCGCAACGATCAACCACGCGACGACTGATCCGTCTGACCTGATGGAAACCATCCTGTCAGAGTTCGAATTGCAACATCCTGAAGACGCAACGAATGCGCAGATGGTTCGCATCCTGCACGACTACTTGTTAGCGCAGTTCGCGCAAAACACGCCCACGGTGCTGGTGTTGGATGAAGCGCAAAGCCTACCCCCCGCTGTGTTCGATCAATTGCGCATGATCGGGAACCTCGAAGCCGATGACGCAAAGCTGTTGCAAATCGTCATTCTAGGCCAACCTGAACTGCGCACGACATTCGAATCGCGCGAATTGCGCCAGCTCAAACAGCGCATCTTTCGCAGCTTTCACCTGCCACAATTGAGTAGGAAGCTTGCGGAAGGTTACATCAAGCACCGCCTGTCTGTGGCGGGCGCAACCGATTTGAGCATCTTCACGACATCGGCCATCGATCGTATCTATGAGGAATCGCAAGGACTGCCGCGCGTCATTAACACTATTTGTGATAACGCGATGCTCAGCGCCTACTCGGCGGATCGCCACAAGATCGACGGCGGGTTTGTCGATTCGGTAGTCGATCAGATGATGACCATAGGCTCGCCCGCGGGAGGCGAAGTGCCGTCGATGCGTTCCTCGACGCGCGTGATCGCTTCGCTGTCAAATGCAGTTCGCGAGGATCGGCTCCGCGATCGTCATTGTGACGATGCCTATACGGAGCAGGATCATGACGCTTCGCCGCAGGTCGGTCGATCGTCAGACTACTACACGCTCGCATCTCGTTTGCTGATGATCGAAGACCGGCTGGACCGTGTGCTCTTCCGCCGAGACATAACCGGAGGAGGCGGAGGTGGTTTGGGTCGTGAGCAGGCAGCGGATATTCTTGCGACGCTAAGAGACCTTGCGGGCCGCGTCGAACGCATGGAACGTTCGGGAGTGAATCATAGCGACCGCGGAGCGCTCCGCGAATTGCGCCGTGAACTAACCGGCGATATCACCGTCCTGGCGCGCCGTGTCGACAAGATTGATCGCAATGGAACGAACACTGTACAACGTGATGAATTACGTGCTGCCCAAATGGAAATCAACGCTCGGCTGTCGGCGATGGGCGAACGATTGGCCTCGGTTGATCGTCCCATCGATGACCTTGAAAAGAATTTACGGGAAGGACAGGAGCTAAAAGCACAGCTTGAACTGATGTGCCGATCAGCTGGGGAGTCAATCAGCGAGTTCGTTAAGGTTTCCGCTGACCTCAACAAACGAGAGGAACAGGTAAAAACGCTCGTGGAGATCGCTCGTTCCATGTTGGGCGATACGAAAAAAACTCTCGAAAGTCTGGCAGTGGAAACAAAGTCAAGCCAAAAAGCGCAAAGCCGCTCCAAGGAAATCACGACAAATCTTGCTAAGCAGTCAGAACGTACCGGTCGACTTACGGCAGTGCTTCGCCGTATCCTTGATCGCATCGAAGAGCGTGGTGAGCAAGCTCAACAACAGGAACGGATTATCAAGGAGAAAGCGGCGTTGCAGCAGGAAGTCGTGCTTCCTGTTGGTCCCCCCAGACGTACCGGTAGAGTGGAACGCCTCGCCCATTTGATCGACAGCAGCAAGGAAAGCCTTACCGATTTGCGTGAGTTGATCCGTGAGACGAGCCAGGTACGTGAAAGCGACCAAAACCTATCCGCTGCCCGGGCCATTGCGAACACGCCACCCACTAACCGGCTCGCCAAACGAGTGCAGTCGCTCGTCGATCTGGTGGAAACAAGATCGTAATATCTTGGCGGTTGGTCTTGCATGTAGAATCTTATTGCCTGAACAAAACTAATACCAAACGGTTACAACCTTAGCGTTACTAATTTGGTACGCGCGCAAGACACTTGCCTGAAGGTAGACTGTATCAATGCGAGTGCACGCTCGCTAAGGCGCTCTTTCCGGATCGTTGTAAAGGAGTCTTAGTATGTTCCCATTCACGCCTCGAATTGGTTTGATTAGTACCTGTAACACAGCAAGAATCGTTCTTGCGATGGCCGGTGTAACTTTGGCGCTGGTTCCGGCCTTGCCGGCATTGGCGTCAAACGCCGCATCCGACGAAATCGATGGGAACCAATACGTCCTGGATACGAAGCCAACCTCCGTTGCGGTCTTCAAGAATGGACTTGGTTTCTTCATGCGCGAAGGCGAGGTTAATCTTGACGATGGGTGGTGCAGCGCGAGGGAAATTCCGCCCGCTGTGTTCGGTACACTCGCTATCTTTTCTCACGACGAGAATGAGACGGTTGATATCGTTGGTGCGGGCGATGGGCACAAGATCGAGTTTGATGATGTGGACGCAGCGAGTGATGAGGCAACCAAGCGGGAACGCTTGACAAAACTAACCAACCTGCAAGTGCGAATCGCCTACATGTATAACGGCCTGTACCAAACGGATGCGGGAAAGCTTTCATCAGTTGAACAACGGCACGTCATTTTGGAAAGCGGGTCAAAGCCAGTCGCCATTCCTATTGCTACCATTCGATCGGTACAGTATGAGGGGATGCCATTACGAATTCACGTCAGCGCAGAAGATGGTGATACCGGAGGACGATCCAGGCTTGGAATCGCCTATTTACGCAAAGGCATCACTTGGGTTCCTGAATACACCATTCGCATCATCGATGATGAAACCGCAGAGCTCAGCTTGCGCGGTACACTCATTAACGAGGCGGAGGATATCGTACACGGTGACGTTCATTTTGTGGTTGGTGTGCCCAACTTCCTGCACACCGAGTACCTCGCGCCTATTTCGGTTGGACAGGCGATACGGGCTATCGGCAGCGCGACTGCGCCGGCGTTCTTGCAGAGTCAGTTCAGCAACAGCTTTGTTTCTTTGACTAACCGCGATGGAGCCGATCAGTTTTCAGAGGCCCTTGGTAGCTCGAGCAACGCGGATTTGGGCAACCTGCCTGCCTTCTCGGAAACGGGGGGGACGGATTACACGGTTTATACCAAGCACGACCTTACGGTTCGTCGCGGCGAGAAGGCGATCGTGACGTTATTCACCCGTCAGATTAAATACGGACACGTGTACCGCTGGTCGCCGCCGGAACGAATGCGTCACTTCTTCACATTGCAAAACGACACGCCTACGGCGTGGACCACAGGGCCTGCACTCACGATTAGCGGCAAAAATCCACTTAGCGAACAGATGTTGTTGTATACGCCCAGGGGCGGACAGTGTGAGGTCGAGGTTACAACGGCAATCAACGTGGCACACGCAAAGACGGAAACTGAAGACGGCCGCTTGCTAAAGGCGCACGAACCTTATCCCCATTCATTCCTGGATCTGGTTACGCTGAAAGGTAAACTTGAGCTGAAGAATTTTGAGGATACGGAGACGAGCATCATTATTGACGCGGTTGTTCCCGGCAAGCCTGTCGACGCATCCGATGATGGAATGCTGCTTATCAATCCGCTCAAACTACGCCTCGAGGATCGAGAGGGCATCGTAAGATGGAATCTCACCCTCGCACCGAAAGAGAAGAAGACGATTGCGTACACTTACGAAAGGTACGTACCTTCGCGCTAGGGCTGCGTAGCTCAATGTCATGTGCGCGCCGCGTTGCGGTTTGCCGTCGCGGTGCGCTTTTGGAGTGGCTGCGTGTAATCTTCCGTCAGCTTTCGCCTCAACGCTTGCTCAAACTCCTTACACCACCTAGTCTCGTACTCGTGAAATGAGCCCACAAGGTAGAGGCGAGCGATGGCGATTTTGCAATTGATAGGTCTGCGAAAAGCGTTTGGTGATATCACGGCAGTCGATGGCCTGACGTTCACTATTGAGCGTGGCGAGGTCTTCGGGTTATTGGGGCCGAACGGCGCGGGGAAGACCACGACTGTCAACATGGCGATCGGTTTGTTGTCTCCTGACGCAGGCGACGTCGAACTCGTCAGTTTGGGTAGTCCGACCAATCCGGCGGTACGGAGCAAAATCGGTGTAGCGCCGCAAGCTCTTTCTTTGTATGAAGAGCTTTCCGGTGAGGAAAACGTGCGATTCTTTGGTGGTATGTTTGGCTTGAAAGGTCAATGCCTTCGCGAGCGAGTTGCCCGGTCACTCGAATTCGTTGGACTCATGGATCGTGCGAAAGATCGAGCAGGGACGTACTCGGGCGGAATGAAACGGCGTTTGAATCTTGCGATCGCCATCGTTCACAATCCGCCGTTGCTCATTCTGGACGAGCCCACCGTCGGTGTGGACCCCCAATCCCGCAACGCTATTTTCGAGAACATTGAGGCGCTCCGTGCTGACGGCTGTACGGTAGTCTACACCACGCATTACATGGAGGAGGCGCAGCGACTTTGCGATCGTGTGGGCATTATAGATAAGGGTAAACTTCTCGCTCTTGATACGGTCAGTGCCCTGATCGATGCGCACGGCGGAAGGAGCGTCGTTCGCATCGAGGATTCGCGGGGCAAGCGAGCGATCGAGACGGATGATCCGGTCGCAGCGCTCACTAAAGCGCAGCAGGCGGATGGCTTGATTAGGTTCGAGGTGGATCGACCAGATCTGGAGCGCGTTTTTCTGAATCTGACCGGCAAACAGCTTCGCGATTAGAGCCAACTCTAACCGGATGTCGCGTCGGACACCGCGTTTCGCACTGTCCAAAATCATCTTGGAACACTACGCCTGGACTAAAACGGTTATAGACCGCAACGAGGTTTACATGATGCACAGCGTGTTCATTCTGGCAGGTAAGGACATTCGGCTGCTTTTGCGCGACAAGGCGGGCTTCTTTTTCACTTTTTTCTTCCCGCTGATCTATGCGTCCTTTTTCGGCATGATTTTCAGTGGCATAGGTAGCGGCAAGGCGCTTAGTGCAATCGAGGTTGCGGTTGTCGACGAGGATAATAGTGAGGGTTCGCGCGCATTTATCGCGAAGCTGGAAGCATCGGAAGAGCTTAAAGTAAATCTGATGAATCGGGCAAAAGCAGAAGACGCGGTAAGGCGTGGTAAAGGGGGGGCTGCGTACGTCATTCTCGGTGAGAATTTCGGTGTCGAGGCTGATTGTGTGTTCTTTGGCGGTAAACCCAGCATCGAAGTCGGTATTGATCCTGCGCGGGGTGCCGAAGGCGCAATGCTGGAAGGTTTGCTGGCGCGGCATCTCTATGCCAACGCTCAAGAGTCTTTGCTGGACAAAAACAAAATGTCGGGCATGATCGATGATTCACTCGATAATTTGGCAGAATCCGAGGATGTCAATCCACTAACGAAGGCAACGATGCAGGCATTCCTGCCCGCTTTGCGTGCGTTCATCGAGACGACGCCGACGGAAGATTTGAACAAGATCGGTGGTGCAACACCGGCTTCGATCGAACGCGCCGAAATCAAGCGCGATCGCACGGGACAGCCTAACTCTTCCTTCGAAATCACCTTTCCTCAAGGAATTGCCTGGGGTGTGCTCGGATGTACAGCGGCATTCGGGTTGTCGCTGGTGATCGAGCGAACCAACGGTACGCTTGTGCGACTGCGCATGACGCCGGTCGGTGTGATGAGAATTTTAGCAGGGAAAATGCTCGCCTGTTTCGTGACGACGCTTGGCATGATCATTTTACTGCTGCTCTTTAGTATGATTGTGTTTAAGGTCAGGCCTGATAGTTACGCATTGCTTCTTCTCGCGGCAGGGGCTGTTTGTGTATGCTTTTCGGGGCTTATGTTGTTCCTGTCCACCCTCGGCAAGACCGAACAGGCCGCGGGCAGCATCGCGTGGGCGGTATTGCTCATCATGGCGATGATCGGTGGGGGCATGGTTCCGGTGGTGTTCATGCCAGGGTTCATGAAGGCGATCAGCATCATAAGTCCGGTGCGCTGGGGCATCGTTGCGCTCGAAGGGGCGATTTGGCGCAACTACTCCGCAGGGGAAATGTTCACTCCGATCGCCGTGCTCATCGGCGTGGGCATATTGTTCTTCGGGCTGGGCATGCGCACCTTTCGCTGGTCGAAATAAGGATAGCGGGTTCAAAAAAGAGGGCATCACTGATTCTCAACGACGTCATCAGCAAGTTGATTCCCTACACGAAGCGGATTTGTTGCGGAAGCATAGGCGGTAGGCGCCGGCCCATTGCACGACCGTTTGCTGTTTGCATGGCTAGCCCCGCTTCGTTTTGATCGTTTTAGCCTTCGGCAACGGTTTGAGGAATTGGAGCGGAACCTTAATGGTTGGGTTTTCCGGATCCTCAGTGTAGATCGTTAACGTATTGCGTTCGTACGAAGGGTTGTAATTGGCGGGCGCCGTGATGACGAGTCGCTGTGCCGGTGTTCCTTCGTTGACAATAGTAACATCGAGATTGGCGTCACCCAGTTCAACGTTGGTGATGCGGAAGAACTGTTTGCCTCGCCATTGGATGCGAACAGTGCGCGGTTGCGCCTCGTCCAGGCCTTTGCGGAAAAGAACACGATTGGGGATCACCTTGATGGGAGGGGCTACCCCAATGTAGAGCGAGAGGGATTGGTTGGGCATTTCCTTGACGCCGGTTTTGAGGCTTGGTCTGAGTCGAATGGGCTTGGCGGGCCAAGGGGGGGTGGCCGTGACCGTCAGGTTGTATTCCTCGCCCGGCCTGACTTCTTCGATCTTCGCCTCAATGTTCGGTTTGCCCAAATCGCTCAGCTCGGGTTTGATCGGTCCGCCGTCGCCGCGAAGCAACTTGACGGATGCCTTGGAGACCGTGGACTCCGGATCGATGTTACCCATGTTGAGCGCGCGAGGTTTCACGTTGATGGGCACGAGCACCTTACCCTTGCCTTCGAGCCTAACGACTTCGTTGTTAGGATCGTTCGTAGTGACCTGAATGTGCCTCGAGAATTCGCCGTATTTGAACGACGTTGTGATGGAGACTTTGATTTCGTCATTTTTCCCGGGCTTGATGACTCGGTCGGACCGACCGATGATGCGCATGCCTCACCCGCCTTTTAAGCGTAAGTGCAAATCAGCCGTGCCGGGATTGCTTACCTTCCAGGAGAAATAAGCGGGCTGTCCAAGCCAGACGGGTTTGGCCGTGAAAGCCGGAGCTTGGCAGGCAAAAACCGGCACCGTTCCCGGCTCGGCTGGCCTGGGGGTTGCTGGCGTTTCGTCGTCAGCCGCACCACACTTTTCCTTATCCTTTCCAGGGCCGGGCGCGGGTCGAGTTGGCTGTGGTGATTGAGATCGCACGTTAAACGAAGCAAGGTGAACCATCGGCTCGGGATCGTTACCGGGTGCCTCGTCGAGCAAAGTAAGAGGCGTGCCCTTAACGGGGGGCTGTGCCTGCTTGTTGGGGGACGCAGGCGTTGATTTCTTCTGGGGATCTTCGGGCGTCTTTGCAGGTTTGCGAGTCTTGACCGGAGTCGCTTTGGGGCTTGTTATGGATCTGGAGCGCTTTAAGTTGTTTCCGCGTTTTGGAAATCGCAACGAAGATTGAACGCGAACGGGCACCGTTACAGCCGGGAATTCTGCGTAATCCGTTCGTATGATGATCGATGCGTACGTTTTTTTAAACGTCGTATCTGCGGGGACAAACAGCGAAATAAACTGCTCGCCCGATTCGTCTTCCTTAATTTCGACTTTGATTTCCTCAGAAGTGCATCGCGCGCTTTGAATGTTGGGACGCTCTTTAGTCGCCCAATACAACTTGATGTCGCGCGTGAAATCCCTCGTTAGTTTCGGTGGGATACTGATAACTCCAGGTGAAGTACTGACGATCGGTTCGACTTGTGCATAAACGGTCACATTCTGGTGAGGAACACGAGTAATTCCCGTGCCTAATCTGAGCGAGGTTCGCAGTTCGCGGGCGGGCCAGGGCTTGGTCAGCGTGACCTTGAGTTTGTATTCTTCACCGGCAGCAATTTCCTCAATTTCGGCCTGCAACCCAGCTCGGAGACCGCCCTCGACAGTCGGCTTAATCGGATCGCCGTCGCCGCGCTTGATCGTGATTTCGGAGGTCGCTTTCTCGGAGGAGCGTTTTATTCGCTGAAATTTCAACATCCTCGGTTCGAGTTTGAACGGCGAGAGAACTCTGCTTTTGCACGTGAGAATCGCGCGATCGTTCTTAGGATCGTTCGTGTTCACGACGATCTTGCGATTTACCATGCCCAACCGGGATGTGGACTTAAGATCAATTTCGAGGTTGGAAGTTTCACCAGGAGCGATGGTTCGGTCAGCCTGACCGAGAATGGTCGTGCCTCACCCGCCTTTGGCGCGGATTCGCAACGGTGCCGTCCCTTTATTTGTAATTGGGAAGGAAAAACGAAGCTTCTCGCCTTCCCACACGGGCTCGTGCACAATGGTATCTTGCGGAACGGAGTACTTGGCTTCAGGGTTGGGTGTAATCGGTTCGTTCGAGGTAGCCTTCGGGCCGCAGCCTTTTTCTTTGTTGTTTTTTGCTGCGGTTTTCCCCTTTCCGGGTTGAGCGGCTTTAGCAGGCGCAGTCGCCTGTGCTTTTTGGGAAGCTCCCCGCTGACTGGACCGCTGCGCTTGTGCAAAAGCCGTTGATCCGTAAACAAACGTACTTAAGACCGCAACGAGACAAAACCGGACGCTCCACCTGCCCGGATCCGGATGATTCAACAACATGGTAAGTAGTCCTCGAAAGCCTCGGTCAGAGGCAACCAACATGATCGTGCTTACTCCGTCCAATTCATCGACGAAGTTATGCAACCAATTTGAACATTGTAACTAAACGGGATTCCAATTGCACCCGGACTGGATGGGTTGCGCCATGGTTACATACGGTTGCGCGATGGAAAAATCGTCCGGCAGCCTGCTCCTGGCGGACTTGTTAGACGCCACGACTTTCGTATGCCTGGAATCTCGCCTACCCTCGGGTATGCTCCATGCCACAAAAAGCTACCCCGCGCCCAGGCTGGCGTGGGTTGACGGGAATTGGCGTACAGCTAAACAGCTGCGTAATTTGGTTGTGGCGTTCGTTGCAAAAGGCGGGAGAGCTCTTGGGTTTTGAATTGATCAGTCTAAGCATCATCGGAAAAGCTTGTGCATTCCTAACTGCCGTCACGTGGGCGATGGCACTGGTATTGTTCAAGAAGAGCACCGAATCCCTAAGCCCGATCGCACTGAACCTATTCAAGAACGTCGTTGGACTAGTCCTTCTTATCGCAACACTCGCGTTCGCACCACTCTTTTGGACTAGCGAGTCCATCTCTGCTGTCATGGCTCATCCTCTGACCGATCACGCCATCTTGATCGTCAGCGGTGTAATCGGAATTGCGCTAGCGGATACGCTCTTTCTCCATGCACTCGATCTGGTGGGAGTTGGTATCCTCTCGATCGTGGACTGTCTTTACAGTCCGTTCGTGATTCTATTCTCACTGCTTATTCTGCCGGAGTACCTTAGCCTTTCGCTGGTTGTTGGTGCGTCGTTGATCCTGGTCGGTGTGTTTGCTTCATCGCGCCACACACCTCCTCCCAATCGCACTAAAGGACAACTCATCGCCGGCATCCTGCTTGGAGCGCTCGCCATGGCGCTGATGGCAATCGGTATTGTTGCAGCCAAGCTTGTTTTAGAGGGGGGAGACTATCCGCTAGTTTGGGCGACGACGATGCGTTTGGGGGCGGGGTCGATCGCGCTGGCAATTTACATGGCAGGCTCGCCGCATCGCAGTGCGCTTTGGAAGTCATTTAGACCGTCTGCCAGTTGGCGCGTAAGTGTGCCGGCGTCGGTTCTGGGGACATATGTGGCTATGTTGTTTTGGGTCGCTGGTTTTAAGTATGCACCTGCTTCGGTCGTGTCGGTGTTGAACCAGATGTCGGTGATCTTCGCAACGCTCTTTGCGGCCTTGATTTTGAAAGAGGCGCTTACGCTTCGCAAGGTGATTGCGCTGACGCTTGCGTTTACCGGTGCGTTGATAGTCTCGCTCGGACCTTCGTTGGAGGCGTGGGGTATGGGCGGCGGTTAGTCTAATATGACGGTCATGGTACTGGAGGTGGGTTGCTAGTGATCGAACGCTTTCAATGTAAAACAACCGGTGCGGGGTTGTTTGAGATCACCGATCGTGTTCAGGACGTAGTTTGCGAATCGGGAATTTGTACAGGCCTTTGTACGATTCTGATCCAGCACACTTCCGCAAGCTTGACCATTCAGGAAAACGCGGACCCCAGTGCGAAGCATGACCTACAAGCTTGGCTTGATCAATTGGTCAAACCCAACGATCCGTTGTATACCCACACGTCAGAGGGCCCTGACGATATGCCGGCGCACATCAAGGCTGCACTCACCTCCACAACACTCTCCATTCCGTTTCAGCAAAGTCGGTTGTGTTTGGGAATTTGGCAGGGCATTTACGTGTGGGAGCACAGGTACAATGGTGGAAATCGCAAGATCGTAGTTCACCTTGGCCGGTGATCGATTCGATCGGGTGAACGTAGACCGTTCAGGCTGTCAATACGCCACTTCCTCGTGCAAGTCCCATAAGCTGAACGAATTGACGTATTCGGCGGTTTTTCAAATTAATACCGTATGACATGCCTGCGGGTACAAAACTACCTGAAGCTCACCCTGGCTTGATTTGAGCCGGTCGTTATTATCGGACACGTCTGTTCCGGCGGTGTAAGCAGTTAATGAAGGTTCTCGTACGCAAGTCCAAATTGGTGAGGTAAAGTGCTCTCACACGACGGTCGATACGGATTGGGATGACGTCAGGTATCTGTACGTCCCTGTCTAATGTTGAGAGTTGGCTTTCATGCCGGTAACACTTCTATGCCCGAAGCTGACGTGTCGTGCAATCTTGCGCGTCCCGGACAGGGTTCGCGGAAAAAAGGTACGGTGCCCCGAGTGTGGGGTCGCTTTTTTCGTCCCAGCGCCACAAGCTTCGGAAACCAATAACAAAAAGCCGCGTACCAAACAGCCGGAAAGCGCGGAATCCGGCAAAGACGCCTAGTTATCACGCCAACATTTTTTCGTAAAAATCAAACAGTGTCGTGTTTGGAAACCAAAAAGGGGTTATAGGCTGCGCGCTGATCATCCCAGTGGTCGATGCAGGCGGATTCCTTGATGGGGGCGGAGCCGTTCTGTTCGGCAGGTTCACGAGCGATGGCGGCGATGATCGAGAGTCCCACGCAGAAAAAAATGGGCAACAAAGACGCAAGGATCACGCCAATAACAGCCGGGCCTTGTTTGTGCGGGGACGTGACGCCGATGATCGAGCAGATTAAACCCGCCAACCACAGAGGAACTATTGCCATGATCGTTAAGCTCATGGCTACGAACCAGCCGGGAAACGATTCCTCGAACTCAGCCATGGGACGTTCTTGCTCTGCGGACTGTGCCGTAGCGAACTGGGCAAATTCGTCGGAATTCGCACCTGCGATCCCGAACATCGCAAAGGTCAGCATTAGCGCTGATATGGTGAGACACAAACCTACCCATCCGATGGCGTTGCCCTGAGGGGCCGGCTTGGGGACGGCCGTTTGGGGCGGGTATTCGCCGTAGTGCGGTGGGGAAGGCGCGGTCATCAGGTGTTGGGGTGCCTCTAAACCGGACGTTTCCGGTCTTGGCATATCGGTGTCACGATCCGTGCCGCTTGCCTGTGGTGGAGGTGCTTCCCCGATTTGCGAAATCGCCGGAGCGGACACCGTGTGGCGGCAGTACGGACAGACCACATTTTTCTCCGCCCATTCGTCGTCGATCTCAATGGGCTGCCGACAGGATGCACAATAAAACTGAATAGCCATAACGGTCGAGATCATAGCTTTTGTCTTGGGTTGGGGTCAACCGGCCACACATTTTCGAACCGCTGCCAGGAATCCCTCAGACCTCGTCCTCGCAAACAGGATGCACGGCACCCTGGGCAAAAGCCCAAGTGCAATCTCAGCTTGATCCAACACGAAAGGAGATTCAAGGTGCCTCTTTGATGCGGTGTGAGGTGGAGATCGATCGACATCGCGCAGCAATCGCACGAAAAAGAGTAAACAACGCGCGAAACCTGCCGCACACAATTCGATGAGTGGCTCAAGATGGAGTTCAAAAGCTGCCGAAATGAAAGGGCGCGGAAGTGGATCGCGCGGCCGATTGCTCGGTTTGTCAGTTCGCGGCGTATTCCTGGATCGGTTCGCAGCTGTCTTGCCATGACCGATTCGTGGCGCCAGGGTCAGCCAAAGTACGGGTACGCACTAATGTCCAAGACCGAAACGATTGAGGCCATCCGCAAACTTAACCCCTCTGCCAGACCCGATTTCCTCGCGGAATTCTCCATGACTGATCTCCATGATTACCTTCGCCAATTGGAAGACCTGCCCGAACAGGAGATTGACGTCGAAACCACCGATCACGCGCTCGCCGATTGATCGAGGTCTCGAAGCGAAAATCTAATCCTTGTGGCCGATTTTGCCTGAACAGCGATGATGCGCTTAGCATCCAAAGCGATGATCTTGCGACCTGTGTTGGCTTGGTATTCTAAATGGCGAGCTAACCCTGGCGATTCAAAGATCGGTAAGCGGTTCAACAACCAGGCGGCCTAGGCTTTATAGCAGTTTCAATTCAAACGTAGCGCTGAATGTCCACTTTCCGGCAGTACAAAACACGGTGTCGGACGCTACACTTGGCTAGAGCTTGCTCTAGCAGGCTTTGGGGTGTTCGGTTGCATCAGCATGCGGATGCCGTACACGATTGCCAACACGAACACCAGCGCGAACTCGACGATACCTATAATGAGCATATACCGCGCAACTGCGCCGGTTCCAAAACCGTAACTGTGCATGCCAATCCCCAGCACGTAATTCACGCCCACGTAGGTCATTACAATCATCCAGAACGCCGCGATACTTTTCACCGCGGTGGCGAAAGGACCTTCCGCTACGATGAATAGAATCACCACGATGGCGACCATCGCTACGATTCCCATCGCTTGTGGGCTTAGTCCCCCCATCGGTGTGAATAAATAGTGCATCGATAACGCAAACACGGATACGCCGATAAGAATGCTCAAAACGTAGATCCAGGTTGGCGTTTTCTCCCTGTCAATGCGTACGTGCAGCACGCACATGTACGCCATGAAGGCGATCAGCGACCATACCTCTTTGGGATCCCAGCCCCAGTAACGACCCCACGAAGAAGCTGCCCACATGCTGCCGGTAATGATGCCCACCAAAAGCAGCAAGGAGCCGACATGAACGTACCAGTAATGAAAGCTGTCGACCGAACGGATCAGCTTCTTCGCGCCCGGATTGAACGCCATGATGAAGAGCTGGGCGTGCGCGATAAGCATCGCGAGCGCAAGCACCGAGTAGGAAACCATGATGATGGGTACGTGGATCGACATCCAGATAGTGTCGAGGAGCACAGGTGGTGTAGGCTTGATAAAGCTGTTCATCGGTAGGATGTCTGCGAGCATCAATGAAACCGCCCCCAGGGCTGAAGCCGTCAAAGGCACGGTACGGTTACGAATGAACAGCATGGCGGAAATGGCGAAAAAACCCATGCCCCAACTGAGGAACAGCAGTGATTCATACATGTTGGAGGCGGGGATGTGCCCGGCGATCTGCCACCGCATATACAGTCCATATGAAAGTACGCCGAAGCCTGCGATGAGACCCAACACAGCCACAAAATCGAACCAGCCTTTCCTGACGCTGCAAGCGATGGCCGAGAGGATTGCCCCGGCGACCATAAGTATCCAAGCCGTGCGAAACGGTTGAATTTTGTTAAATCGCAATTCCGTTGCGATTCGCTCGGGCGACGGGCGGTATACACCGCCGAAACGCCCAATCCCTTGCTTAAGCTGGGCAGTCTGTACCTGGAACTTTGTGTTGTCATCTGCCAGGAACGCGTCACGCATCTTCATCCACGCGTCCTCGGGCGATCCTGGAAACGCCGCACCCTCGTTGCTGCGTAGCGCGATACGGAACCACGTTCCCCTCGCGTCGTTGGAATTGGGGATCGGCGCAATGACCCGGTTCTCAAAGATTGACTGTAATGTGACGAGTTTTTCGCTCATTTCGTCGATTTTATTGTGCAGCGGATTGGACTGTTTTTCGCCCCTATGCTGCATCCGTTCGCGATGGAGCTCGAGAAACTTGGGGTGGTTGATCAATTTGTTGTACGAGAATACGCGCTCGTCTAAGGGCAGTTCAAGCAAGCCTCGCAGTTCTTTACTGCCAATTTTGATCAGCGGTTCATCCATCCAGATGGCCGGATTAAACGTCCATGAGAGCAAAATGGTGATGGCGTCGTGCCCGCGGAAAGTTTCCGTGCCCGTGATCCGCCATACGTAATTTCTTGCGACCGTGTCGAGAGGGGGATAGCGCCCGCTGCTTTGAACGACCAGGTCGCGGAGAGGACTGATATCGATACTCTTCGGAATGGTCGGACCGGCATTTACGGTCTTGGCGGTTGTATCTGCTGGCACTTCCGGGGTGGCGGACTGCCCAATCGCAAATCCGACAAACGCAAGAAACACCGGGAAAAGAGCGATCATCGTTATCGTGTGCTTCATGGTCTATGTCCGTTCGACCCTGGTCTATTGGTCGTTGCAATCAATTCGTAGCGCCCAAAGGCGATTTGGTACTGTGCAAAACGCGATGCTGAATACTACACGCGATAAAACTCGATCTAATCGCCTTGATCCATCGCTTCAAGAAGTTCCATTTCTAATTTATGTTCCTGCGCCCGGGTCAGCATGACGATAATCATGCCGGCAATCAGCACGATGTAGCCGGCGAAGGCAACGTTCATGCCGGGGTCGCGTGCGACGCTCAGTGTCGACCTTTCCGCATCCCGTGACTGGTCGTAGCTGGATTGGAAGAATGTATATCCGCCGTACTCGGTCGGGTGATTCATTTTGATAAGACGGGTCTCCTCCTCTCCGTTGCTGGGGTCAATGATGGTAATGTTGCTTTCGAAAGATCGGGGAGCACCCGTACCGGGGTACGTGGTCTTCTTGAAGTCATTTAACCGGATCGTAAAACCCAGGTCCGCCTGTTTGGTTAAGTAAGCAAAATTGTACGAAACACCGTCAATATTGACGGGCATGGCGCGATATTTGCGAAGCCACAACTCGGATGGCGGATTCTCGCCCGCTGTGATCCGCACCTGCACGGCGGGAACGCGGTTTTTGACTATGCCTTCCGGTTCTACCATCTCAATACCAGCCATCGCTCGATCGAATTGCTGAAGCACCTCGAGGCTGACCGCTGAAATCGGCGTGTTTACGCGCTCTTGTCGGGGCAGTTCGGCCGTCACCACCTGTCCGCGCGAAAGAGTGAAACGGCCGTACAGGTCGCCGTTCGGGCCTTGCACGATGGCGATTGGCGAGTCGGGCATCGACGCACCGCTTGCTTCAAACACAACCTTAATCTCGGGATCTTCCTCGCCGTGCATCGAACCTAGATTTGGGTACTTGGCGAAAGCGATGCGTTTTTCGTTGCTCTGATCGCTGGTTAGCTCGACTTCAATAGCCGGGTTAATCGGTTTATCCGAGACGTTTTCCACTCCACCTTTAGCGGCTACCCGCGCCTGTGGCATGTAGCGCAAAACCTTAATCGAATAGCCTGTCTGTTCGATGGATTTGGGAGTATCCATGCATTCTTCAACGTTCAGTTTGTACCGGTTACCGCTGATCGTCACGTAAACATGGCCTATGCTCACGCCGTCGCCTGATGCTTTCCGGCTCATAAGTTGTCCGAGTTCGATGTCATCCTTGGCGACGACGTAAGTAGCGCCTAACCCATCAACCACTTCTTTACGATCTTCAAAAAGCCACATTTCGTGCTCGTGCGCACCGAGAATGAATTTGACGTGCAGAGCGTGAGATTCGCGTGGGGCGTTGTTGGTGACGACGCTACGCGGTTTCGAGTGGGGCAGGTAGGCCAAAGGCTCAATAGCCATGTTTTCGGCGAAAGCGATCGGCTCGATCGACAGGTTGTCCTCACTCTCGAACCCGCCCATGCCGTACTCGCCCAGATCAATCTTCGAAATGAGTGTGTTGCCTCGGTAGATGTTGAGCTGGTCGCCCGACAAGACGAACTCACTCCGTTGCTCGCCCTCCGCAAGGGTAATATTCCCGTTTACGCCTAGAAAATAGGTCATTAGCGCTCCACCAAGCGTCAGGATGATGCCCAGGTGAGTGATGATGAAACCCATCTTGTGCTTAGGGAACGGATAACGAACGATGACGGCGGCGAGGATGTTGACGCACATAATGGTCAACAAGGCAATAAACCAACTTGATAAATAGTAGTTGGCCAGGGCGTATTCGGTGCTTTGGTTTTTCTCCGCGATGGTGGCAAAACCCATCGCTACGAGTACAAGGATGAGCAGGGCGGCGGCGAGTCGTAAAGAGCCCAACGCCCGCAGTAGGGTCATTAGAAGATTTTCATTCACGCCAAGCGGCTCCCAAAGATCAACGGTCGTCACCTTGAACAGGCTGCACGCGCTTATAACTTCTTGTTTCGTCGCGTGATAGGTTGATTGCCCGAAGGAAGACCACGTGTAGCGGAAACACGATCAACAATCAAGATTAAAGAAGCCACGATTTGCATCACGGGCGTCACATCCAACTCGCGCCGTGTGAACGAACAGGTTCTTTTGCAACATTTCGACACCATCCGGCGTACAAGGCAAAGCATGGAAGACGGCAACGCGGAGACACGATTCATTGATCACTTTACTTGTGAGGAATGGCTTTTCGAGTTCATTGTTTTTGCATCAATCGGAGGTGAGTGCGGACGCTGTGATTGTTTTACTCGCGGAAGATATTATCGGACCATGGAGGCGGGTGTTTGTATGAAAATGTCGAGTTGGTGGCGAAGCGGTTGCATCTCTCCGACACGTGTAGTAGGATGCCTCCTACTCATGTAGTAGGACACCGAACCTGTCGGAATAATCAACCGAAATGAAACAATACGAACTAGGTGAAGCAGAACTTGGAGTGCTTCGGGCGTTGTGGGAGGTTGGTCCGGCGACCGTTCGTGAGGTCCTCAAGCACTTGCATGATCGAGGCAAGCGTGTTGCTTACACAACCGTTCAGACACTCTTGACACGTTTGGAA
This sequence comes from Phycisphaerae bacterium, assembly GCA_028282665.1. Lineage (GTDB taxonomy): Bacteria > Planctomycetota > Phycisphaerae > UBA1845 > UBA1845 > JANQHN01. Next base: position 1,798 of record JANQHN010000246.1, on the reverse strand, counting down.
CAGAAGAACTTCGTGACCAGTGACAAGTCAGGATTAGCGTTTGTGTACCGTGCTCGGGTTACGCGCGACAAGGTAACGCGATCGCGTCTTAAGAACTTAGTCAGTCAACTCTACGACGGTGCAGCGGGCCCCTTGGTATTACAACTCGTGAAAACGGAGCGGTTTACGCACGATGAAATAGAAGAGCTCCAAAAGCTCATTAATGATCTGAATGATGGCGAATAGCTGATTTGGTTGATTGCCGCATTTGGATTTCGGAGAGGATGGGGTAGGCCATGTGGGAAACACAGTTCGTTGATTACTTGTGGCGAGGAGCACTCGCTGCAATCCCGCTTGCCTTGATTGTCGCTGCTGTTTGCGCGATTCTTCCTATGAGGGCGCCGACGCGACACAGTCTGTGGCTTATGGTTCTCGTCTGGCTGGTTGTTTCCCCATGTTTGCCCAGCTTGAATCTTGCACCCGATCCGACTGGCGAGCAGTTTGCCTCACTTGCTGACCATTCCAACGCAGAAAAACCGGCTGTTCTTGAGCCGACGTATTCAGAACCGCCGTTAATTTGGGCGCCTGTCGGCCATTCCGAACCTCTATCGTCCATATCAAACCTGGAATTTGAAAGCGGCCAGCACGAAATTGAATTCGATCCGGGGTCAAGGCGGATGGAAAACCTCCCTCTTCGAGCTGTGCCCTCGATTCCGGATTTTGCGGATACAACGACGGTCTCCAACAGAGGCCCCCACCTTGAACCGCGCTCATCCAATCCGCTCGCCCGGATGACCGGTTCAGGTGCGGGTCCGCTGGGCATCGACCAATGGCCGATTGGATCAAACACTACGAAAGAGTTTCAGGATTCGACAGAAGTTGAACTAGGGCTTGAGCCTCTGCGTCGCGAATTGGATCGGGGCTTCAGTCGCCTGATGGACCGATCAGCATGGTTCACCGAGGATCGTGGGCGTTACGCGTATCGGGATCGGGACGGAAAGTGGTTCGATTCGCGCCGCATGAAGGAGCAGGTTGAGTCGCAGTTTTCTTTGACCGCGCCCGTTGCCCTTTCGCCGGGGGGAGGGGCGACGGATGCTCCGCGGGAGGAAGAAACAACCAAACTCGTTCCCGTGCCCGCGTCCAAGCCCGCCAATCTAGAGCAACCAATCCTCTGGCAACGGATCCTGGCCAGTGACACGATCCAGGCATACGCCTTGGGTATGCTGCGGGTAAGGGATGCCTTGGGCAGTTTACCCGCATTGCCTTCGAGCATATGGATAATCGGCATAGCACTTTGCTTAAGTGCGAAATTGATTGGAATGTTGCGTTTAAGGCGGCTTTTGGCAAAAGCGCAGGGAGCATCCAGCGAAATACAAACTGCAGTACGCGAAATTGGCGAGCAGCTTGGGTTGCAGCGTCTACCTCTTGTGATGACGAGTAATTCACGCATTTCGCCAATGATTTGCTGCGATCGTCAACCAGTACTTCTTTTACCGCAGGAATTGTGGTCGCAGTTGGACGAGCCAAGCCGCAAGGCCGTGATTTGCCACGAACTGGCCCATCTCCGTCGCGGCGATCACTTCGTGCGTTGGATCGAGTTTTGGATTGGAAGCATTTACTGGTGGCATCCGCTGGTTTGGTGGATTCGTCGTCGGCTTGATTTTGAGGCGGAGTTGTCCTGCGACGCCTGGGTGACGTGGATTCTGCCGCGCGGCAGGGCTGCTTACGCCCGAGCACTGCTGACAACGAAACAGTTTGTTGGAGAACAAACAAGTGCCGGGTCAACGTTAGGCCTGGGTATGGCTAAGGGGCGAGCCAG
>JANQHN010000208.1 GCA_028282665.1 Phycisphaerae bacterium | reverse complement strand
CTTTTACGCCCACGAAGCAAGACCGAAGTCTCCCTTTTCTTTGCCTGTGGGCTATTGTGGACTGCAGGCATGAATGACGCCCACAGCCAAACGCCCGCTCCCCGTGCAGAACCATTGCCCGAAGAACTCGAAGGCGTGGGCATTACCGAATACCCCAACGCACAAATTAACCTCGATCTCGAGTTCGTGGACGAAGATGGAACTAAAGTCAAATTGGGCGACTACTTCAAACCCGGTAAACCGGTCTTTCTCACGCTTAATTACTATCGTTGCCCGATGCTTTGCTCTTTGCAGCTCAATGGGCTCATTGAGGCGCTTGGCAATCTGTCGTGGACACCGGGTGACAAGTTCGAAATGGTCACGGTCAGTTTCGATCCGACGGAAGGACCGAACCTCGCCAAACTCAAAAAGCAAAATTACATCAAAGAGTTTGGTCGGCCTGAAGCCGCAGCAGGATGGCACTTTCTGACCGGAAAAAATTCAGCTATCAAGCCACTCGCCGATTCCGTGGGTTTTGGCTACAAATGGAATGACGAGCGGAATGAATACATGCACGCGGCGGCGATCTTCGTCTGCACGCCGGATGGCCGTGTGTCGCGCTACCTGTATGGCGTGATGTACGACCCGAAAACGATCCGCCTCTCGCTAGTCGAGGCCTCGAAAGGTGGAATCGGCTCACCGCTGGATCAGATTCTTCTTTATTGTTATCAATACGACCCGGACTCGCGTTCGTACGCGCCGGTCGCCTTGAACATCATGCGTCTTGGCGGCGGAGCGACGCTCGTGGTACTGGGCATCACGCTATCCGCCCTTTTCCTTCGCGGCGCAAGCCGCCGGCGGACCCAGTTGCAAGGAGATCACCACGACGATGGCGATAGATGAGTTCGCGGAAAGCATGAGTCTGGCATCCGCCCCCTCACCCAGCGCGTCTTTCTGGCTCCCGCCACAAGGATCGACCGTCGCTCAGGGTGTGGACTCGGTTTTCTATTACATCTTCTGGATCTCGCTGTTTTTCTTCGCGCTGATCGTCGTGTTGATGGTCTGGTTCGTCTTCCGCTATCGCCGGCGTCCAGGTCACGAAGCTCAGCAAACCGCCACGCACAGCATCGGCCTTGAACTGACCTGGACGATCATCCCGGTCATTATCGTCTGCACAATGTTCTACAAAGGATTCGCGAGCTTCATGGATATGGCGGTGCCGCCGGCAAACGCTTATGAAATCGAGGTCGTGGGGCAGAAGTGGAGTTGGAACTTTATCTACCCTAACGGATACATCGACAGCGAACTACACGTTCCGGTCGATCGGGATATCCTGTTGACAATGTCGTCGGAGGATGTGATCCACAGTTTCTTCATTCCGGCATTCCGCGTGAAAAAAGACGTCGTACCAGGCCGGTTCACGAAGCTGTGGTTCCGCGCGACCAATCCGGGTGAGTTTCTCGTCTTCTGCACGGAATATTGCGGTACGCAACACTCGGATATGACAACGACGTGTTACGTACATCCGGTCGGTGAATTCGAAAAATGGCTGGCAAAAGCGTCGAACTTCCTCGATCAGATGACTCCGGCGGAAGGTGGCAAATTGCTCTATCAACGGCGCGGCTGCACACAATGCCACTCGGTGGACGGAATTAGCGGCATAGGCCCATCTTTCAAAAACTTGTTCGGCAAGAGCCATTTGATGACCGATGGCTCGACCGTTACGGTCGATGAAAACTACATCCGAGAATCGATCCTCAACCCACAAAAGCTGATCGTTGCGGGTTACGAGGCAGTGATGCCGACGTATGCGGGTCGACTGACCGATCGCGAGATATCCGCCATCATTGCGTACATTAAGTCAATCACTGAGGGCTATTCGGGTGATGAGTCGGTACCTGAAGAATCTTCCGCCCCGGCGAACGAGGAAGCGGTCGGCGACAAACCGGGCGCAAATGCAAATGAGGGCCGCCAGACGAATGACGAATAATCCAAAGGTACCACTCGAAAAACAGTAGCACTTTGGATCAGAGCATCAGGGTATAAGCCCGGTGAAAACGAGATTGATTGATGCGTCGGTATCGCCTAGCGCGGCGTATTTCTTGGGATAGTCAATGACAACCATTAGTTCATCTTACGATCCTGTTCCAGAGTTAGCCCACGGAAACAATTACCTCACACATACGCGCGGGGTGCTCTCCTGGCTGTTCACGCTCGATCACAAACGCATCGGTGTGATGTACCTGGTCGGCATCTTGGGTTCGTTTTTTCTAGGCGGCGTGTTCGCGGTACTGGTCCGCACGGAACTGCTCTTCCAGGGCGAACAGGTACTCACGGACGATCAATACAACCAGATGTTCACGTTGCACGGAGCCGTGATGACGTTCCTGGTCATCATCCCGGGCATCCCTGCCGCCTTGGGCAACTTCGTCCTACCGATCATGCTGGGCGCGAAAGACGTCGCTTTTCCGCGACTCAACCTCGCGAGTTTTTATTTATGGACGCTTGGGGCGATTTTCTTTTTAGCCGTGTTGGCCAGCGGTGGCCTTGACACCGGTTGGACGTTCTACACTCCGTATTCCATCGAAACAAATACCGCCGTCATCGGCGCGACGGCGGGTGCGTTCATCCTGGGTTTTAGCTCGATTCTGACAGGCATGAATTTCATCGTGTCGATTCACCAACTACGTCCGCCGGGAATGACCTGGTTCAAGATGCCGCTGTTTTTGTGGGCATTGTACGCGACGGCGATCATTCAAGTGCTCGCAACGCCGGTGCTTGCCATCACACTCCTGCTGCTGATCGCGGAACGTACGTTTCAGGTAGGTATCTTCGATCCGAAGCTGGGCGGCGATCCGGTATTGTATCAGCACTTTTTCTGGTTCTACTCGCACCCGGCGGTGTACATCATGATTCTGCCGGCCATGGGTGTGATTAGCGAACTCGTCTCTGTTTTCAGCCGGAAGCATATCTTCGGCTATCGATTCATCGCCTACAGTTCCATCGCAATTGCCTTGTTCGGTTTCCTGGTCTGGGGCCACCACATGTTCACCTCAGGCCAGTCGAACATGATGAACATGATCTTCTCAGCCCTGACGTTTAGCGTGTCAATTCCGTCGGCAATCAAGGTTTTCAACTGGCTCGCAACGATGTACAAAGGATCGATCAGCCTGGCTACACCTATGTGTTACGCGCTGATCTTCATCTTCCTGTTCGGCATTGGTGGGTTAACCGGACTGTTTCTTACCACACTCGCGACGGACATTCAATTGCACGACACCTATTTCGTGGTAGCTCACTTTCACTACGTAATGATGGGCGGCACGATGATCGCATTCTTCGGTGCTTTGCACTATTGGTGGCCTAAGATGACAGGCCGCATGTACAGTGAAATGTGGGGGCGACTCGCGGCGTTTCTGGTTTTTGTCGGTTTCAACACGACGTTCTTCCCGCAGTTCGTCGCAGGCTCGCAGGGCATGCCGCGTCGCTACGCCGACTACAAGGAAATGTATGCCGGGTATCATTTCGTCTCGTCGATCGGCTCGTACATCATGGCGGTGGCGTTTGTGATCATGGCGTGCTACCTGCTGCATTCGCTCTTTAGAGGCCGGAAAGCCCCAGCGAACCCGTGGGGGGCAAATACGCTCGAATGGCATTGCAGTTCGCCACCACCGCACCAGAACTTCGACGAACAACCGGCGGTAGGCGACTGTTACGATTATTCAGGACTGGAATACGACACGGCCACGGACAGTTATGTTCCGAAAAGTAGGACGGCGGTGACGACCTAGGAGGCATGCAAACGTCGCAGGGTCAAAACGACTTAGTGAGTGACACCAAGCGTCATTTCCGTGTAAAGCCTCCCCCCGTGAAAACAGGTGTGGGAATGCGAAGCGGATAAAGCGGCGCTTGATGAATCGACTACTGCAAAAGCAGTGGCACGACGTACGGTTAGGTTGAGGATATTGATGGCGGAGGAAACGTTGACAACAGCGCAGTCACACGGGCATGGTCACGGCGAACACCCGCCGCATCTCGCCCACCACTTCGAAAGCCCGGGTCAGCAATTTGACGCGTGCAAGTTCGGCATGTGGATTTTCCTCTGCACTGAGGTCCTCATGTTCAGCGGCTTGTTCTGTGCGTATGCGGTCTACCGTGCGAACCATCCTGAAATCTTTTTGTACGCCCACAAATACCTCGATACGAATCTCGGCGCAATCAACACGGCCGTGTTGATTTGTTCGAGCTTTACGATGGCGTGGGCAGTAAGGGCAGCCCAAAAAGGTCAACAAGGTTTGCTCATCGGATTGCTCGCACTCACGCTTTTAGGCGGCTTCGGCTTTCTGGGGATCAAGTACATTGAGTACGAACACAAGTTCCACAAAGGTTTATTGCCCGGGGCGCAGTACAACCCCACGGTCACGCCCGGCGACCACGGAAACGGTGACAAACACGCAGAGATGGGTGACCACGAACTGATCACTAGTGAACACGACGCAGGAAATGCGCACACCGCCCCCCCAGGCGCAGCTCCGGCCAGACACGACGAGGAGCCCGCTGTCGCACCGACAGGTGTGAAACCGACCGAACAAACGGGCTTGGAAAAAACAACCCTGCCCCAAGCAGCCCCCCCGCCCGCCGGCCGGTCCATGGAGCACGACCATGCTCACGAGCACGGCATGACGGGTCGCCCGAACAATGTTCACCTGTTCTTCGGCATCTATTTTGCGATGACGGGCCTGCACGGCATCCACGTCCTGGCGGGCATGGCGTTTATTGCGTGGGTGCTGAAGCGGAGTATTGCGGGTGAGTTCGGACCCGAGTACTTCACGCCGGTCGATCTTGTAGGACTTTACTGGCACCTTGTCGACCTGATTTGGATTTTCCTGTTTCCACTACTTTACCTGATTCACTAAATGACCCGGTGTGGCAAATCCTGAGTTGGAGTCTACAGTAACAATGACCAACACACACGCTCAAGAACATAGTGGCGAAGTTGGACACGTCGTTCCGATGGGAATTCTTGTAGGCGTGTGGCTCGCGCTGATGGTGTTAACGTACGTAACCGTCGTCGCAACGAAAATCGACCTTGGGGAACTGAACCTCTGGCTCGCCATGCTCATCGCAGTGATTAAAGCCTCACTCGTCGTTTTGTATTTCATGCATTTGCGGTACGATAAGCCCTTAAACAGCTTGGTCTTCGTCGGTGGCTTGGTTTTCGTCGCTCTGTTTCTTGGCATCGCCCTGACCGATAGTGCCGAATATCAACCGGACGTGATTCACCAGGAAGCTCTGGAGTCTCTGCCCACGAGCAACACATGATCCACAATTCTCCAGTCTCGTGTAAGAAGTATTCACCGGAGCCGGTCGCCTCGGCCCTTCCGCCTGACGGGCCGGTCTACCCTTCGCGAGCGGGTACAATGGGCATGTGGATATTCCTTACCTCGCTCGCCATCCTCTTCGCAGCAAGCATGGTCGGATACCTCGTGGTCCGATCCCGCTTCGAACAATGGCCTCCCGAAGGCATGCCGCCTCTTCCCGCGGGCTTGTGGGCGAGTACGATCGTCATCATGCTCAGCAGCCTCAGTATCCAAATCGCCTACCACTGCGTCCGGGCGGACAAACAAGGGGGACTAATCGCAACCATGCTGATTACGACGCTGCTTGGCGTCGTCTTTCTCTTCACGCAAGGGCTCAACTGGGCTTGGCTGATCGCAATCAACGAAAAAGTCAACTCCGGCTTGTACATGTCGACTTTTTATCTCCTCACCGCACTGCACGCATTGCACGTCATTGGCGGGTTAATCTACCTCGGCTACGTCACTGCCCGGTCGTTTACCGGCACTTACCATAGCGCGTTTCACCCTGGTGTGAAGTATGCTGTCATGTATTGGCACTTCCTCGGCGTGGTCTGGCTTGTCATGTTTGTGATGATTTTCCTGATTTAGAGTAAACTCGAGCCAAGTGTCCGACACCGTGTTTGGCACTGTCAAAAAATCGACTTTGAACGCTACGCCTGGATTGAAGCTGCTATAGCCCTGTCTTTTGATGATATTCGCGCGTATTCGACCGGAAATGCTACTGCGCGGCACTTAACCTTTTTCCGGCCTCACTTCACCGGGCTTGCGCCCTGACACTTCGATAGAAACGCCGTATGTGCCCAACCAAGATACCGCTGCTTTTCGAGCGTTTCTGTAATTCGATGCTACACGTTCATTTTGGATTCCCGTTTTCACGGGATTGACGATAACTATGAATAGATGGCCACGTAAAGAAATCGCAACATTTCAGAATGAAGGCAGCCGTAAGCGGCAAATACAGTCTACTCTGTTAGAAACAGCGGTAGGTCATGGATGGCGGGCGTCGCGGATAGCTCGTCGAATTCTGCTGTGGACTTCTTCGGGATAAGCGATGGACTCCCAAGCACAGGCGGGCGTGGTTCCCTCTTCCACGACGAAGCCGACCGTCCCCAACCCAGCCAAACGTTCGAGAAAGTTGGCAGTAAGCTTCATGTCCTTCAACTTGAGTAAGGAACAGGAAAGCACCTGCGGCACACGGACGCCTCGAATCGTAATGATCCGCCTGTTCGTCAACACGTACCAGGAAGGCACCCAGCGAAACAATGCGAGGGCGAAACGAACGATCGATACGAATAAGATCAACTGCACAGTCGCCCATTGGGGAATGCCAAACGGCGCAAGACCGTGCCAAATAAGTGCAAACGAAAGTGCGCCGCAAGCGATAAGCCAGGGCACGGAATCGAAGATAGGCCGCCAGATCGAAGGCTTGATCGCCAGTAGGATAATCTCCCCCCCATCAACGACATTTTCAGGCAGAGGCATGGCGGTGGACACAGTCTCGGCTGACGCACCGGGCGCATCCAAGGTTGCGGTCGCATAGCAGGGTTTGAACGGCCGAGCCCGTCGCTCGAATCGCGTTGGTCTTTGGGTTGCTGTCGTCATGGTTCAGCGAAGAATCGTTACATTGGCGGCGCGCTGGGCACGTCCGCCATTTTGCGTCAATTCCCCAATAGTGTACCTATTGGATAATGAATAGTGCTATTCGTACAAATGCGAACGCAACAGGCCAACATAAGGCAGATTTCGATACATCCCGTCGTAATCCAAACCATACCCTACAACAAATTCGTCCTCGATGTCGAAGCCCACAAAGTTCGCCTCAATGCCCGAGGGAGCTTTTCCAGGTTTTCGCAAAAGTACCGCCGTCCTCAAACTACGCGGGCCGGACCGAGTCAGCTCGGCTTGAACGAGCGAGAGCGTGCTCCCGGTATCGAGGATATCGTCCACGATGAGGACGTCCCGGTCGCGAACGTTAACAGCTGAGTAGTTCGTCAGCTTCGGACCTACCGAGCGAGTTGTTTTGCCAGGATAACTCGATACGGTAACCAAATCGACCCTCAACTTCATCGGCAAAAACCGAATCAAATCAGCCAGGAAAATGATCGCTCCGGATAGCACTGCGACGATGGTCATGCCGTCCGGATTATCAGCGTAAGCATGAGCGATTTCGTGTCCCATTTCCTGGACACGATGCAAAAGAGTTTCTTCAGAAATGATGACTCGGGCGATGTCCTGATTCATACCGCCCTCTCTTATGATGAAGACGTCTGGGGCTTTAGACTGCCGATCCGCCCAAACGAAACATCCCGCCTTAGCGAATCGCGACGGGCTGAGCGGAGATATTGGCGAGCATACGCTCCAGAGCGATTATGGCAAGGCGCGAAGTTTCTTCATCCACGCTAATCCGGTTTACGATCCGCCCTTCTGCAAGCTCGTCCAACGAGTAGAGCAGATGTTTCATATCAATGCGGTACATCGTTGTGCAAAGGCACTGAATGCCCGAAAGCGAGCGGATCGCCTTGTCCGTGTGTTTCGCGATGAGACGGTTGACCAAATGCACTTCCGTGCCGATCGCCCATTTGCTACCCGCCGCCGCTTCGCGGATGGTCTTGATGATGTATTCCGTACTGCCAGCGAGATCCGCTTTCTGGACAACTTCCCAACTACATTCGGGATGCACGATAATTTTGTATTCCGGGTCGGCGGCACGGATCTCGTCACACTGTTCGGGCGTGAACAGCGCATGCACCGAACAATGCCCTTTCCACAAGACCACCTTTGCATCGCGGACCTGCTCGACGGTCAAGCCACCGCCCGGCAGTTTCGGATCGTAGACCACCATCTTATCGAGCGGTACGCCCATTGCGTAGGCCGTGTTGCGACCCAGGTGTTGATCGGGCAGGAACATCACACGCTCACCCTGTACAAACGCCCATTCCAAAATTGCCCGGGCATTGCTGCTCGTGCAACAGGCTCCACCATTCTTGCCCACAAAGGCTTTGATGCTGGCGGCGGAGTTGACGTAAGTAATAGGGACGATGCTCGCGCCGGCGTGCTGGGTGATGAAATCCCACGCATCCTCTACTTGATCCAGATCGGCCATGTCCGCCATACTGCAACCGGCACTAAGATCAGGCAGGATGACTTTCACGCGGTCTTGACTAAGGATGTCGGCTGACTCCGCCATGAAGTGCACGCCACAAAAGACGATAAATTCGGCGTCCCTTTGCTGGGCGCCGATTTTGGATAGCTTCAGACTATCACCATCAAAATCCGCAAACTGAATGACTTCATCCTGTTGATAGTGGTGACCAAGGATAACCAGACGGGAACTGAAATTCCTTTTGTGCGCAAGAATCGCCTCAGCCATCTGCGCTTCGCTCATCTCACTGTATTTGGCGGGTAGTGGTGGCTGAAAAAGGATCACATTATCCCCCTTGTGGTTGAAAGCCCGTCAAGGCCGTGACCGCACCTCACGCCCAACCCTGATCCTGAGTTGGAAAAGAATGAAACCACGGTTTCCCCATATCGTGCCACGCAGGCTGCCAGTTGCTCAAATCCGCCACAGCTCACGACCGGATGGGTAATCCCGGATTATATAATACTCGCCAAGTAGAGCCAATGTTCGCCCCAATTCGGAACGATTGTAAACACACTCGTACGCGCTTATCACCAGTCATACGCCCGAAAATCGACGGCACCCGCGCCGTACTCCTCCTCTTCTTCGTGGGTTTGAGTTTCGATTCGGTTAA
>JANQHN010000173.1 GCA_028282665.1 Phycisphaerae bacterium | reverse complement strand
TGGTAGGTTACCGGAAAGAGCGCGGGAGATTCAGCAGAGACTAAAGGAAAATGAATCGCGGATCGTGCTGCTTGCTCGCGGAGTTTCCGCAGAAAACCTAGCCTTGCTCGACAACGCCCTCACCGAGATCCGTAAGGAAAATGAGGAACTAAACCAAGAACTGGAACAAATCTCAGCGAAGCTTGCGCGCTCACCTCAGCAACAACTAAACCCCACGGCACTCGTCGAGTCACTTGGAAAAAGCTTGGATCGCCTTCCTTCACTCTTCAACGAAGGCACAATGGACGAAAGACGCCTGTTCATTCGGCAGCTGATTCACCAGGTTGAAATCGACCCGGTAACGAAAGAGGGGAAATCGCATTGGTTCCCCCTCCACCGATTAGCTCTGCCTAACGACGAAAATCATCTTTTCGGGTTAATCGGGGCGACAGGATTTGAACCTGCGACTTCCTGCTCCCAAAGCAGGCGCGCTACCAGACTGCGCCACGCCCCGCGCACCGTACTTGATAGGTTAAGCGCTTCGTCTGCAGATGACAAGGTGGCGCAAAGGAAAGAGGATTCGCTGGGCATGCCCGAAAAACCTCACTATCGCCGTTCTTGAGACTCGCAACGGCAATCTCGAGACGACCTGCCGATAACGTCGACCTCCATTCCAAAGTGCAACCCATTTCACAAAGTACGCGCCCGGACACGCAATCCGGTTCTTAAATCGGTATTTCGACGCTGAATCATTCATTGCGGGCCACTACGATGGTGGGATCGAAATCGATGTTTTCGACCAACCAGCAGCACCCTTTGGGTAGAGGCTATCCGAAAACCTGCCGACGGAATTAAGACATAAGTATACCTTTTATATATTATGTGAGGGATCACCAACGAACAACTCGATGCATTGGCAACTTTAATTCTCGATCATCCGAAAAATCCCAAAGGCGGCCGGCCTGTGGCGGACAAGCGCAAGCTCATTTAGGGAATCTTCTGGATTCTCGACAACGGCGCCAAATGGAAGGGCCTGCCCATGAGTTTGGTGCCAAGCGTATCGTGCAAAACTAGCTCACGAATTCCGAAAACATAATTAAAGTCGAAGCCAGGCAAAGGGTTGGGTAACGATTGCTGCCCAACTGGGAGTGGATAAACTGCGATAGAGATCTCTTCCGCTTACCATAAATAGCTCGACATCTCATTCCTGCTTTTCATAAATCTACTTTTGCACTTCCTCTTCTACAGGGTGCTGGAAGGACAATTCGATGGCAAAACGACAGTGTAAGTCGTCAATTGCATGCAGACCGTTCGCCTTAGAGTCTTAACTAATTCCCGCCCCCGGTTCGATTTCTTCGTCCGGAGTAAGGAGGATCACCTTCGAACGATCTTCGCTGCTGGCGGCGAGGAGCATGCCCTGCGATTGTTCACCACGCATCATTCGCGGTGCAAGATTGACGCACACGACAATATTCTTATCAACGAGGTCTTCCGGCGCGTAGTACCCCTTGATGCCGGCCACTATCTGGCGCTGTTCATTACCGAGGTCTACTTTGAGGACCAGAAGTTTGTCGGCGTTGGGGTGTTCGCTTGCTTCGAGGATTCTGGCGACGCGGAGCTTGACCTTCATGAACTCGTCGAACGTGATGATGTCCGACGGCGGGAGCAGCGAGGCCTGCGTTTCGGCGTTATCGTGATTCGACGTCGGCTGATCTGGTACAGGCTTATCAGACATTGGGGTAAACTCCTGTTCGAACGATCCAATGTTCTAGCGGCGGTCAACATCTCTTTGCAGACTGGCTGTAACGCAGATGCGCTCTATAGTCAAATAACTGACAGATACCTGGGGAACGTCCCCTTGCCGCCCCCGATAAGGATTTTGAAAATATGGACCACGCTCCCCTGTTGCTCCAACCGACCGTACGCGTATCTACCGAACAGGGAATTCGTGTCGAGCAGCGCGCCGTGCTTAGTAATGGTGAAACGACAGGGGCAACCCCTGTCATGACTGGCACAAACGAAAAGTCGTTGCGAGAACTGATAGCGTCCGCATCGGAGGAAATTTTGGGCGAAATCAGGCCGGTTGATGGACGTTTTCCGCTAGACATCCGCCGAATCGTTTCACACACAAACGAACCGAACAACCCGTCCGTTCCGTTACTATTCGAACCGATCACGGTTCCACGTGCGGTCTATCTCGCATCTATCAGTGAGGCCGGCTTTTTTTTGCGTGGTTTCATCAAAGATGCAGCCCGCGATACGTTGCTAAATTCTACAGTACCGCAGACATTCATCGAGTTGATGAACCGCGTCTCTTCTCAAGCCGGACAGTGCTACTTTATACCGCCGAATGAACCATTCGCTGCCATCGGTAACGTCGATCTGGTCGAAATCACAGAAGGCGGACCATCTGTGCTGGAACCCGTACCTCTGCCGCTGAGCGAACCGATATCAGCGGAAGTTCGATCGTCCATGATTGCAGCGCTCGCCCGTCGAAACGAATCTCCGTTCATCGACCCCACAGCATTCGAGGCGCGTCAACATACCGCCAGTTACTGGACAACCGTCACGAGTTTAGTGCGCTGCGACACATTTACCGTCGAACGAGTACGCATGTCTGAGGGGCTCGATCAACCCATGCCTTACGACGCGATGGTCGTATGGGTTGTGCTGGAGGGCAAGGGAACAATCGAGTATAGTAATGGGGCTTCGCCTGTCGAATTTGTAGCGGGCGATACGGTCATCATCCCCGCAGCCCTGAGGGATGGAAAAGTACGGACGAATCGAGACTGTATGTGGCTTGAGATAAGCGTACCCGTATCGAGTTCGCTTTCCGGCTTTGATCGTCCCGAGCGTGAGAGGCCTATTCAGCAGACCTCGGCACTACGCGGGCCTGTCCAAATCCGGACGCTCGATCGACATCGCGAAACCGAGTAGGAAAAGCGTCAGCAAACAATCGCAATACGCCTTCATCGCGTGAAGGCTTCGCGTTATTGAGATGAATTCCGCCCATGACACCCCATGAGCGTCTCGTGAAATCAACAAGGCAGAACCAACGGACCGTTCACTTGATCGCCGCGATGTACATCGTGTTGGGATTAGTGCTGGCTGGATTGTCGCCGTTCACGGGCAACGTCCTGGTAGGCGTAATCGGCGTCATCATTATCTCACTCGCCGCGGGTGCGGGCGTGATCCTCGTTATGATGCTGCGTTTGGGTGAACGCATGTCGTTCATGATCGAACGTACTGCCCAAGTCGAGGAAGAACTGGACCGCGTAGGAACACGTTTAGCCGATTTAACCGAAGAAATCACAAAAGGCGGCGTTCAACTGGGTGAAATAAGTCACGACGTCACGTGTACGGAGTCAAGCGTCGCTGAATTAACCAATGGCATCGACTCCATGCAGGAGACCTTGGAACACATCTCGGAAACCCTCGAAAAAAAAGAAGTTGAGATTGTGAACTTAGCGGAAGTCGGAAAGGGCGATCCAGGCGAACTATCGTCGACAATTCTACAACACAGTGCGTTCCCCAGGCTCGTGGTCCCCGTGGAGGATGGCGAGGAATCTGCCGATTATGCCGACGAGGATGACTCGACAAGTTTACTTGGACGCAAACAAGTCGTAGCTGCAGAGAACATCTCAGCCGTAGGCACGATGAATTCTACCCGCACGGTTCGGTCCACAGATCTCCAGCGTCGTTGGATGATCGCGATGCATGACGAGGATGTCCTTGCCTGTCGCGCTGTTTTAGCGGAATTAAATGAATCCGTAGATGCTTCGTTGCTAACCGCCTATCAGGATGCTTTGGCGCGCCTTGTAAAGGATGTCAAAAAGGATCTTCGCGTAAGGTTCATGCGCTGCCTCCATGCGGGCGATATAAGGGGAGCGCTACGAGTCGGCGAAGAAATCATCTCGGTACTGCCGGATCACCGCATCGCCGCGGACTTCGAACGGATCAAGCCCAAGCTCGAAGCACAACTGCCCCACAAACGCGCCAATAGCCAGAGCCGAGCGTATACGGGTACCTAAACCCTCTTCGCCACGATTCGCACACGTCCACCTTGGTTTGATTGATATTTTCAAGGATAATCCGAGCGATGTTGCGACTTGGCCACATTGAGCTTGATGCCCCTTTCGTTCAGGCAGCGTTGAGTGGGTACAGTGATCTACCCATGCGACAGGTGGCCCGTGCTTACGGTGTGCCCTTTGCACTCAACGAAGTCATGCTCGACAAATTGGTTGTCACACCCGGCAAGAAGCAAAAATCCATCCTCACGATTACCGACGACGATCATCCCGTCGGCGGACAGCTCATGGGCGCAAACCCGGACGACTTCGCCCACGCCGCACGAGCGATGGCGGACGCGGGATATGACGCCATCGATATCAACTTCGGCTGCCCGGTTAAAAAAGTGCTTGGAAGGTGTCGAGGCGGATTTCTGCTGTCCCAGCCTGACGCTGCGTTGGACATTGTACGCCGCGTCTACGACGCGGTCGGGGAGACACATCCGGTCTTGGTGAAGATGCGTCGAGGCATGGACGATTCGTTGAAGAGTCGACGCGATTTTTTCACCATCTTGGACGGCGCATTTGAAATCGGCGTCAGCGCAGTTACGGTGCATGGCCGAACGGTGAAGCAGCGGTACGTCGGACCGAGCAATTGGTCTTTCCTTGCGGAAGTAAAAAAACACGTCGACGACCGGATCATCATTGGTAGCGGTGACATTTTCAGCGCCGAAGCCGCGATGCGTATGCTCGACAAAACGGGTGTGGACGGCGTGTCCATCGCGCGAGGCTGCATAGGAAATCCATGGATTTTCGAGGAGTGTCGCACCCTGTACACCGGCAAACCCCTTCCCCCTCCCCCGTCCATCGAGCACCAACGCGACGCCATCGCCCAACATTTCGCCCTCGCAGTTGACCATTACGGCGCGGACAAAGGCTTCAAGGTTATGCGCAAGTTCGGCATCAAATACAGCGAGCATCACCCCTGCGCCCGCGATGTGCGCAATGCTTTTATTGCCGTCAAATCTTGTGAAGACTTCGACCACGTACTTTCTCAGTGGTACGATCTTTTAAAGAGCTGGCCCGCCGTGCGGCGTCGCGAAGGTCACGGAGACCTCATCGCCGCCGGCGCGACGGAATAACCATCTTATGATTTCACGTCTATTGTTTGAAAACGCGCTGCTGGCGATCGTATGCTGGGCACCGCTACAATTGATCCTCATGATTCACTGGTCGCGCACGCGAACGCAAACGTCCACGCGTGTTTTTTGGATCGGGGCGGCGCTGCTGCCATTGCTGCTGGTATTGCAGGCAGTAGTGACTACGCAGCGCGAAGAACTGATCGCTTACTGCGAATCGCTGGCCAGCTACGCAGAAGCCGGAGACGTCATGGCGATTTCGCGCAGTCTCGACACCAACTTCCTTGCCGGCTCGCTGGATAAGGAAGGATTCGTCGATCGCACCAAGAGCACGCTAACGCGCTTCGACATCACGGATGCACGTGTACGGGATTTCGACATTGCGTTCGACGATGACGGCGTGGCGACAGTGGAGGTAACCGCGTCGGGCCTCGTGCCATCATCCAGCTACCTGGATCGCATCATGGCAAGGCTCAAACTCACGGTCACCAAACGCGGCGAACGCTGGTTTATGACCAAGCTGGAAGTGCTGCCGTCACAACTTTCACCCATCCAATCTATGAATGAACTATTGCGGTAGCCGCATCCGGCACCAAGGGTTTCCGGCTGATTCCGCGGTTCCGGCCCTCCCCGGCTTGATGCCTTGTCCGCAATCACAAATACTCATATATTTATTATTGCAAAAACCACTTACTTCGGTTATTAGATGCACTTCTTAGATGAGTCGTTTTCTGCCGCAGGCAGCAGTCAATCTCAAGGTGTGTGATGAGATTCGCAAGACTAAGAAAACAAGCCGAGTCCGGCGACGCGAACTCGCAGTGCAAGCTCGGTCAGTGCTTGTTTAGATCTAACACGCCAAAGAGCCGCAAGGAAGGAGTTCGATGGTACCGCCTAGCGGCCGAACAAGGGCATGCCGAGGGGCAATACCTTATCGGCTTTTGCTATTTTGACGGTGAGAATATACGTCGAAATTACAAACAGGCTGTGCACTGGTTCCGTAAGTCAGCCGAGCAAGGCGATAAAGACTCACAGGCGCAGCTTGGTTACATGCTGCACGAAGGCCTGGGTGTTGCAAAAAACGACAAAGAAGCTGTGGTTTGGTATCGTAAAGCAGCAAAGCAAGGCGAGGAAGGTGCGCAGTACAACCTTGGTCTTTGCTATTTGACTGGCGATGGAGTGAAACGAAACCACCGAACCGCGGTGAATTGGCTTCTTAAGGCAGCGCTACAAGGATACGACGACGCTCAATATGAAATTGGCAACTGTTACTCCCACGGTGTCGGCGTACGCCAAAGCAATCGGCAGGCTGCTTCATGGTACCGCAAGGCGGCTGAGCAAGGACATGGTGATGCACAGGTCAAACTAGGATACCTGTTTCACGAAGGGATCGGCGTCAAACAGAACGACAAAGAAGCAGTTGTACTGCCCACCGGGGTTCCCTTGTTTCGCTGCGCGACGAGACCAGACAACTG
>JANQHN010000050.1 GCA_028282665.1 Phycisphaerae bacterium | reverse complement strand
GCAACGAGGGCATCTCGCCGAAACACAATCCCGAATTCACGATGATCGAGCTGTACGAAGCCTACGCCGACTACGAGATCATGATGGCGCGTACCGAGCAAATGGTCTGTGCGGCGTACGAAGCGGCAACCAAAACCGCAATCCCCAAAAAACTCGCCGCTCTCAAAGAAGAATTCGAACGCATCAAGACTGACAAGGGCGAAAAGGAGGCCGAAAGCTACGCGGTCGATGTGCATTTGCGTGACTACGAAGAAGCAGCAACGATGATCCGGGCAGGCAAGCTCGCAACCGTGTACGGCGGCCGGATCCTGGATTTCACCCCGCCGTGGCGTCGCGCCAAATACGCCGACCTGCTTCGCGAATACGCACAGGTAGAGATGAGCGATATTGCAGCGGTGCGGGCCAAGGCGGAGTCGTTAGGGATCGACCACAAGGGCAAGGATGATGCTGTCGTGATCAATGAAGTCTTCGAAACGACCGTAGAGGATCATCTGATTCAGCCGACGTTCGTTCACGACTATCCGGCGCCAATATGCCCGTTGACTCGGCGTCATCCTGAGGACGAGAACATCGCGCTTCGGTTCGAAGCTTTCGTCTCCGGTATGGAGTTGGGGAATGCCTACACCGAGCTCAACGATCCCGAGATACAGGAAGCCAATTTCAAGCAACAACTCGCTGGCGAAGGCGACGAAACGATGGCGGTGATGGACGAGGACTTCGTCACTGCACTTCGCTACGGCATGCCCCCCGCCGGCGGATTGGGCGTGGGCATCGACAGACTAGTCATGGTGCTCACGGACAGCCCGAGCATTCGGGATGTGATTCTCTTCCCACTGCAAAGACCGGCCGCTAAGCTGGAAAACGATTCGTCAAGCGACAAGGAAGGCGCGTAGACGATGTACAAATGGTTCATGGCGTGGCGTTATTTGTATACCAAGCTAATCGCGATATTCGCGATTCTCGGCGTCACGTTGTGCGTCGCCATGGTGCTGGTTGTGCTCAGTGTGATGGGCGGATTCCTGGACACCGTAAAGAAGCAATCACGCGGCCTGCTCGCCGACATCATTATCGACTCGGGCACACTTCAAGGCTGGCCTTTGTACGATGAATTCGCGGAGTACCTCGAAACGAACCACTCAGACGTCGTCGACGTCACCACGCCGGTTATTCGCAACTACGGGATCTTCCGCGTCCCGGAAATCGGATACACCCAACCGACGGGCGTCATCGGCATACGCCTCGAAGAATACGGCCAAACCAATGACTTCCTGAATAGCTTGCACTACGACCGGTACTTTCCCGGCACGACGCATCTGGGCCCGCAGCAACAACCCTTCGCCGGTTCTGATGGTGGAGGAAAAATCGTCCTGCCCAACGACCATCGGCTTGCAAATCAAAAGTGGCGCGAACGCATGGAAAATGAGGGGCGAACCGAAAAGATCAAAGAGTGGAACGTAAGCGGTCTCGGCAGGCCGGGCAACGGCACGATTGCTGTCTTCGATTGGAACTACGATTCCGAAATCAGCGGACGAGCGATTCCAGCCTATAAAGGTAATCTGTACGACGGCATCATTGTCGGCAGCGATCTGATCAACAGCCGGCGGGAGGATGGTTCTTTTGAACGCGTCTTTCCGCGCGGCATACAGGTGGCGCTTACGCTCATGCCGGTCACGCAGCGAGGCAACATCGCGAGCGAAGGAGCCATCGCAGTGGCTTTACGCTACGCAGACGATTCCGCGACTGGCGTGTTCGAAGTAGACAAAAACTCTGTTTACGTCGACTTTGACATGATCCAGCATGCCCTCGCTATGGACCCGCAGGAACTCATCGACGGTGGATACACCAAGCCGAGAACAACCCAACTACTCGTTAACCTTAAAGAACCGAACAAACTCGAAGAGGGGAAAAAGGCGGTGGTTAACGCGTGGAACAAGTTTTTGAATGGTTTGGACTACAAAGCGCTGAACCTCACCGCCGACGAGGAACGAATGCTCGGATGGGTTGAGGTAAGCACTTGGGAGGATATGCAGCGCCAATTTATTACCGCGCTGGAAAAAGAAAAAGTGCTGATGACGGTCTTGTTCGGGCTCATCAGCGTCGTCGCAGTGGTGCTGATCGGCTGCATTTTTTACATGATCGTTCAGAAGAAAACACGGGACATCGGCGTACTCAAAGCACTGGGTGCGACAGGGGAAGGCATCGCAGCCCTGTTTGTCCTTTACGGCGCTTCGGTAGGGCTTGTAGGTGCGGTACTCGGCACGACCGTCGGCGCAACGTTCGTCTGGTACATCAATGACATCCAGAATTTCCTCATCAGTCTCGACCCGAACCTGCGAGTCTGGAGCCCGCAGGTCTATACCTTTGATACGATTCCCAACGTAGTAAAAGTGGGAGACGCCACCTGGATCGCAGCGACCGCCATTTTCGCTGCAGTCCTAGGCTCGCTGATTCCCGCGTTGTTGGCTAGTAGAGTTTGGCCCGTGCGAGCGCTGCGCTATGAATAACAATCACCTAAGTCGGGGGCAAGCTTTAGGAAGACAACAACGTATAACAACTCCT
>JANQHN010000383.1 GCA_028282665.1 Phycisphaerae bacterium | reverse complement strand
GAGCTAATTCTGCAACGATGATGGAAGAATCCAATCCGCCGGAAAGGAACGCCCCAATGGGAACGTCCGAAATACGGTGGTCGATGATTGCGCTGGCGAGTTTTCGTCGAATCCACCTGCTTGCTGCGTTGATGTCTTGGGGGGGCTCTTTAGCCACGGGGACAACGATGTCGAACACCGGGCGTGGATCACAAATTGTCGTACCGTTGAATTCGAGGACATGACCGGGTGCAAGCCTCCTGAAGCTACGATACAGCGTGCGAGGATGCGCGATGTAGCCGTAACGAAGATGTTGCAATAATGCTGTCTGATCGATGTCGCCGCAATCGGGAACGAGCAGCCGCAAAGTGGCGATTTCGCTGGCGAATCGAAGCCCCGTTTCATCGTGGGAATAAACCAGCGGCTTGACACCGAATCGGTCTCGCGCAAGAAAACCCGTACAGGTATCGCCGTCCACGAAGGCGAACGCAAACATCCCTGACAATTTGGGCACAGCTTGCATTCCCCATCGAATGCAGGCCTGGAGCACGGCTTCCGTATCGCCTGATGTTAGAAAGCTTATGCCTTCCTGCTGCAATTCATGCCGGACGGATTTGAAGTTGTAAATTTCTCCATTGAAGGCTAGGTGGTATCGACCAGTGGGGTCGCTCATGGGCTGGTCGCCGGCGGGAGTGGGGTCCAGGATGGACAAACGAGCCACACCTAAGCCGACTTGAGCCTCCAATGAGCGAATCGCGTCAGAATCGACAATGCGCGTGCCCTGTTGATCCGGTCCTCTATGGCGCATGTGCCAACAGGCTCGCTGTAATGCATCGCTTGGTGGCGTGTGCTTCGAAGTCGTTAAATAGCCACAAATGCCGCACATCGTGATTTTGGAACTTTAGGTTACTTGCTGTCCGAAACCGCGCCGGATGAAGGCGGGGAATCCGATTTCCCGCTTGATTTGTTACTTTTGTAGTCCTTATTTTTCATTTGCGGCAGGGCGTTGTTCTCGATCAGGATGTTCGCGACTTCACGGTTGAACGGATCGAGTTTGTAAGCAATTTGCAGATGAGCGATGGCTGCGGTGTGTTTCTCGCGTCTGAACAAATATTCTGCGAATTCGATATGCGGATACGGATTCTTCGGTTCCATAGCGACCGCCTGCCGAAAACGCAGCAACGCGCCTTCATAGTCGCCTCGCTCCTCCAACTCCTTTGCGAGATAGATGTGTTGCTTGGCGGCTGGACCCAGGTATTCGGACACCCACTCTGCGTGCTTGAGTGCTTCGTCAAACTGACCTTTCATTTCGAGTGCAATATTCTTGCCCTCGATGCAGGGTTCATGAGCAGGGTTGATCGTCATACCCTGTTCGAAATAGAAGATGGCTGTATCAAGCTCACGCAAAGCGGCGGCGTGATTGAGGTCGTCGAACTTTTCTCTGGCGAGCATCATGCTGCAAAAACCGATGTCGTGGAGGTTTTCGAGCTTCTGAGGTTTCTCTTCGTCAGCTTTGTAGAAAAGCTGCCTCGCGACGAAAAAGTCCTCGTCGCGCATGGCTCTTTGACCTTCGGTTCGCAACTCGTGATAATAAGGGCCGCAGCCGCCAATCCCCAACGGCATGGCGCAGAAAAGGGCGAAGGTTGCGGTCAGCATTCTCGTGATGTTCGTTGTTGCTTTATTGGCGTTCATTTTCTTTTGCGATGTTGAGTTGATGGCATCCGCGTCAACAAGCCGGAATCTACTTATGTCCGCCGAGGAACACAACGCCGGGAGTTTACGATTCGCCATTCTACACCATCAGGTCAAAGGTGGCGAGCATTGGGATTTTCTTCTGGAACACGAGGGAAAGCTATTGTCCTGGCAACTGTTCCACTATCCACTTTCCTCTGGGAATTACCCCATTACCTGTCGGCGACTCGCCGATCACCGCCTTATGTACCTCGACTATGAAGGACCTGTCAGCCGGGATCGGGGACACGTTCGCCGGGTTGATTCGGGGCACTTCCAGTTTGAAAAATTGGACGAAGATCACATTGTCGTTCAATTGTCAGGTTATCACTTGTCGGGGATGTATGAACTCCTCAGGGCTAAAGCCAATGGTGAGCTATGGGCATTTCAGGTGGCACGACCCAAGCATGGCCTGCCTCATGTCGATTCTTGAATTGTTGAATTGGCTGGGTAGATGACGTTTGGCAAAAGCAGTTGGAAATTCGAGAAAAGAGAATTTAGGCTATTGTAGCGGCTTGCGCTTCACCATCTCGGGTCGGTCGGTCGTTGTTTGGGAGCAAAAGTACGATAGATGACGGATCTGCCTTGATCTCAACCGGCAGGCACCCCGCCGCTTCGCCGTCCACCTCGATTGGTACGTCCGAGCCCGGAGATGAAATTTTGACCGATCGAATCTGCTTGTAGATTACGTCACGTCTGCGATCGTGAACTCGAAACACTGCGTCAGCGGCATGGCGGAGGAGTTTAGCCCGCGATCTGCAGGCGAATACGCAAAGATCGAGCAAGCCATCATCTACTTTGGCTCGGTGCAACAGTCGCAGCCCCATTGCGTAACGGGGGATGATGCCAACGAATGCTAAACCGCGCCCCGCGAAAACCTCTTCACCATCTGCCTCGATACGAAGCTCGGGGAAACGATGCGTCCAGAAGGTCTCCCAGAAAGGAACGAAGTAGTTGACGTGAGAGATGTGCCCAACTCGCTGTGCAGCGAGTCTGCGAACCACTTCGGCGTCGAAGCCGATACCTGTGACTGCCATGAAACGGCGGCCGTTTATTATTCCTCCATCGATCTTGCGAGGTACGCCGTCAAGCAATGTCCTTGCCACTTTTGCCGGACCTAGCGGGAAGTCGAACTGCTTGGAAATCAGGTTTTCTGTTCCAGTGCGAAGTGCGTAAAGAGGTAGCGTTTCGCCGTCAAAACCGTTGATGACCTCACTTAACGTACCGTCGCCTCCGACTGAGAGGACGGATTCGAACGTGTCTCGCGCTTTCGCAGCCAGGCTGGTCGCATGTTTGGGAGCTTGCGTGTTTTCAACAACGAGTTCAACGCCGTTAGACTCCAATATCTGTCCAATGCGGCGTATGAGCGGTCTCATCGTACGCCAACCAGAGATGGGATTCACTATGGCGAGAACTCGTCGATGCATTACTCTCCTACCAAAACGCCGCGCATGGTTGTGACTGCCTGTCCAGCAATCCTGGGAGAGTACCTGTCCTCGCCGGTTTTGTACACGAGCGCCCTAACCAAGCCAGCCCGGCCGCCAACTTTAGATTGAATGCAATTGGCGCCGGCGACGTTGTCCACGATGGGTAAAAGGTCATGCTTCATGAGGTAAGCGCTTAATGGGCCGTGCGCGCTGCCGGTCACCGGATCTTCATCAACGCCAATCAGTGGGGCTAAAAACCGCGATTGTACTTGCACTGTGCGAGAGACCGTTTGCAATGTTGCAATACACCAACCTTTTACGTTCAATTGTTCCGAATACTCAGCCAGTTTCGCAAAATCAGGTTTCACGCTGTTAAGCGTTTGGAAATTGCTTACAAAGACGATTGCCTTGCGCTGATCCGTATTGACCATCGGCAATTCCTTGACGAACTGGTACTCTTCGATGTTCAGGATCGACGCCAGCTTCGAATGCGTCGCAAGCAGTCGTTCGAATCGTGGTTCGGGCAGTTTGAGCCAATAGAGTCGTTGAAAATCGTTAACCGGAAAGCATTCAATGGTGACAGGCAGCGTGCCGGAGCGAGTGCTTATGCGGAGAGGCGATTCAGTGAATTTGTTCGCGTCGATACGGCGCGCTTCGACGAGCGCATGTACGCCAGCAATGGTCGCGTGGCCGCATAGGTCGACTTCTTGTAAAGGAGTGAACCAGCGGAATCGAACGTCGGCGTTGGGAGTATCGCTGGGCAGGATAAACGTGGTCTCTGAGAGGTTGAACTCAGCTGCCACCGCCTGCATGCGCTGATCACTCAAATCGTCCGTATCAAGCACGACGGCGGCAGGGTTGCCTGTGTAAGGCTCGCTCGTGAACGCGTCGATGACTTGGTATTCGCGATGCATGGTCTACCTTCCAAACAGGAAAGCCAGCGTTATATAGCGGTTTCGCGTGATAGCCTTGCATCACTACAACACCTCTTGCTAAAGACGATCGAACGCGCCGCACGTAAGAATTGGCATCAGTGAGATGCTACAAGCTTAAAAATGGTCACGATCTAAGATTCGTCCTAGGATAACCGCTCGCGCAGTAGCGCCGATCGAGCGATGCTTCTCGCTGCGCCATCCAGGGGGCGGCTGGCGGTTTTCTGCAAGTGCGCCGGCTGCACGTGGAGGAACAGGTCGCTAAGCGTTTGGAAATCGATGCCGTTAAATCGCTCCGTATGCACGCCCATGCGCAAGTGAGACAACAGGGCGAGGGATTCTTCCGTGCCGATCGTTCGCGCGTTGGCCAAGATACCGTACGCTCGAAAGATCCGATCGTCCAACTGGTGCAGGTGGCGTTTGGTCAATGACCCCCGCGCAGCTCTTTCGTAATCGACGACCTTGGGAATGATGTCCTGGTCGAATTGTTCGATAACCTCCGCCTCAGATTTTCCCAATGTGGTTTGATTGGAGATCTGGTACAAATCACCTGCCGCATCCGTCCCTTCGCCGAACATGCCTCGCACTGCGAGCCGCATATCCCTCGCTGCGCGAATCACTCGGTCGAGTTCCTGCGTCAGCTTCAACGCGGGAAGATGGACCATGACGGAGACGCGAATGCCCGTGCCCACATTTGTCGGGCAAGCGGTCAGAAAGCCAAGTTGCTGATCGTAGGCAAAGTCAAGCACTTTGCTAAGGCGATTGTCAAATTCGTCGATATCGTTCCAGAGATGCTCGAGTTGCAAGCCACTACGCAACACCTGGATGCGCAAGTGGTCTTCCTCGTTCATCATGATCGCCCGTCGTTCATCGTTCCAAATCGCCACGCCTCGACTGCCATCGCCGGTCGCGTGCTGCCTGCTGATCAAGTGGCGTTCTACCATGAGTTGGCGGTCGATTTCGTCCGCGTCGTCAACATCGACCACGAACGCTTCATCGTCACGGATCAGGTCCGAAACCGCTTCCTCAAGCGTCCGGTACAGTTCCATCCGCTCGGTATCGCCGGTGGTAGAGAGAAAAGGATAGCCCGCGACATTGCGCGCGAGACGTATTCGCGAGGAAATGACAACGTCACTGTCCGGGCCTTGGTTACTAAGCCATTCGCCCGTGCCCGTCGAAAGCTGATCCAGATTCATGCCGACTCCAACGACTGGATCTCGTCGCGTAGTCTTGCGGCGAGTTCATAGTTTTCCTGGTCCACGGCGTCTTTGAGTTCTCGACGCAAACGTAGCAGATCAGTCTGCTTGCGCACCTGCTCATCCGCTCGTACGGGCACCTTGCCCACATGTTGATCCGCTCCCTCGTGTGCGCGTTGAATTAGCGGCATGATGACGCGGCGCAGCGAATGATAACAGTGTGGACAGCCCAACTGCCCCTTCGCCTGAAAATCGCGAATCGTCGTTCCACACTCGTCGCAAACTGCGTCTTCGACGGTTACCTTTTTGCTGGTAGATGTTTTTTGCTGAGAAAGGAATTCCTGGAGCAATTCGTTGGTTGTCTCGTCGGACTTCTTGTAAATCACACCTTCCTGTTCGGCGCAGTCTTCGCAAAGGTGGCGCTCTCGTTTCTCGGGAAACGTGTCCATGATGTGGACTGCGGCCTTTTGTTTGTTGCATTTTTGGCACAGGAAATTCATTGCATCGCAACTCCTCGAGTCCAAGCTTCAGACTGATCAGGGACGTTATCAGATGGTACGACCCGTACTATCGATCGTCAATTTGGGGCGCTTTGCTCCACGTTCAGTCCGTTTGTTTGCGGCTCACAGCAGCTAGGGGGTGTCGAGAAGAGTCCCGCCTGTAGAATGCAACACAGCCCGGCGCCTCCCGTACTTCCACTTCGCTAATTTGATCAAAGCCGGCTTCCACCATACGGTCGAAGAACCACCGAGCGATCACCTCCGCCGTTGGCAAATGATTACCAGGCCAGCTAAAAGCATTGAGATCGCCGTGGTGAAGGGCCGCAGCGATGTTTTCGAGTTTTTGCTGTAGCTGTACGAAATCAGCGACCATGCCCGTGTCGTTTAATTCGGGCGAGGCCAGCCGGACGCGCACACGCCAATCGTGTCCATGTGATGGCTCGATTTCACCGCTGGGAAGGTGAACGCTGTGCATAGCATTGAAACAAGTTTCGACCTGAATGATGTACACGTTGGTAGCATCCTTTTGATGGCGTATTCTTGACTAAATGTTAGCGCAACAATTCTATCTACCTATGATGTAACCGGTAGCCCTTTGGGGGCAGTCGTCATGGCGACAACAAAATCGCTATACTCGACAAGCACGAACTGGACCAAGAGAGGGCAATAAGACAGAAAGGCAACGCAAATGAAAGCTGGCTTGTTCAATGGGACTGTTGTAGCTGTTGTCGTCTTGCATCTCACTGCAGTAGGTACCACGGCTTGCACCAACATTCTTGTGACGAAAGGAGCGTCGGTGGATGGTTCGGTGATGATTACCTATGCTTGCGATGGCGAATTTCATCCGCACTTGCGTTGCAACAGATCCCAGGACTTCTCCAAAGATTCGATGAAACAAATCACAACTTGGGGCGGCGAAGTACGCGGTGAAATCAAACAAGTTTGCCACACGCATCATTACGTCAGTTTGATGAACGAGCATCAGCTCGCCATTAGCGAAACTACGTTCTCCGGGCGAGAGGAATTGAAGAATCCGGATGGCATGCTCCACTACTGGGATCTCATGCAGCTCGCGCTACAGCGTGCAAAGACCGCGCGCGAAGCTATTGAGGTGATGACTTCGCTTGTGGATGAGTATGGCTATCGATCGACTGGCGAGTCGTTCTCGATTGCAGATACGAAAGAGGCGTGGATTCTCGAAATGATCGGTCCGGGCAAAGGGGGGAAGGGGGCGTTGTGGGTGGCTCTTCGCGTACCGGACGGAATGGTCGCCTGCCACGCCAACAAGGCCCGCATTGGCGAATTTCCACGCGATGATCCAAACAACTGCGTCTATTCGCCGAACGTGGTCAACTTTGCCATAAAGAAGGGTTACTATGATCCTGCTTCGAGTGAACCGTTTCGCTTCAATGAGGCTTATTGTCCTTCCACACCCAAAAATCAACGATACGCATCCACGCGCGTTTGGAGCGTCTTCCGTCGCATTGCACCTTCCTTGAATCTTTCACCTGACTACCACCGCGCCGTCGAAGGGGCCAAGCCTTATCCACTCTGGGTAAAGCCGGATAAGAAACTTTCTGTGGCGGACGTGATGGGTTTGATGCGCGATCATTACGAGGGAACACCGTTCGATATGACCGAAGGTATCGACGCCGGTCCACACGGTACGCCCAACCGCTGGCGCCCGATACACTGGCAGGCGGGCGAAAGTGCAGCCGAGTATGCTTGGGAGAGACCTATCTCCACGCAACAAACGGGCTTTTCATTCGTGACGCAGTCTCGCGGACACTTGCCTGACCCTATCGGTGGCGTGGTGTGGTATGGCGTGGACGATACGTACACCACCTGCTATGTACCGCTGTATTGCTCGATCGATCGTGTTCCTGGGTCCTTCGCCACGGGCAACTTGCGCGAGTTCGATCTTGATTCCGCCTGGTGGGCGTTCAACTTCGTCGCCAACTTCGCGAACGTTCGCTACGAGCGAATGATCGAGGACATTCGCGCCGCGCAGCAGGATCTCGAATCGTACCTGCTTGCTCTTCAACCAGCCGTGGAACGGACGGCGCTGCACTTGTATCAGCAGGATAAAAAGCTCATGCAGCGTTACCTCACCGACTATTGCGTGATGCACGGCGAAATGGTGGTTGAGCGTTGGCGTGAACTCGGTAAGTACTTGGTCAGCAAGTACAACGACGGTTACGTCAAAGACGAAAACGGTCGACCTCAGGAGGTGGGCTACACTGAAGCTTGGCTAACACGCGTGCTGCAAGACCGAGAGTCGAACTTGAAAGTGCCGGAAAGGAAGACCGCGAAACCGGAGTCGAAGCTGATTGATTGAGAGAATGCAAGAAGTTTCAACTATGGATATATGAAATGCTTTTTGGATGCTGCTCGCGAACAGCGGCTTAGTTCGCGTTCCATTGAGATTCAGCGATTCACGTTTTTTGACGTAGCGAAATTAACACGATCTTCACGAACGATTCCCGTCGGATTGCACTGCCGCGTGTCATTAGGGCTGTATGCGGTCGTGTCTGTGCCGTGAGGCATCGACCGGCTTCGTAGCAGTTCGTCTTTGTTAGTGGTTCTGTAATCGAAGGTTGCTCAAGCATCATATTGGTCAGCGAAATAGATCTCGCATGAGAAAGGAGCTCGGTATGGCATTTCAAAAAGCATTTGGTTGTATTGTTCTAGTTGCCGTGTTGATTGTCCCGGTTTCGGCAATTGATTTAAGCTGGGAATACCAGATTATTGACCAGCACGCCAACCAGTCTCGCGCGGTGTCGTTAGCTATGCGCACAAGTTCCGTTTGGCCTGTTGCTTTTCATCAGGGGAGTAATGACAACTCGAATCAAATGGTCGTTTCGGCACTTTCACCCGTCGGTTGGACGCAGCAGGGATTGGGCGATCTTTTCGATGCATTTGAAGGAGGCCTGCCGCTTGCTGAAGCCGGTCCTGATGGTCGAGTGGGAGTAGTCTGGCGAACCGGCGCAGATGCTAGATTCGCGCAATCATCACCCAGCGGGTGGCAAGTTGCTTCGCTGCCGCTCGCCGCCCCATCCGGACCGGACTTCACTGTGGATTTCGACTTTCTCTCAGACAACCGCCCCATCGTGGCCCAAGCAGCACAAGAGGGTATAGTCGTATCCGTTTACAATGGCATTGGTTGGGAGACCGATCAGGTCGTTAGGGAATTCGATGAGCCTGTCCAGGGAATGAAGGTTAGCACGGCGATTTCTAGTCAAGATGAGATTGGTGTCGCTTTTGTCGAGAACGGATTAGGTTTTGCTTTCAAGAGTCCGCTGTCAGGCGACTGGGGCACGACGATCGTTGACCAGCAAATTTTCCCGGAATCTATTTCGCTGGCTTTCGGTCCAAACGATGAAACTGCGATCGCCAGCGTCGAAAACGACAGCTTGTATGTATCT
The DNA here is from genome assembly GCA_028282665.1 of Phycisphaerae bacterium. Lineage (GTDB taxonomy): Bacteria > Planctomycetota > Phycisphaerae > UBA1845 > UBA1845 > JANQHN01. The sequence goes on along the minus strand of JANQHN010000383.1, from coordinate 5,255 downwards.
CGCTTTGATCCAGTCACTGGCGATTGGGCGACCGAACTCCTGGCCCCGCAGATCGACAGCAACCGCGTAAACCTGGTTTACAACTCGTTGGGGCAGCCTGCCCTTGCTTACGTCGTTCAAGACGAAGTTCATTACCGCATTAACCGTGGCGAGGGGTGGCTTGATTTCATTCTTGACGATGACCCGCAGATTCAGGTGCAACCGCATGACTCTTCGGATGCGGCTTTGGCGTTCGATGCTGAAGACATTCCAGTGATCTCCTACTACTCGCAGGACGGCCTGCTTCTCGCGTATGATCCGATTATCGTGCCCGAGCCTGCATCGATTGTTCTGTTCCTTATGGTGACGGTGGCGGCTGTTCGTCGTCAAGGATAGGGGAGAGCCATGACACTGTGTATACACCGTAGCGCACTTTCTGGCTGGAATGGGAGCATGGTGGTGTTATTTCTCACGGTCGGCGTTTTAACTCCTTTCGCATTGGCTCAACAAGTTGGCATTCGCGTGATTGCTGAAGGGGCGTCTGAGCTTAGTGAGTTGGATTTGGGGATCGATGTCAACGGCATTCCACAGGTTGCGTACTGGACCGCCGACAATGAGCTTATGCTCGCGAGCGTTGAATGCCGCACGGCAGTTTTGCGTGAACTCTATGCGCAGGGAGGGCGGTACGCTTCGCTTGCGCCGGGAACAGATGCCTCAACTTCGGTAGTTTTCTCCGGCTTCGATCAAGCGTCGGGTTTGGCCTATGCGATGTCGGGGGGGCTGTTGGATCAACCCGCGTGGGCACCGTTGGGGTTCGCGGGAGATTGGCCTGTGTTGGCCCTTGATTCGACAGGACGCCCCTATGTTGTGTATGTAGACCATGATGGCGGGATGCTGAAGTTTGCCCGTTTCGATATCCCCACAGGAAAGTGGGTTGTTGAAATCGTACCCGGACCTTTTGTTGAGTTTGTGGGAACCCGTCGAGTAGCTACGGTCGCCGTGGATGTGGACGATCGTCCGGTTGTTGCCTACTTCGGTGGACATCGGAATTCTGCCCACAAGATCATTGTGGCCACGCGCACGAATCAAGGATGGACAATCCGAACAAAGGATCTCGAAAACGAAGGTGGGGTGTCGCCCGAGAACGGATTATCTTTAGCCTTCGACACAACGAACGCACCCCACGTCGTTTATCAAACTGCACCGGGCGATCTTAAGCTTGCCCGGTTTGGTGTTTTCGGTGTGAGTTTGCAGACCGTTCGCGAACAGCAGGGCAGCCCTGTTCGATTAGGACCACGCGCAATGCACATCGGGGCTGGTGGACGCATTCGTGTCGCCTATTTCGACATAGGGGCGGGCGTGGTCATGTTAGCCGATAATCTGGGTGGATGGACGAATGAGATTGTTGATGGTGTGACTGGATTCAACGATCTGCGACCTGCGCTTGCAGTGGATGCCACTGGGCGCTGGGCGGTGGCTTATTTAAGTGATTCGGAAGGAATCATTGAGGTAAAAGTCGCCGGTCCTGCGGTTTTAGGAACGTTGGACGGCGACTGCAACTGTGACAATGTGGTTGATTTGGTCGACTTTGTTGAACTGGAATCGTGTTTAACCGGCCCGGCCGTATCCATAATGGAGGGTTGTGAGTGTTTCGATATCAACGGCTCAACAACGGTCGACCTGGCTGATGTGAAACTGTTGCAGGCGGCGTTTGGTGATTGGTAACCCGTGTAGCTGGCATGGCTCATTGTCCTGGCGTTGTTGGTTGTACGAAGGAACTATCCCCACACGCCCAACGCCGTGTTGGTTGCCCATGAGGTAAGCAACGCCCAGCCGAAGCTCATAAACGTGCCTATGATGATGTACTCCGCCACTTTGCGCTGATTGGCGTTTTTAATTTCGCCGAATCGCAATACCGACTTGGCCGCGATTAAAAAGCCGATGCCGCCGGCCTGATCGATCAAAACCAACATAAGTACGATTGCCCGCTCCAAGTATCCGATGTAGCGTCCGCCGTTCTTTAGGCCGGTGATGTCGACGGTGTCGATTTCTGCCAACAGTGGTGCAGCCAATTTGCCAATGAGTACGCCCCCGGTGCGCACGCAAAGTATGAGCCCGCCCACCACAGTCATGAATTGGAGGTAGTAGATTGATTTTTCCGTTCCGAACCAGGCATACCACCACCCCTCGGTCACGAGTTCATCCCACCATCCAGCTAGCATGGCGATCACCAGTAGATGCGACAGTTGATCTGCGATGAAAGTTTCGATCCGATTCGGCAAGAAGTGAATTTTTGCGTAGTCGATGGCGTAATGCGTCGCAAATACGATCAATAGGAATCCTGGATGAAGCCGGCCCGCCGCCAGCGCCGTAACCGCCGTCACAATCCCCACATGCATTGTGAGGACGCGGAGACTGCGTTTGTTCTCTGCAATCCAGTTTGTTTGCAAGAGGTAGTCGCCGATGAGGTGAGCTGCGATTAAAATAACAAACGATTCAGCCAAGACGGTTTCCTTTCGTCGTATTCTTCAAAAGCTGGCCAGCCATCTCCGATTAGGCGTTTTATAGCCATTTAAGGCTATTTCTTTCGATATAGCCCTAAATGGCTATAATCGACGTTTTGGGGCGATTTTCGATTACTGTCCCGAATGTAGTCAAAAAGCACTACATCCAGCCGGTTCGCCAGTCGAACGACTCAAAATGCTTCAGTGCAGGCTCGAGCGCGTGCCAATCGGCTCCAATCAGCGCCTTGTTTGCGGTGGGCTGGCTGATGGGAGGATCGAGTTGGTTGGCGACTTCTTCCTGTGTTAACCCTCGAAGCATCCCCAAAACGACCTCAGCTTGTCTGGCTGTCCAATGGACGATCAAAGCGTCGCAAAGGCGTGCGGCGATGGCAACCCAGCCTGCGAGATGACCGGATTGAGGTGAGAGAGTGATCGTGAATCGCAGGCGCCGAGGCAGGCTGTCCAAGGCTTGCCCTGATAAAGTGAAGGATTCTCCGATTGACAGAGAAGTTCGTTTGCGCGAGATACTATCTACTTCGCCGATGCCGACTGCGATGCGGGTATCCACCATTCCTTGCGAAAGCAATGAAGCGCGAAGGTAGACCGCACAGCGCATTGCCCATTTCGGCTTCGCGAGCAGGAGTTGCCAAGCATCGCCGCGGAAGAAGTCGATCTTGCCGCGAAGCGTTCGGTTTTCCCAGTGATTGAGTTCGTCGCTGGCCTGTTTGAGACGATCGCGGGCTGTATTCAGTTCAATGGGAGAGAGGCTGCTCGAATTGACGAGATCGCCAGTCAAAACGGCATAGAGTTCACTCATCGCGACGTCCTTTCACGATGACAGGGGGGGCGAATTGCGAACCAACACGAGCATGGTGTCCACCTCCATGTTGAAAGTATCCTACCGATCGGTCGACGTAGGGCAAATGGTGATGATCGATGGCGTCTGGTAGTTGCGGATCGCGACGAAGGTTGGCTTGGAAGCGCGTGTCATTTTCTCCGATACTTTTCCAGTAAATCCACCAATCGCCCTATCTCGTCCGAGAGCGGCGCTTCGATTTCCAGCGATTTTTCGGTGATAGGGTGAATAATCGCCAAACGTCTGGCGTGTAGGGCTTGATACAGGATCACCGGTTCCGGGCTTCCTTCGCCCACGATGTCTTTTTCGGAGGTGAGTTGTCCGCCGTACATTGTATCGCCCACCATTGGATGCCCGATAGAGGACATATGTACGCGAAGTTGGTGGGTCCGCCCCGTCTTCGGAAATAAGCGTACCGTGGTGAAATCGCGGTAACGTTTCTGCACGCGGTACTCCGTGATCGCCTCCTTGAACATCGCCTGCCTGGGCGGTGAAGTAGTGGGGAGGACCATTCGCTGTGTCGTATCTGGATGGGGGGCGAGCGGTTTGTTGATAATATCGCCGTCAAGTTCGACCTCACCATGACAAACCGCGAAGTACTCTTTACGCGTAGTGCGGCGTTCGAATTGCTGCGAGATACGCCAATGGGCTTCGTCGGTTTTGGCGACGACCATGATGCCCGTTGTGTTCTTATCGAGGCGATGTACGATGCCCGGTCGCCAGGGATCGCTGCCCTGACTCAATTTGTCGGAGTAATAGGCGAGTCCGTTGGCGAGCGTGCCGGTTTGCGTTGCGCGGGCGGGATGGCAAATCAACCCAGCCTGTTTGTTCACCGCGATGATCCACTCATCCTCATAAACGATGTCCAGGGGGATGTCTTCGGGGATCAAATCCGTGGGCTCGGGTGGGGGTAAGATGATTTCGATGACGTCGCCGACTGACGGTTCGTAGCTCGCCTTGGTCGGCAGGCCATTGACCGTCACCTGTCCCTGCTTGATGTATCGTTGGATGATCGTACGCGAGATGCGCGGATACCGATTTTGGAGGTACTTGTCGATCCGCCGGCCGGGCAATGGTTTGTTGATGGCGTGACGTCGAACGATTTCGCCGGATTCGTTCTCGACTTGGTCACCTTCCGTTTTACCGGACTCCGAGTTTGAAGAGGGTGAAGGAACTTCCTCCCAATCCTCGAAGTCGTTATCAGTGAATGGATTGTGTTTGGCGGCTGGCATAGTATGGCATTTATTGGTAAAGGAGCAACACGTATCACCCGCTTACCAATACATCTTGTACAGTCGCGGGAATCGTTTCTTCAATTCAGCCGCGTCGTTTTCATCCCAAGGCCGACCTGATGGTTCGTCGGATATTCCTTTTCCTCGCCGGGGCATTTCGAATTCGGTCTTTTCCCCGCGAATTGCCCGGGTGATGTACGCGAACCCTTCAGTTTCGAGGCTTTCGCACTCAGTTCTCGGAAGATCGGCAAGTGAATCCGGGTTGGCGAGCGCTTCTTCAAAAATCTTGCGCCCCATGGAAATCAAATTGCTGCGAAAATCCATAAAAGCATCATCGCTACATCCGCCGAAAATTATATAGGCAGCCCCCCACAGATCCCAGGAATACGCATCGTGGAATAAAGCGTCAAAATGTTCGGTGTAATCGATTACTTCTTTGGGGGCGAGCTTACACAACTCATCACGCACAAATTCTATCCTCGCGTCCATGTCGGCGCCCGATCTGGATCTTATGGAATCTATGAGTTGCCAAAATTGATCTCGGGTCATCGTTTGAACTCCTGATAAACAGGAATCATGCAAAAATGCTGCAATTGCTGTTAGGCGGCGTATCAGATGCCTTGATTAAAGCCTGCGGCGCCTGCTCGGTTTGAAACGCCCGCCCAATGTTTTGCGAGGGCGGTT
>JANQHN010000351.1 GCA_028282665.1 Phycisphaerae bacterium | reverse complement strand
GCCACGGCCGCGGCGATACAATACGGCAGGCTGTGATCGGCGGATTCCTTGCCCTGCGGATCGTACTTGGCAGGATCAGACAAAATATCTGCCGCACGAGCGATGCTTTCGATCAGAATTTCCTGCACATCCTCGGCTTTGAGCGAATGTTCCCTCATGATGTGCAGCGTGGCGGAAACCGGCGAATGCATCAGTGCTTCAATCGGATAGCTCTTCATACCGCAATCCGTAATCATGAAACGATCGCCCAGGTTTTCGTTGATCCAGGAATAATCCCAGCCATCTCCAAGGCAGTGTTCCATGCCTTCCTTGCCTTCGATCACACCCTCCGGTCCGGTGTAACCACGCTGAGCGAGCAGCGCCGCCTCCACACCGTCCCGAGTCGCCATCGGCGAAACGGTGTTCTTCATCATGGTCAACTTGCCCGCGACTGCGCAACCAAGGGTAAATCGATGACACGAACATATACCGATCGCGTGTTGCATCTGCTCAGGTGTCAAACCCAATAGCCGCCCGGCGACGACCGGCGCTGCGTAGGCCATGAGCGTTGCATGATGCCAGCCACGTTCGCGAATACCGGGAAGCCCGATGTGACAAAGACGCATCGTAATGTCGTAACCTAGCACCGTGGCGAGAATCAAATCCTTGCCGCTCATCCTCTTACACTCGGCTATCGCCATCGGCGCGGAAAGCAGGTCGGAGGGATGCGAAGGGTCCTGCTTCCAGTAAATATCGTTATAGTCCATCGCACGGACCATCAGCGCGTTAAGCATGCTCGCGGCGACCGGATTCATCGTTTCACCCGAACCGATCACTCGACACGGACCGCCCTGTCCAAGGTCACGGTAGTGCTCCAGGAAAATCTTAACGTCCTCGACCTGATACCCGCCCAGGGCACATCCCACCGTGTCGTAGAGAAATCGTTTGGCGGCGTCGATCGCCTCCGGAGTGAGATCCGCATAGGTCATTTCACACGCCCAGCGGGCGATTCGATCTGTCATCGTAGCCATGAGTCTCGTGTCTCCTGACAAAAACTCTCTTCCTGTTCTCTTCCTCGCCACCGACTATAGACGTAAGCTCTAGTCCGCGAAAGTAATCGACCCACGCCTAGAAACCTCTGTTTCCCGCATCTGGACGGAGGCTTGCTGAACCTCATTTGCGGTCAAAACCAGACAAATTCCGCAAAAATGAGCCCAAGGCAGTAATCTAGACTGGAACGCCGTCGAGTTCCTGCAATCATGCGGCGTGCCAACTTGCAGGCATAACTTTCGATGATTCCCGCCGCTTTTCGCCTCTGCTACTCAGGCGTGAAGGCACCGGATCTGAATTATCCTGACAATCCAAACCTGAACGCTTGCGAACCGAATGACCAGCCCAGACGATAAATCAAGTCAACAGAAAAAAACCGAACCGAGTACTAGATTAGAAATCTCCAAATCCAACTCGCGCAAAAGGAAGGCCCGGCGGGGTGAACCGGGCCTTGGGGACCGACCCATGGGGGGATGGGTCGGTAGGTGTTGCTGATGATTGGTCTTATCTTGTTCCATGGAGTGCACAATAGCAAGTATGCCTTGAGAAAAAAAGAGACACTTAGGCAAATCCTGCACGGATGTCATTTTGGGGAATTATTGAAGTTGCCCTAGAATAAAAATTAGCTAATTTCGGCTATGATCAACACGAAAGATTCATTTAAACGGCATCAGAGCAGAATGCGTGTGCCGCAATCAGACGACAGAAAACACGAACTGCCCGATCTGCTTCTTCCAGATAGGATTCTCGCGATGTGGTTTTTGCCTTCCGCTCAGCGTTGAACGGATTCCCCTCAGCTAAACTTCCAGCAAATCAGAAACGCCATCACGCCGAGCCACAAAAACCGGATAATTCATCCCCACCGCCTTTTGTTGAGTCTCCACGGCGAGTTCCGGCGTGTTGTTTTCTCCACTCAGATGGGAGACGGCGATCCACTTTGGTCGTTTTGCGTTGCACGCCGCCACCATTTTCGCAGCCTCCTCGTTGGATATGTGCCCGCCCCTCCCTCGAATCCGCACCTTCAAATATTCGGGATAAGGCCCGACATCCAGCATGCACGGATCGTAGTTAGACTCGAGATACACTGCATCTACCTCCTCAAGCGCCCGCTGCAAGGCTGGAAACGGGTAACCGACGTCGGTGCAAATGCCGAGTTTCTTCCCATTGTGTTGTACGACAAAGACGACCCCATCCGCGGCGTCGTGCGGAGTCGGGATCGTATGCACGATGACACGACCGAATGCCAGAGAATCGCCTGACTCAAAAAAATTAAGATACTTGAATCGTCCGAGGTTCACACGTACCGCTCGCAGTGTCTTTTTAGTCATGTAAACCGGCAAGCCGAACAGCCGATGCCATATCCCCGCGCATCGAATGTGGTCCGCATGATCATGCGAAATGATAACCGCGTCGACTTCCCGAATGGACCGGTCGTAGCGAGCGAGGCGTTCGCGAGCCTGCCGCCCACTGATCCCCGCATCGAAAAGCAAGCGCACGCCATCCGCTTCCACATAGATGGCATTGCCGTTCGATCCGGATTGTAACGAGATCGACTTCATCGCCAGCATTATCGACGTTGCGTTCGCTGATTCAATGGAACGCTTGGCTTTTGCAAGCCGACAGAGGTACGATTCTACCATGCCTCTATCTGCGGACGAACAATCCACTTTGCAACGCCCAAGCACTGACGTCGGTCTGTGCCGTACACAAGGCGCCCAACAAGTCACCTTCGCGCGAAGCACCTCGTGGATTTGCTTACTTATCGCTGCTGCCATTCTTGTCGGATTTCGACTGCACGCCTTCCCTCTGCCCCTAGAAACTGACGAGTGCAACTACGCCTACATTGGTGAACGGTTACTGCACGGCGAACGACTCTACGTCGACTTGTGGGACCATCAGCCTTTCGGTGTCTTCGTGCTCTTTGCAGCCGTGATCCAATGCTTCGGTAACGACCCGACTGTCTTTCGTATGCTTGCATTGAGTGCGTCGCTGATGTCGTTGTGGTTGATATTCCGTATTCTCCAACGACAGTTTGGCTTGAACGCGGCGGTGTGCGGCGGAATGCTGTTCGCCATCGCCTCCTCCGATCCCGGCACGGCCGGTGAAGGCTGCAATCGGGAAATCTACATGAACACATGCGTCCTCGCCGCTTGGTGGTTAGCCCTACAAGCGAAAGACAAGCCTTATCGATCCGCCTTGCTAGCCGGAATCACACTGGCGATCGGTTCGGCGATTAAAACGATTTTAGCGGTTCATTGGCTGGGCATAGCGCTGTACTTGTTCGTAACAACCTACCGCAGCGCGGCAGTGGGCACTGGCCTCAAACGTGCAGGGATGGTTGTCGCAGGTGTTGGCTTGGGACCACTTGCCCTTTGGGTCGCAGCATACCTCTATTTCGCAACAACCGGCAGAGCGCAGGAATTCGTAGAAGCTGTTTTCCTCTTCAATCTCAAATACGCTGGCGGTTCGGAACCATTTTGGCAACGGTTCGTCTCATTCTTCGCTCCGCCGAAGCATCCATTCACGTTTCATAGCGCCCTGCCGCTGTGGTTGATGGGCATCATTGCGTTCATTGCGACCGCCATAGTGGGCATCGTTCGAAAGGAAAGTCGTTACCTGCTCATATCGATCATGGTGGCGTCTTCATTCTTTGCAGTCTGCTTGCCGGGACGAGCCTGGCCTCACTACTACTACCTCTTGATTCCTCCACTGATCATTGCAGTCGCAGCCGCAAGCCATCTGTTGGCGCGTTGCATGAAACCCAAAAGCCCAACGATCATACTTATCGTCGCGGTGTTCGCCCTTCCGCCTCTCGCCCTACTTTTCACTGAATATCACCACTACCTTAAGCAGGACACGTTTGGTATCACCATCTTGCGGTATAATTCGCGCGACTGGTGGGGCAAGGCGATGGGCGAAAAAGTCCAAAGTGTCACCGAACCCACCGATACCGTATTCGTCTACGGCAGCGATACCGGCGTTTACTACTACGCAGACCGCCGGTGCGGTTCCCGCTTTACGATGATCACCGGCCTTAGTCGTTCATACCGAAGCGTGGAAGGACGCAGGGAAATCATGCTGTCTGATCTTAGCAAGACAATGCCCCGTGTGATCCTAGTACTCTTCGACGAACCTCCCTTTCCAACATGGCAAACGTTTCTAACAACGCATTACGACCCGGTGGGACTCGATACGCACGACCGAACGGGCAAACACATCATGTACGTATTTGCGCGCAAAGACCGCCCTATCGAACAGATCGACTGGGAATGGGATCGAAATGAAATCGGCGGATATTTCCCATCTCAGAGGAAGTAAACCAATCTGTTTTGGTTGGCCAGACTGTGAATTGTTGAAGACGATGTAGAACGACGACCATATTTCCATACCGCAATTGAGTTCACCCGATCTTCCTGGACCGCTTAGCGGATGATGTGGTAGAACTCGCGTTAGGCGGTTACGAGGCTAGATGGCTGGCGTCTCCATGCCTTCGAAGTCGATCAAGCCAAACACACGTTAAATTCGGTGAAATCGCCATGTCCAAACGCTCCAGACGAAAAAGGAAACACAAATCGCCTGGGGCAACTTCACATTTCAAGGCGACCAGAAACGAGATACGCTCAACCGGTAGTGCAAAAAACGATGCCCCGCCTATCAGGAACGCCAAACGCCAGTCAGCTCGAATGATTGGCCACAACCTGACCTCATACGCGCGCAGCGAAAATAGACCCGATCCGTTGACTCTTTGTACGATTTTGATCGGAATGAGCCTCTCGCTCTCCATTCAGGGCGTTTGCGCGCTGCTCAGGCCTGCGTTCGATCATCCTGGACAATCTTCCGATGCAGTACTCTCAGGTTTGCTGCTCGCCCTGGGCCTGGCGGTCGCAGCCCCAAACTGGCTTGCAGGATACGTCTACCAAGTAGCGTGGATTCGGTTCATCAAACGCGGCAAAGC
>JANQHN010000346.1 GCA_028282665.1 Phycisphaerae bacterium | reverse complement strand
ATCCACCTGCCCGCCGGTTAACGACAATTTAATGGAGCTTCTAATCTGGATTGACTGCCTCAGGCGTGCCAGCGCCCGACGGATCACGGCGGTGATCCCCTATTACGGCTACGCGAGGCAGGACCGCAAAGCTGAGGGGCGAACGCCCATTACCGCTAAATTGGTCGCCAACATGCTAACCACCGCAGGCGCGAATCGCGTGTTGACGATGAACCTGCACGCCGATCAGATTCAGGGATTTTTCGACATTCCTGTGGATCACCTGACCGCCGCTCCCGTGCTGGCTGAGCATTTCACTGCCCAGAAGCTCAAAGACACGGTTTTGGTTTCTCCCGACGTGGGCAACATCAAGTTTGGCAACGATTTCGCTTCACGGATTGGGAGCGAACTGGCAGTGATTCACAAGCGTCGCATTTCGGGCGAAACCACAGAAGCCGTCAACATCATCGGTAACGTGCAAGATAAGAACGTCATGATGTTCGACGACATGATCGCGACGGCGGGTACCGTTTGCGAGGCGGCGAAGCTGGTGCGCAAGCACGGAGCGCAATCGATCCACGTCGGCGCGACGCACGGCGTATTTGCGGGTCCAGCTTTGGAGCGACTCGTCGGTGCTCAACTCAATGAGATTGTGGTGACTGATACGATTCCCATCCGTCCCGAAGTCCATAAGAAGATAACGAACCTGACGGTGTTGACGGTGGCGGATTTGATTGGCGAAGCGATTAGGCGAATTCACGAACATCGATCCGTCAGTTCGCTGTTCGTGCGATAGCGTTTGGGAGAGATAAGAAAGTGACTGAGACGATTACGCTAAAGGCCGAGAACCGTACGGAGCTGGGCACAAACCACGCTCGCAAGATGCGTGAAGTGGGCTTGCTGCCGGGCATTATCTACGGCCACGGCGCAGACCCCGTGTCGATCACCCTTCAGTCGCACGAGGTTGAGGTCGCGCTCGCGCACCACGCCAAGCACGTTAAGCTTGACCTGGATGGTAAGCCGACCCAATGCCTCATTCGCGATGTGCAGTACGATCACCTCGATTCGAAGCTGGTTCACATTGACCTGATACGCGTAAGCCTCACGGAACGCGTAACGGTAACGGTTGGCGTGGAACTTAAGGGGACACCGAAGGGTGTTGAGGTGGACGGCGGCGTCCTCGACCAGCAATTGACTGAGATCGATGTGGAATGTGTCGTGACGAATATTCCCGAGATGTTCAGTCCACTGGTAACGCATCTTGAGCTTGGCGAAGCGTTCCTAGCAAAGGATATCAAATTGCCGGAAGGTGTAACGCTGGTGACGGATCCTGAAGAACGTATCGCTACGGTGAAACAGCCCGAAGAGGAATCGGAAGAAACCGCAGTAGATGCTGCCGAAGGCGAAGAAGGCGCGAGCGAGCCGGAAGTTATTGGCCGCGGCAAGAAGGAAGAAGAGGAATCCGAGGAATAATCGTGTCCGCCCTGTAGCGACGGAGCAGCAAGGTGAGACTCATCGTCGGATTGGGCAACCCCGGTCAGCGTTATGTCGGTACGCGGCATAACGTCGGCTTTGAAGTGATCGACGCTTTGGCACGCCGTGCCTCGATCGCCATGACGACGGAAAAGTTCAGCGCTTTTTTCGGCGATGGCGTGCTTGCGGGTGAGAAAGTGGTCTTGTTAAAGCCGACCACCTTCATGAATCGCAGCGGACGATCGGTTCTAGCAGCCGGTCGTTTCTACAAGTTGGACATCAGCGAGTTGCTCGTCATCTCGGACGACCTTGCTTTACCGGTTGGTCGGATCCGCATGAGAGCGGAAGGCTCGTCGGGAAACCATAAGGGGTTGGCCGACATCATCAACCGGCTTGGAACGAATGAATTTTGTCGGTTGCGAGTAGGAATTGGAGAATCAATCGGCCAAACGACGGACTATGTACTAGGCCGGTTTTCTCAAGACGAAGAAACCATCATGGCTAGGGCGCACCAATGGGCGGCCGACGCCGTGGAGAGTTGGATTCAAAACGGAGTGGAGTCGACGATGTCGCGGTACAACGGAGATCCCCCGCGATCGTGATAGATCGGAAATTTCTCCCGAATGAGACTCCATGCTTAAAGGAGGTCACAGACCTTGAACCAATATGAAGCGATGTATCTATTCGACCCGACACAGGGTGCGAACTTCGAGTTCTGTGAGACGCAGATCAAACGTCTCATGGATCGCGCGGAAGCGGAACTGGTTTTCTGCAAGCGGTGGGACGAACGTCGGCTCGCCTACCGAGTCGCAGGTCGAAAGCGCGGTGTTTATGTACTGACATACTTCAATTGCGATCCTGCCAAAATCGCGGGCATCGAGCGAGACGTGAAGATCTCAGACGACATCCTTCGCGTGCTGATCCTCCGCGCCGACCATATGACCGAGGAATTGATGGAGCAGTCCATGCTTCATGCTCCGGGTCGCGAAGATCAGGAAGGCGGTCGCGAGGGTGACCACTCCGTCGAGGAACTTTCGGAAAATGACCAGCAACATCAGCCGGCTGGTGTATCGGAGAACGGCACTACCGACAGCGAAAACGATAGCCCCGGCGACACCGAAGGCTAATGAGCGATGTACAGACTGCACCGACCCTGACCGATACACGGCGGCGTATGCCCGTTTGTGATTCCGTTGAGATAATCGCCGTTGCGTGCGACCTGGTGGTGCGGTGGGCTTCTTCGATTGTAAGGGCAAGTAGGGAGACGTCATGGCCAGTTACAACCGAGTCATTCTAGCCGGGAATCTGACGCGCGATCCGGAACTGAGTTACACGCCCTCGAATACGGCAGTGTGCAAATTCGGCCTCGCCACGAATCGCAAGTGGAAGGACCGCGAAGGCAACATGCGGGAGGAAGTCTGCTTCGTCGACTGCACACTGTTCGGCCGAGGTGGTGAGGTGTTCAAACAATACATGGTCAAAGGCAGACCCGCCCTCGTGGAAGGCCGGTTAAGTCTGAATCAGTGGACGACACCTGACGGCCAGAAGC
>JANQHN010000267.1 GCA_028282665.1 Phycisphaerae bacterium | reverse complement strand
GTGACATCCTGGTCCGTGAAATGGACCACCGCCTCCTGGCGCTCCAGCGCCTCCGCCGCAATGGGCATAAACCCGATCATCAAACCTGCAGCCAGCAAGTGAACCTTGTTCCAATTGTGCATACTGATTCTCCTAACAGAGGACGAGAGAGATGTTGGGGGAGCGAACCACTTTCACACCAAAGTGATTACGCCCATCCTGTGCAATTAATATACGATGGGCAAGTGTTTAATCAAGCGAAAGGGCAGATTTTATACTAGAGCACCTACGAACGCCTGCTCCACAGAATTAGAAAAAGCGTCTTTGTTAAAATGCACGACGGATCAATTAGGAAGAATAATCATCGGATGAAGATTTGCACAATTTCTCAAACAACTTACTAACGGCTTAGCCTGATCAGACGGAGCAAACTGCAACCGCGGTTCGTGTAGCTGTAAAGCATTTGCAGCGGGCCTTTTTGGCTTTTGGCATGTTACGTCAATCGATGAACCAGCGGTGTGGTCCACGCCTCAAATCACAACTTCCGGTGCAAGCATTCGTTTTTGGCAGTCCGAATTCTCGGCAAAAAACAAAAGCCGATTGCCCACCGCATGATTCTCCCCAGCGCCGATCCCTCGATGACTACCGCCTCGGGCGGATCAACTCCGATGGGTTGCGAGCGGTGCTGTGTGGTCATCTTGAGGAATGCTCAGATGAGTGCGCTTAGTGCGCCCACTTCATCGAGGAGCAAAACCAGTAAGGAGAGTCGAATTTCCGAAGCCAGGACCAAGCGATTCGCCGGCGTGTTTGCCCTTTCCTTTTTTCCGAGCTGATTCTCTCTAGCAAATATGAAACGGCCACACTCAGGCCAGAAGATTCTCTGCATGACGCCAAGGAAGTTTTCTTCCGTAGTTTCGCTGGTGAGAAATGCGACGGAAGCAGTTGTTGGATTGGTTCAATATCCGAGCGTGGAAAGAAGTCCGCCCGAGGCGTACAAATCCACGGGCGGACTGTAGTTCCGCCTACGTCGCTGAGCAATTCATGGCAATGCGGTAGAGGAATGCCATTTAGGGACAGCTCTCATTGTAATAATCGAGCAGAATCGCCTGGTCGATGGAGTCAACCATACCGTCACCGTTAATGTCGCCGTCTTCTCGTGAGCCCGGGTTGTCAAGATTCGCGAGCAAAATCGCCAAATCGCTGAGGTTTATGAAGCCGTCTCCATTAATGTCGCCGGGGCAGAACTCAAATTCGTAAATCGAGAACCCGACCCAGTCATTATTAACCTGGCCCGAAAAGCTCAAGGTGATTTTATTGCCCGACAAGGCGAAATCGCCAAATTGAAGAATGTCAATCCCGTCAACTTTTTCATCACCTTTACATATGTTAATAAGATGGCCGTCATAATCAACAAGAAGCGAGTGTTTAAGCGGAACATAGGGAGGGCCTCTATCAATAATCCCAAAAAACGCTACGTTACTGCCGTCATAGCTGGGGTAACCAACTGAAGAGTACACCGAACTAATGCCCGGCAAAGTCGTATCCCTATCCGCAATGAGACTTAGGGTGGAAGTGTTACGGCTGTATTTGTAAATGCCGCGCTGCCTGCTGGAACCATCGCCTCCGAAAACAACGTTTCCATTGGAATCGACTTGCACCTTTTTGAACCATGTGAAGTTCCCTGTGCCGCCCGGAATAGCAGTATCATAATCGGCTATGCAAATAAGACTGGATCCGTTGTCGAGATAGATACCGTAATTGCCCGAGCTGTCAGCCCCAATAAAGGCTGTGTATCCGTTGCTGTATGCAAGGCCTACGATTGTATCGAAATACGCAGTGTTAGCCGGCGGGATGGTCGTATCATAATCGGCGATAACGCTGATTGTGGAACCGTCGTACAGATACACGCCGTTACCACCGGAGCTCACACCTCTAAACGCAATATCGCCATAATGAATTGACGGTAGATCCGCGTCCGTAAAATAAAACGTCTCTCCGGGAACCAGAGTCGATCCATTCATGATTTTGTTCAATCCGCTGGAATCGCTGTATACGCCGAATTGACCGCTTGAACCCTCTCCGCTGAAGACTACGTCCCCATCCGACAGCCCAAGCTTTCGGTCGAAAGCGGTGAATGAACCGGTTCCGTCAGGAATTAACGTCGAGTTGTTGGCAACCAAATAACCAGTACCGTTGGTACGTTTATACACACTTCCAAGGCCGGTTAGATTTGCGGCACCAAAGGTGAGGTCGCCGCCATCCACGATCAAGCTGCTGAACACAACTGCGGTGCCGAACGTTCCCGTGCCTCCCCATTTCACGGTATCCTTGTCAACTATCTTGGTGGTGGTTATCGCGGCGCCAGCCGTAGCAACCGAGATTCCCAGCACTACAAAGGTTTTGCAAAACATGTTCATGACATATCCTCCTAAACATATTTGCCTTCAGTAATCTATTGATATGAACGCCACATCAACAAAAATCGTATAGGTAAATCCCCAATTGAACCGAGGCCTCTCATTTGTCGGTTCTCAAATCGCTATCGTCCCCGGCGAAGTCAGCGAAAACGACATCCGTTGCCATAATTCGTAGCCTGTGAGGCTGCTCCGGCGTGCAATCCTGCCCCCAGTGCCTCCAAAACAACGAATCCAGACAGTTCTACCCTATCTTCACTCGAATTGCGGACGTTTCGCCCGGTTACGAGCTTCAGCCATACTGCACCAACAACGGCGGCACACCGGAACTACTGGATGGGACCGAGGATCGCTACGAACAACTCACGAGGTACGCCAGCGCCAACACGAAGCGACGTTTGCAGTGAAGACGTATAGGGGGGGAGATTATCGTGAAGAGAACGCTCGAAGGGCGTTCGCATGACCTAGCACGATACACATTAATATATCCCAAAACTGGGACAGTTCTGTCAAAAATTTCGAATTTATTTTCAAACGAGTCGCCGGAAGCAGAATTGCTCATATGGAAATGTCAATAATTCATGCCCCCTATCCCCCTATTTCCCCTCAATTGAATACATGCCGTGCTGCCGGTTCATTTTTGAAACTCGTAATGGATATTCGGTTACTTCATGCAACAGTTCCACGGACACTCCTCCGCCAGATGCCCGTAGCCGTTGTCAATGAGGCTCTGCAATCGATCTCTGCAGCCTCAACGACCTCGCACGTTACGTAACAACTCGCACTTGCCGTCGTCATGATGTTCGCAGGCCTTGCACATGGCGATGCGTTTAGGACGGATTTCACGCCAGTACGCCGTCGAGGTTCGTTTACTCTCATGATCGAAAGCTGCGTTTTGCATGCAGGCGATTCCTTTACGGCAAGAACGACAAGCAATAGGCCGGGTCGATGTAACCCAAAGTGGCGGTATGGGACTCGCCGCTGTCTTTTGTATCACCGTCCTTTGCCACTGAATAACTAACGAGCATGTCGCTATATGTGGATTGGACGTTGGATTGTCCGGCGGCCAAGGCGTAGGATTGGCGTTCGGAAAAAGCCCCATCAACTCCTCGATATGATAGAAAGCGAACGGTGCCTCCCAACAAAAGAACTACCAATTCGGCTCGTCCGGAGGAATGTAGCCCGTCCTTGCGGAAGCGCGTATCTTCTGTGCAAGGTACTCGATATTGTAGGGCCCACCGCCTCTAACGAATAAACGATTCGTGGCAGGATAGATCGTTAAATGACTTGGCCCACCGTGCTCCGGATAGAAGTAATAGCCGAAATCACTCTGAAAATCCCCCGGCTGAGAGTATATGCGTCGAGTTGTTCGCCGCTTCGTACCGCGCGCGGCTTCGCGCTTCTCGCCTGACGTGCGGACTGTTGGCCGCGTTCGCGGACATGTGGTCCGCGTTCGCCCAATGGCGACGGTTCTCGGGCGTCGTCTGCACGGCGTCGTACAGCCCAACGGTTTTGCGTTGCCGTTTGGGCTTCGAACGCCTGATAAGATTTCGGAGGAAGCCACGCATTACACCGTCCCGGGCGGCGACGTACGGACTCGTTTGATGCCACCAAGCCCTTTGCCCTTCATCGCCTTCTTCGATTGCAGGTACCTGTCCGCCTCGATCTGATCCCTGAGCGAATGCTGCGACACGCTCTGGCCGTCCACCGTCGCGCTCTTCGGTCCGTCGGCGTTCTCGCGGATCGTGTTGTCGAGTTCTTCGCTCACGGCTTATCTCCAAAGGCGACAACCAATAAAAAAACGCCGCATGGGGGTGTGGCCCCACACGGCGCTTGTATCTATTGACGAGTCGCGATGATCAGTCGCGCCCGGTCGCCTTATTCGGTTGTTCGTTCGTCTTCAACTATCGGGGGTGGATAAACGAATTCAAGAGGAAATCGTCGTCAAATTCAAAAAAGGGCCATATCTGGCCCTTTTTGAGAACTGTTCATGGTTTTATAACGTGTCGCCATCAACTCCCTCATGCAAAAATCCCAAACGACAATCCTTCCACACAATCAGCAAACATTGATCATCAGTAAAACGGAAATTGAAAAAGTCAAATTTAAGATCAAGCAGAGTGGAAAAATACAGAGAACGCAAAGATGCAAAGCATCCATCACTTTAATGGACTAGGCCATTGATGCCTTGTCGCCCGCTTGACCAATTCAACATAAGCCGCGCCGCCCTTTGAAGCTATACCGCCCGATAACACAACAAGAGCTATAGACAAGAGCGACAATGCGAACGAATGGCTCAAGGCAATGAATGAGTACGCCGTGAGAACCACAGGGCTCACGAGAGCCAAGAACACTAATATGGCGTTTGTCAAAATTGCGGCATAGCCCACAGCAACCCCAATCATTCCACCTCCAAATTCCATTTTAACAGACATGGTGTATAACGGCATCCACAAAACACTCCCTGAGAACTCAGTAGAGGATACGATTCTGCGCAAAACAAAAGAAAAATTGATTAGTAATCCAGCAGAAAATATTGTAAGAAAAAGAAATGCAGCGGATCTTAGCACCTCTATTCCAACGATTGGCAACTTCACTTTATCGTTCTCCCATCGCGAACGCAGTTTAAGATAAGACTGACCAGGGTCACTTTCTATGATGCCCCAGCGATGAGATACGTTTAGGACAGAAGACGTCAGATCTGCTTGAGAACGAAACTGATTAACCCCGGTAGCCGTTGAAGGCACAATGAACATTGGGCCTGGTTCAAGACAGTACCACTGGTTTTCAGGCTGGTATATAAAATTCCAGTTAGTCACAACAAAGCTAGTTGCTGGGCCAATCAAATCGCTTGGCGATTTCGCTGTCTTTAGTACGCGTACGCGAAGTGCGACAAGTGATTCGACTGGCTCCGAAGGTCTGACATATGACTTTGGGAGCAAATCTTCGAGATTATGATTAACTGACGGAGACAATCCCAGCACTATTCTTCTCTGCTCAAGGTTCAATTTACTATTATTTTCGGAATTGTCTTCTTGACTATAGGTTAGACAAAGAGGTATAGACCATGCGATGGAATCTAGGCGTTCTATATCCGTAATTGGTATATTGTCTACGATAAAATATATCTTGCCCCCACCAATCATGACGGCCTCACGTTCCAGTGTCCAAGGAAATCGAACCAACGACTGCCCCAGGGCTGCCAACTCCCCAAGCTTTTCAAAATGATCGTAGAACGACATAGCTTCATCAAGATCATCTGTAGGGCCATCGTAAATCGATTGATTACGAGAGGGATGGCCATCACTGCTTGACAAACCTAATAGATGCTGAGCAACTAAATCAGATTCCATCTGAACAAGATCGGTTGCCATATACATACGCTCGGCAAAAACAATAGTCCCTAACAATAATAAGAGGAGAAGAGAAGCATGATAGAATTTGGCCGATTTAACTAATGCATCAAATGTTACCACAGTTTTAACCCAATAGAAGATACACCACAAGCGCAATCGAGATCCTTGCTTGTGAAGCTCAATGGCCAACGTGATCGCCGAAAAACTCAAGCAGGCAATAGTGACCGATGTCATATCCAATTTAAAACCGACTCGAACACTCAATCAATATCCCTTTTCTCCTACAAAAAAGCAAGAACAATGCCGAATGGGACAGCTGCGTTAGTTGCTGATGATCGAATTACGACGGATATAGCTTCGCAGCACGAAACAACCTTCCTGCTATTCCTTCTGAAATTCCGTGAAGAACCAGATCTTTGGGAACACCGACTTGAGATTCTCAGGCACAAGAGCCAGAAAAACTCGCGAAGCGTGTACTAAAAAACTACCTTATGCAATCAACCGTACAAAACGATCGTAACCGCCTCACCCGCCCGCCTTTTCCCACGTGACCATTCGCCCGCCACAGTGACGACACTCGCGAACCCGCATGATTCGCTGAGGTTTTTGACGTGTTTTGATGACGTAAAAATGTCTGCAGCCGCATTTAGGGCATTCGATCCCCACAGGTTCTTTAGCCTGTCTCTTCTCGTCATCTACCTTCCGAATCATCGCGACCTCAATTCCGAGAGTTTCACCCGTCGTTTGCGTACGCGCTTGGGTTTGGGAATGCCGTCAAGCGTGATCCCTTCCATCGACGCGGCCACGGCGCAGCCGACGTCGCAATCGAACCAGTGGTTGTCTATGTTCGGGCGAGATTTCCATTCCTTCACGGTACGGCCGCGAGCGGTGACTTCGACGGGATATTCCGCCGTCATGTGCTCGGCCCACAGGCGGTGTCGATCGGGATTCCGCCCGAACACCGAGAAGCAACCCGGATCGCCGATCGCGACGCGCCAACGTCCAAGCGCAAACGTCTTCCACTGATTCGCGTCGAAAGAGACGTAACGAATGGCTCGCTTGCCCTGGTTGACCGGGATCCGCCAGCCCGGACCGACGCGATCGCCGCGTTTCCTCGCGTACTCGCTCATGGGCTTGCGTATGAGACATGCGGTCTCTCGGCGCGCAAATGCTGCGCGAAAGGACAAAACCACTTAAAAATCCGCGTTTTCGATTGATTTACGGCCGAAATGCTGCAGACTTGACCTTGGTGGTTAGGTGCTATAGCACTGCAGCATTAAGACCGTATCACGCCTCGCAAGCGCCAACTTGCGGGGCGTTTCTGTTTTTACTGGGTATCAAGGCTTCGCCTTCCAAGGCGGCGGCTGAGACAGCGCAACAACCGGCCATCCTTGGCCAGCGATTCCTTGCCCCGTTGTTACGCTCTTTGGCGGGGATCGTGCTCGACGATCTTTTGCTAGGGTGATGTTTAGGTTATGAGATATCAACACTATCCGAGCCTTTCCGCCACCATAAGTGACACGCTTTTGTCGCGTTCCGCGTGAATTTCCGTCGTTTGAAGGTTTTTGTGGCCGAGGGCGACTCGTGCGAATTCAGCATCGAATTGTTTTCTCACAGCGGTCCCGTAATTGTGGCGGAGTTGGTGAGGGTGCCATCGCGGAACCAGCCTTTCGCCTTTTTTGATTTGCTTGCCCGCTTCGAGTCGCTCCTTCTCTGCCTCGGTGGGTTGGAATAAATACTCGTCGAGCTTCGTGCGCAGCCAAGGAGACAGCGTTGCCTGCGCGTGAGGCCCGAGCGCGACAACGCGATCGTGTCCGCGGTGTTTGGTTTTGTGGGATTGCGGGCGGTAAAGCCAGACCTTTCCGCTCGTGTCGATGTCTTTGGTCCGCATCTGGAAAATCTCGTCGCCACGCATCCCGGTACGATGTTGAAGTTCGATCATCGCGGCGATTTGACGAGAGACGAATGGCAAGACCGCCTCGACGAACTCGTCAGGGACGGGCTTGACGTTCTGCTTTTTTCGAGCTGGCGATCGCCCGTCCTTTAGAGGATCGACGGATAGTAGACCTTGCCATGTGGAAGTCTCGACGAGTTCCTGAGAGACGCCCCAGCGGAACATGGCGACGATGTATCTGATCTCGCCATTGACGACGCAACGTGACCATGGCCGCCTCGGTGGTTCGCCGTTGGGATCGCCCTCGATCATCGAACGATGAACGTCCTACAAATCGAGGGGGCCGAAGTCGCCGACTGGGAACGGGCAGTAGAGCTGTCGCAAGACTTGCAGAGCGGCTTTGATGTTTGACAAGTGAGAGGAGCTATAGTTCTGCGCGACGATTTGGTCGTGATGAGCGAGGATCAATTGAGTAATTC
>JANQHN010000214.1 GCA_028282665.1 Phycisphaerae bacterium | reverse complement strand
GCTGAACCTTGCCTCGCCGGATCGCGAAATTCGCCGGAAAAGTCGCCTCGCACTGCTGGACGAACTCACTCGCTGCGAGGCCTTGGGCGTGGATGCGCTCGTGTTGCATCCAGGTTCACGCATGGACGGCGAGGAGAAAGAAGCGTTGCGACGAGTCAGTGACGGGCTCTCCGCCATTCACGGTAAGACGCCGGGTTTCGCGTGCCGGGTTTTGTTGGAGACGACGGCGGGGCAGGGGCGTACGGTCGGTCATCGTTTTGAGCACATCGCCGAAATCATCCAAAACACAAGGGAAAACGAACGATTGGGCATTTGCCTAGATACGTGCCACCTCTTCGCCGCCGGTTTCGATTTCCGCAAACCGAGCAGCTACGAAGGGATGATCCGCGCGATGGACGAGGCCTTTGGCATCGATCGAATCCGGTGCATTCACGCAAACGATTCAAAGGGCGGCCTGGGAAGCCGTTTAGATCGACATGAACATATCGGGAAAGGGCGCATCGGCAAGGACGGATTTCGACATTTTGTCAACGACCGTCGGTTCGCCGGGCTTCCGATGATTCTTGAAACTGAAAAGGGTGAGGATGGCCGGGGAGTCGATCTGGACAAAGTCAATCTCAAACGCCTGCGCAGCCTGATCGAGTAGGTCGATTGCTATCTTTCACTCGTTATTCCACGCTGCCTGTCAGTCTTGTCCAAGCTGTGGAAATCCAGGGAGCGAGGAGGAACCGAGCCAGTTTGCGTTGGTTAGTTGGCAGGGATGCCTGGCAGAAGTATCATTGGCTTTCGAATACTCTCATTTCACGTAGCTCGTCAAGACCGTCTAGTTGTCGACATTAAGGAGCAGTAGAATGCGTGTCGCAAAGACCGGTTTTTTGCCAGTCGTATCGATGTTCGTTTTTGCCGGTTGCCATCATTCGATTTCGTTTCAGGAAATCGGCTACCCGATTCAGCAAGATATGCACGCAAAATCACTGGCGGTGATTTTGGACGCGGAAACGCTCGAGAAAACCGTATCGATTCGCTCGTTTATGGCTGGAATCGCGCACCGGTGGGATGCCAAACCCGGGCTCATGCTCAAGCAAATCGCCGATGTGGAGTTTCCACAGATGTTCGAGGAGTACTCTGTTAACGGATCGCCCGGAGAAGAGATTGCTGGAAACGGCCCACTGGTGCTTGAAATGACCGTGCCGGAGTACAAGTTCGAAGACTGCAAGGCCACGGTTACAGTCAGGGCGATTGGCTATCGCAAGGAGGATGAGATTCTTTTGGATGAGACATACGTTCGAGAAGGACCATCTCAAGGCGCGAAGATGTACCACGCTGGCGCGTTTGGTATGAAGTCGGCCGTGAGGCAGTCGTCGTTCGATGCCTTTCGGGGAATCTTCGCCATGTTACGCGAGGATCTGAGTGAAGTTCTCGAAAAATGAAATGACGCCAATGTCGCCATCATTTGACTCGATTCACTAGAGCAAGCTCTAGCGAGGTGTAGCGTCCAGTACCGTGTACTGCCGGAAAGTCGACTTTGAAGCTACGTTTGGATTGAAACTGCTATAGTACCCTTTAGCGTTTAGGCGAGATTACAGGGTATGCAAACGAATGGGTCTGCAATACGCAATGTCGTGGGCACAGGCAGTTGCAGGAGCGCCATTGTTGTCTGCATTCCCCAAACGAGGGAGACGTGAGATGAAAAAAAAACTAGTAATGGTCATTGTATTGTTAGCTGTTTCTGTCAGTGGTTGCAAGACGGCACGACTGAAACCAATCGATCCAATCGGTGTGTCATGCTCGACGCCGAAACAAACGCGTAACATCGTTCGTAAGGCTCTCGCGAGTCGTGGCTGGGTAGTCGTTAGCGAAAAATCCGAGACGATTCACGCCATGCGTTCAGGTGGTGAATGGTCTGTGGCGATAGCCGTAAGTTATGACGCTGATGCTGTTACGATTCGATATGAAGACAGCAGCAATCTTCACTACCGCAAGACCAGCAAAGGGCGCGAGTACATCCACGAAAATTACAACGTGTGGATTGAGCGTCTTGTCAGCGATATCGAAATGATGGGCAGGGCAGTCGAAAGAGGTTTATAAAGACAGGTTTGCAGGTTGTCCGACTGTTGCAGCACTCGGTGCTTGTCAACATATACCGGGCAACGCGTTGGTCCTATGAGTACAGGCTGTGCATTGACCATTGCCACGGAATCGTACTCTTGGTTGCAAGTCTCCAAATCAATTCGTGACCGTTAGTCTAATGCAGTCCTTTCCAACCTATTCGGTTGCCAAAAGGGTATGTTGCCCTCACAATCACGGTTTGACTGGAACGAAGTGGTGATGAGCGTGGCCCGGGCCGGAGAATGGATACTCTTCAAAGGGCTGTTGAACCGACAGCCGGTCCGTTAAGCGGTGAAATGAGTGTGAAAATGGCTACCTCGGTGACGGAAGCAGTGAACGCAGGCAGCGAACCGGAATGGATCGTCCTGCCGCGCGACAGCATTAAAGACACGATCGAATCGATCATCGTCGCTTTTATACTGGCGTTTGTATTTAGGGCGTTTCTCGTCGAAGCCTTCATCATTCCGACCGGCTCTATGGCGCCGACGATGTATGGTGCGCACGCAACCATTGTTTGCAGTGATTGCGGTACCGAGTTCGCCTACGGACTGAAGGATGCGTCGCGTTCCGGCAATTCGATTCCATCTATTTCTCCTGGGGATGTGGCGTATTGTCCGAATTGCAATCACGGCAATTCGCCGCTTGCGATCAACGACAACGAGCGCAATTATGAATCCGGCGATCGTATTTTGGTGATGAAATGGCAGTACGGATACGATTGGCTGGGGCTGGGACCGAAACGGTGGGACGTGACGGTTTTTAAGAATCCGTCAAACTGGGCGGACAACTACATCAAGCGACTGGTCGGGCTTCCCGGTGAGGTTTTGATGATCGCCGACGGTGATGTGTACACCGTACCGACCGAATCCTTGTCCGAAAAGGCGTTCAAAGAACTCGATAACCAGCGACACCTTAAATATGAATTCCGCACAGGTCGACGCACAGGTCGAATGGCGCCTATCTCGCGTGAAACGATGGCGGAGCTGTGCGAGAAAATGCGTATCACGCGCAAATCCCGTGTTGCCCAGGAAGAGCTCTGGTTTCCCGTTTACGATCACAATTGGCCGCCGCATCAATTGGATGGCGATCAGCCATTTTGGTTGGCGATTCAGAACGAGCAGAGCGGCTGGAACCTATCCGGTGCAACTCTTCGTTACGACGGCAGTGATTTGGCAGACGACTACATCGTCCTCGCATCGGCAACCAGCCGGGCCTACAACGCCTATAACGTTTTTCTCACGCGCGATCGTCAAGTGGCACCGCAAGTGTCGGACATGCGCGTGCGAGGTGTGTTCACGCCGCGCGATCCCGAGGCGAAGTTGCAAATCCGACTGGAAAAGGAAGGTTGTGTGTTTTGGGCGGAGTTGGACGGCCGAGGAAGGGTGGCGATTTACCAGGTTGACGATTCCGGTGCTTCATCAGCCAAGGAACTCGGTTCGACAACGGTTAGCGGCATTTGGGTCGATCGATCGGCTTTAATTTCGTTTGAGCACGTGGACTACCGGGTCTCGCTAAAAGTTGGTGGTGAAGAAGTGCTAGCTACCTCGTTCGATCCCGATTCGCCAAGCTATTACGCCCCCGACTTGAAAAAAATCCTGAACCGAGGTCGGCCTTCTTATGCACAATTGCCCCGGATGTACGGTAGTGGTGGGGCGTTCGAATTGGTTCACGTTGCCGTGGAGCGTGATGTGTACTATCGAAGCCCCGATCCGCGTCGCGATAGATTCAATTGGCCGGCCTGGTCGAATGGGACTTGGGGGACGCAGGGCAATCCTATTTTGTTACGTTCCTGGGAATATTACATGCTGGGCGACAACAGCGCCGCCAGCCAGGACTCGCGATTGTGGAGCCAGGCAGGTCCGCACCTTACTCAGCGTGGGGAAGAGTTTCAGCTCGGTACGGTGCCGGCGGACCAGCTTGTGGGTCGTGCGTTTTTCGTGTATTGGCCTAGCGGGATTCGCATTCCGTGGTTGCCGCCTCTGGATCGATACGGCATTGTTCCGGACGTGGGTCGCATGAGATGGATACGGTGAAGAAGTTATTCAGACTGTGTGGATTGACGGACAAGCGGGCGCCAGGCATTTAAAGTTTTACTTTTTTGGCGAATCGGATGAGGTATTCGCTCCATAATTCGAATTGTCCACAAGTTATCAACGAATTTACGTAGTATCTAATTCCACATGTAGAACTGAATTATTGCAGTGGGAATGATTGGATTTGTTAACTGTCTCTTAATATGAGCTGGCTGAAATTGTCGTAAGGAACTGGGAAGTCAAGGCTTGCGGAGGTGGCTGATTCGAACGTCTTTTTAACATTGTTTGAGTGGTGTTGAAGGGCTTGTGTAGAGCCTCTGATGTTTTCGTTGTTTGTGCACATAGCTTGTTCAATTTGTGTTCCTATTCTGAGGCGATGCTGGAAGTCTTAAATCTTCCTATTTTAATCGAAAAAAGCCACACTTAAGTCGACGGGTTTGGTTTAATGAACATAGCCGCACCACTTCTTGAAGCACGCGATCTGGTCAAAAGATACAGCGGTCGGGCTGTCGTGGATCGTTTTTCATTCAAGGTTGAGGCGGGGAAGATCGTTGGCCTGCTTGGGCGCAATGGTGCGGGAAAAACAACCACGTTCCGGATTACGGTAGGTATGACCGATGCAGATGAAGGCACGGTGGTGTTTGACGAAGAGGATGTGACTCACCTGCCGATGTTCAGGCGTGCCCAACGCGGCATGGGGTACCTGTCGCAGGAACCAAGCGTCTTTCAGAATCTTTCCGTTTATGACAATTTGATGGCGATTTTGGAGACGATGCGGACGTACAATCGCACAGAGCGCCGCGAGAAGGCCTTATATTTGCTGGAAAAGTTTGGTTTAACGACTCAGCGGAGGCAGCACGCAAGAACGTTGTCCGGCGGTGAACGTCGCAAACTGGAGATTGCCCGGGCGTTGATCACACAGCCTAAATTGATCATGCTGGATGAGCCTTTTAGCGGCGTGGACCCGAAAGCGGTGGAGGATTTACAACGAGAAATCCTCCGGTTGCAGCGGGACGACGGAATCGCCATTCTCCTGACCGATCATAACGTGCGAGAAACGCTTCGCGTGACGAATCGCAGCTACATCCTGCACGATGGTCGGTTACTTGCTGAAGGGCATCCCCGCGATATCGTTCGCGACCCACTGGTACGAAAGACGTACTTGGGTTCGAGTTTTCGTGTGGATGAGTTTGACGCATCACTCGAAGAGTCGTTGTTGTAAGAACCGGCATCGTGGTTTCCTCGTAAGGTGCTTTTCAGGAGTTAGCAGGACGTATGAGCGAAGATGAGTTGAATCACAATCACGATGCCTCCAATCAGGTTCCTCCGATCGCGCGGGCGGCCGGGCAGGATGTCCCGCAGCAGTACGCAGACGTGACTTCTCTGGATTGGCAGGATGGAACGGGGCGAATGTGGACCGTTGAGCTTTGGCCTGATCGAATCGTTTTCAAACGCGATGATGCAGTCATTGAACTGTCCGAGGACCGTTGGCAGCGTGATCTTTACCTTGCCCAAGGCGCAAGTGGATTTATCGTTCGCGTGCAAACGTTCGACCAGGAAGTAGGTTTTTTGCTTTCGAAGGAAATGGTTGAACCTTTTGTACGGCATCTCGGACAGCGGATCGCAACACGGGAGCAGGTTGTTCGCGCGGAGCAGGAACGAATGGCTCGCGAACAGCCTGTGGATCAACCAGCGCTGGCGTGGCCTCGTATATCGCGCTACGCGGTGTGGGCGCTGATTTGCGCCTCTTTGGTCTTTCTCCCCGTCATTGGTCCAATCCTGACTATCCCCACGCTAATATTGCTCGCTCTTCATCGAAAATATGTACGGAACATCCGTGCCACCACGCATTCTCGGCAGATTTGCAGGATTGCTTTGCTCTGGATGTTTTTCGGTTTGGCGGTTTCGGTACTGGCAACGATCGGTCTGATGACCCAGGCGGGTAAGTTGCTTAGCGAACCTGCCGCCTTTTCCACGAATTCCTCGATCGATCAATCGCGAGCGACACCCGGTATCGGGAGTCAACAACTCTCTTCCACGGCTGAAGAGTCTCATAAGATCGCGACTCAAAGCGCACCTCATCCGCTAGCACAGTTTGATTCTCTTGCAAACATCAATTGGAGTCTGGTTGCGATGGTCCTATTCGTGATCCTTGTTTCCTTGAGTGTGCATGAATGTGCTCACGCAATCAGCGCATGGTGGCTTGGCGACGATTTTGCGAGACGAGACGGTCGGGTGACGCTCAATCCGCTCGCGCACATCGATCCTTTCGGGACGGTTATTTTGCCTCTTATTCTTTACCTTGCGGGCGGAGCCGTTTTTGGCTTTGCCAAACCCGTTCCCGTTCGCACGGACATGTTGCGGAATCCACGGCGAGACGACATTCTTGTCTCGATTGCAGGTCCCGGATCGAATCTTCTTTTGGCATCCATATCGTTTTCGTTGTTGCTTGCTTTATGCACATTGGTGGGATTGATCTATCCACAGGCGGAGGTCAGTGGTTTGTTGAACGTGTTCGGGGGGGGGATCAAAGCGGAGGGTTTTTCCTGGGCGCAGTTTTTCGTGGGTCTGGCGACGTTGCTTCAGTTCGGTTTTGCGGCCAATCTCTTCCTTGCGGGTTTTAACATGATTCCGATTCCGCCGTTGGATGGATCGCACGTGCTTGCTCGCTGGTTCCCGCAGTCGATCGGTCGTTTGTACGACCAGATTAGGCCTTTTAGTTTCATCATCTTCATCTTCCTGATCTACACCGACCTGTTTTTCTATTTCATGATTCCAATCATGTCGGTATTTGCGTCCGCCCTATTTCTGTTGAGTCTGTGTTCCGGGGTTGGGATATGATCGGGGAAGACCCTGTACGATCCACCCTCGAATGCGCCGGTCGGCATCGATTGAAAGTTTGCCTTACGGCCCCCCTCGGAGCACCCAAATCGCCGAGGGGATAGCTTGGATCGTTGCCGGGGTTTCACCCACGAGTTCACCATCGGCCCAGAGTTGAACGGGCTTCTTCGGTGTTTCGATCGTGAGGAACTTCGTCCGCAGTATTTGCACTTCGGGCAGTTCCGTGTGCCTGCCTCGCATCGCTTCCCGCACGACTCGCAATCCGCGCAACTTGGAAATGCGCGGGATGCAGCAGATATCGAGCAGGCCATCCGTTTCGGATGCTTCCGGTGCAATCGGGATTGCCCCGCCGTAGGAGGAAGTGTTCGCGCTCGACGCCACGAAAAAACGCCCATCGAGTTCGCCGAAATCGCCGGTAAGGCGCATGTGTGGCGCGTCGTAGTACATCAGGACGCGCATTACCGCGTAGATGTAGGCGGGAGTGCCACGAAGTGGTATTTTCATGCGGTCAACGTAAGCAGTCACTTCCGCATCAATCCCCGCCGTTGCCACGGTGCAAAAGATGCGATCATTTACTTTGCCCATGTCGACGGACGTTGGTGTAGCCTGCAGCAGCACGCGAGCAATCGCATCGACGGAAGTACTGACATCCATCGCGCGGGCAAAGTCATTGCAGCGACCCGACGGCGCAAGGCCTAGCCAGGGCAGGGGAGCGCCGTTCCTTTCTACTTCCTTTTGAGATGTCTGTGCGATGGCGTGTGCGACTTCCTGGATCGTGCCATCTCCTCCGCAGGCGACAAGAGTGTCGTATTTTCCAGCATCCTCACCAGTGCAACATCGCGTTGCAATGGTTCGTGCATCACCCGGGCCTGTTGTGTATGCGACCTTGCAGGATGCGTCTGACGAGATCAGTACGGTTCGCACGGCTTCGGCACGATTTCGACCACGCCCTTTGTTCGAAGTGGGGTTGGCGATGATTAGAATGGATCGTTCTTTGTTGCTCACGGTATGTGTCCTTCGACTGCGATGACTGTTTTGACACTCCGTGATTGTCCTGTTCGAAGTGACGCACGAATTGCCGAGCGATAGTCGGCCAAGGAAAAGGGCGTCGAGGTCAGCGGTGTGAGTTTGTCGTGCCACGTTCGCATAAGCTCGATGGCCAAGTAGAAGGTGTCGTGTGGTGTCGGGTTTTTTCCCCCACCCGCCATCGCGTGCTCTACGCCGTACGCATAGGCTGATTTGAGCGTGAGTTCTTTGAACCACAGCGGTGTCCAATCCACGTTTTTGGGGATTGAGGGCATGCCCACGAGCATGAGCGTCCCGCCGCTTCTGGTGAAGCGAATCGCGTCATCAATAGTTTGCGATCCCGCGATGCAATCAAAGGTGATATCCGCACCGCCGATGACAGTTGGTTTGCCGAGTTCGGGCGGGAGTACGTCAGCTCCCAATTCCTTGGCCCACGCTGTGTAGCGGGCTTTCGTTTCTCGCGTTGCCGGGATAACCCGGTCGGCACCCAGCGATTCCGCGTGTTCACGTTGATGCTCATGTTTGGCAACCGCGATTATGGTGGCTTTGCTGCCTAGCGCACGCAGGGCGGCGATGGTCAACAGACCTATCGATCCGCATCCAATGATCAGGATTCTGTCCGAATCCTTCACATTCGCGCGGAGTACGCCGTGAACCGCACACGCAAAGGGCTCAATCAGTACAGCAGCCCGGTCGGAAATCTCATTAGGGACGCGGTAGACCTGTGACTTGTGAGCGACGAGGTTTTCTCCCAAGCCACCGCCCGTATCGCGGCAATAGCCGGTTTGTATGCCCGCTGAGATATTGCCGCGTGTTACGTTCGCACAGAGGGCGAATTGACCATTTGCACAGGCATTACAGGCAGGATTGATGCTTCGAACTTCACACCCCAACGCCGGTTGAATGACCACACGCTCACCTTCGTTGATTGAGTCAGCGTCTTGGCCAACTTCAATCACCCGCCCAACCAGTTCGTGCCCTAGGACGAAAGGCATGGATGTGATAGGTGCCAGGTAAGGGCTTCCTTTGGCGGTGAAAGTGGCGATGTCCGAGCCGCAAATGCCCGTCAGTATTGGCGCGATACGTACCCACGATTGCGTAGGGAGTTTCGGTTCCGGAATGTTACGAAGTTTGACGGGCGAGAATACGCTGGTGTACAGGCTTGGCATGCGTGGGCCGATCCAGCGCATCAGCGCGTACCGGGGAAGGGATCGGATGTATTGCACCGCCTTCACGTATTCAGTTTCCCGTTTGTTGTTCGAGCGTCCACTTATGAACAGGCCAGGCTTTTTCAAGCGCCAGCCTTTCTAGTCGTTTGTCCGGATTCACCACCTGTGGATGCCCGACCGCATCGAGCATCGGCATGTCGGAGACGCTATCGGCATACGCGTAGGAGTGGGCGAGATCGACGTTGTGTTTTTTGGCATACGCCTTAATGCATCGCCCCTTCTCGTCTTCGATGATCGGTTTGCCCGCGAGTTCTCCTGTGAATCTTCCGCTTGATTCCGTGACTTTGTTGGCGATGACATGGTCAACACCCAGCTCATCCGCCAGCGGTTTGATAATAAAATCCAGCGATCCTGTGACGAATACGATGCGTCGTCCCGCATGTCGATGCGCCTGAATACAAATTGGGGCGAGTGGGTAGAGCCTCGGTTTGAGAACGGCGTCGTAGCAACCGGGCATCATGGCCTTAATCTGTTCTGCATCGAGATTAGTGTAATTGCGGTAGAAAACGACGTTAAGCCGACTGCGGTCGATGTAATCGAGGTACAGATAACAGATGCACTTGAGCATAAATAGGGATTGCCAAAAGGTTCCGACGGTTTTTTCCATCATCTGCCTGCGAAAGTATACGTAGTAGTGAACGATGTTCGTTTTCGTGATCGTGCCATCGACATCGAAGAATGCGGCGGTCGTCGGATTGGTGCTGCTACCGGTCGACATCACGCAGACCGTTCCTTGGAAGTTTCGACGATGACTTTTCGCGTCTGCTGCGCCAAGTCCCGAAACGTCGCAAAATGATCGTCGATTTCCTCCGGCGTGGGCGGATGGATGGGCGGTTTAAACGTCACCGTGATCGTACCTGGGCGAATGAACTTTTGCCCTTTGCGAAGAAGTTGATATGCGTTTTGCACGTGGACGGGTATGATTGGTACGTTGTGCTCCATCGCCAATACCGCGATGCCCGTTTTGAACGGCTGCAATCGGCCTGTAATGGAACGGGTGCCTTCCGGGAAGAGCAACAGGCCGTCGCCGCACGTCAACGCCTCACCGCAGCGACGTAAACCCTGCAAACCATCAGCCCGGCGATCGAAGGGAATTGTGTCCAGCACCTTGCCGAAGAGGAAACGCTTTACGCGCGTGTTGAAGAAGTAATCTTCTGCGCCCGCGATCCACACTCGACGCGCATTGCCCACGGCGGTCAGGACGGATGGGGCGTCGAGGTGGGAAGAGTGATTCGGCGCGAGGATGAATCCGCCTTCTCTCGGCAGGTTCTCACGACCAATCGCCCGCACTCGTACATAAGAGTGCATCAAGGCGCCGATTCCGCTACGCACTGCCCAACGTAACGGCATGAACGCGGCGGGCATCCTTCCGTTCGTCACCGGTGTGGTGGATGCATCCGACTGGACGACGCGTTTCTTCCAGGCAACCGGATCGCGCTTCGATGGCGTACCCACCGGTTTCCGCGTGCCCACGATCGAGAGCAGGTCCGCCGCCCGAGCAACTGTTGACGCCTGATCGTTCGAGATCTTCGTCCCAAATTGTGCCTCTACCCGGGAAATCAGGTCCAGCTTGCCAATGCTGTCGATGCCCAGATCCAGAAGCAGATTCATACCGGGCTTGATGCTGTTTGCCGCATGTTGTGACTGTGCTGCGATAATCGAACGAATCGCATCCCACGCGGGCTCCTGATCTTTTTCGACCGCGACCGCCGTCTTACTTCCGCCGGTATCCGCTCGATCCTTCATCACTTGGACGCGTTTGCTCGGTTTGCCTTCCGAAATCAACTGTTCGCGGATCACGCCGCGTTTCGCTTTGAGCGTCGAAGTCTTGGGCAACTCGTGATCCCAGAAATGAATCGCGCTGATTCGCTGGTAGGGGGGAAGTTTTTCGCCGATCGTAGCGGCGGCTTCACGTATCTCCCGTTCAATCGAGCTTCTGTCCATTTCCGGTTCCGCTGCCTCGTCAATGACCGCAACCGCATGCACGCCGTCGCCCAGCCCGTCGGCCGAAGGCAACGCCAAAACGCACAGCTCCTTGACGTAAGGTAGATCGCGGTAGCGGAATTCGACTTCATCAGGATAGACGTTCTTGCCGGCTGAGGTAACGATCAGGTCTTTCGATCGGCCTGTGATGTAGACGTAGCCGCCCTCATCAATCCGCCCCAAATCGCCCGTGCGAAGCCAGCCGTCGATAAGGATTTCGCTGGTTGCGGCGTCGTTGTTCATGTAGCCCGGCATGACGCTCGGGCCCTTGACCCATATCTCGCCCACGCCTTCCAGATTCGTATTCCGTACTTCGAGATCGATGTTTGCCAAAGGCCTGCCGACCGATCCTGCCATGATGCTTTCCGGTGGATTCACGGTGAGCACCGGTGCAGTCTCCGTCATGCCATACCCTTCATAGACCACGAAGCCGAGTTTCTGGTACTCATCGAGAAGTTCGGGATCGAGCCGCGAACCGCCAGAGACAAACATTCGCAGTCGCCCGCCAAACGCCTTGTGCACGTTGTTAAACAGGGTTCGAGCGAATCGCCTACCAGACATCTCTGAGACGAACATCAGCGTCTTGAAACCGGTCTGCATGGTGGCGCCGGCGCCGTC
>JANQHN010000175.1 GCA_028282665.1 Phycisphaerae bacterium | reverse complement strand
GAGCTACCAGTGCATCAGAGCTTCTCGTACTTGCCGCTCCTTTTGGCCACGATCTCAGTCGACATGGTACTTCGATGAACACGAGGCCACATAACGCGTGCATGACTTGCGTGGCGGCCGAGCACAGCGGGCGTACCAGACCAGGTGATTGCGCAAGCAATCACCCCCGTGTGCGGAACCGTCACTACGACGTTGCGCATACACCCGCAGAATGGGACAGGATCAGCACAGGCGGTCCGGCACGAGCATCGGAAAGAAAAACTAAACGCGATCGTTCTAAAGCAAACAAAGTTAGCCTTAAGGTGTACCCTCGGACGCTCAGTAACTACGCGGTTTTCGAAGGACGTACATCGCGTAAAGAGTTCTGGACGTTCACGATAGTACGCGTTCTCGTAATTGCGATCATTGAATGGATAGAAGTTTTCGCCTTCCAAGTCTTACCGGGAGACCATACCGCCTCAGGCAGGGTGTGATCGCAATCATCTACCAAGTAGTGACATTCATACCGTTCATGGCAGCTTGCGTTCGCCGAATGTATGACGCCGCTGGTAGTGGATGGTGGGCTATCCTTCAGCCTGTAGGTTTTTTCTTGCTATGTGCGGAAGGGTCCGACGGTGGCAACAGATACGGCGCGGACCCGAGCGCCTCAGATAACTCACATTGATAGGTTGAACCGGCCGTGCGTGTAGGAATCCCCAAACCCGGAAGTCGCTTGACCTCAGAAGAGCACCACATCGGTCAGCGAAAAGAACGCCTGAACTCCAGTGGTGAAACCTTGGTTTTGCTCTTAAAAAACTTGCTGAACGACTGGGAATGCTCAAAGCCCAGCTCATATGCGATTTCGTTGATCCGCAGATCCGTGGCCGACAGTTTTGCTTTTGCCAGCGATAGCAACTTGTTGTGAATGTGCTGCTGCGTGCTTTGTCCGGTCTGAACCTTCAACATGCCGCTTAAGTAGTTCGGAGAGACATGTAACGCCTCGGCAACAAACTGCACGGTTGGTAATCCGTTCTGTACCAGGGCGTCGCCGGCGAAGTAATCTGCGAGCAACGTTTCTAATCGGTTAAGCACCTTGCAATTGGAAATCTTCCGCGTGATAAACTGACGATGGTAAAACCTGTCTGCGTAGTTCAGCAGTACTTCGATCTGTGAGACGATGATACCCTGACTGAATGTATCAATGTTTGCATGATACTCCTGCCGGATATTCTGAATGATGCCGTTCACCGTCCCCTCTTCCTTGTCGGAAAGAAACAACGCCTCATGTGCCGAATAACCGAAAAACTCATACCGTTGTATGGTTTTAGCGAGCGATGTATTCCACAGAAAATCGGGGTGGATACTCAGCATCCAGCCGGACGGGTCGGCATTCTCCAGCGAGCCCGGTAGGTCCGGTTCAATGCCGAACACCTGACCGGGAGCCATGAAGAACATGGCTCCCTCATCAAAATCGTATTCCTGTTGGCCGTATCGAAATGTGACGCCGAAGTTCCGTTTCAGCGCAATGGAATAGAAGTCGAACACCAATTTCAGCGGCTCGGCACTAATATGATCCTTGATATCTTCCAGGTTGATCACGCTGATGAGAGGATGCTCCGGTTTGGGTAGTCCTCTCAACTGGTGAAACTCGGTGATACTGCTAAACCTGTGTAGTTTCCGTTCTTTCATCGTTCGAATGATGGTATGTGCCGTACACTGCGGCAAAATCTCGGGCGAAATCCGCCATCTTCACCGTTCCCAACGCGGGGCGGTGGCGATGATAATCTTCATACACCAAACCACTATGACAGGCGGCGTACATTTCAACCAGGCCGAGGGCAACGTTGGGATTCATACCCGCCGCCAGCAGTCCGGCGTGCATCTGCTCGTCGGGAATGATGATCCATTTCAAGTCGGGTTTCCCGATAGCGGCCCCCAGAATCTTTGCCGTTTCATCGCCGCCCAGCTCGTCGCTGGCGACATAGCGAACAGTTCTACCCCCTTGCGGCGAGAGCAACTCCGCGCCTATCGCACCGGCTATGTCCGAAGGAGCGGCCCAACTGGCGAAGTCGTCAACGCCGTAGTTTGCAGCAATTAGGCCCTGCTGTTGTATCATTTCTACAAATCCAAACAGATTGTAGTAAAAGCTCGTTGGACGTATAAACGTGATGCTCACTTCTGACGGCAGCTGATTCAGCACGGTCTCCGCATTGTGGTGGGCGCGCAACAGACCGTTTCCCCGTTCCAAGTGAGCTCCAACACTGCTCAGATGCACAATGTGTCTGGCACCCGATTTCTCGATCGCCCGGGCGTAATTATCGACGAGTTCACACTCTCTTTGTATGAAATCAAGGTTTGGATCGGCATAGTTCTCTTGGGGTAACATCGTAAAAACGGCGTCTTGGGCGGAAAAAGCCGAGGTAAGAAAATCGCAATCTTCGATTGAACCGACGGCTGCAGTGGCGCCGAGCGATTCAATGGCGTTCTTCCGCTCGGGATTACTGCTGACGACGGTTACCGTATGACCTTTGGCAACCAGTTCTTTGGTCAGTGGTTTACCGATGTTTCCCAATGATCCCGTGACTAAAATCTTCATAAAGCCTCCTCATCTGATGAGGAATGTATAAGCCTCCTGGGTCAACCAATCGATAACCCTATTACAGAATGTTGTAGCCATTTCTTATGGAATTTGAATCGACGGGAAAAGCCGGTTGGTGCCCGATCGAATGAATACTCGATAAAAGCGACGGCATTCCGGAAAAGAAAAGAGGATGCAATCGATTGATGATTGGATGTACGATGATACACACATTGCACATGGGATTCCGGGGAGGCCTCCATGCCGATTGGACGGGACAATTACGAAGATTTTGCCGAGCGGTACACACGCATCGCGGCCGACAAACTGCACAACGCCTACTACAACCTGCCGGCGTTAGAAGGAATGATGGACTCCGTCGACAATCGCGCCGTCTTTGACGCGGGTTGCGGTCCGGGCTTTCTCACGCGACGTCTCATCGATGGCGGTGCCACGGTAACGGCCTGTGATGCTACCCCGCAATTCGTGGAGATATGTCGCGAACGATGTCCCGACGCTTACAGGATCTTTGAGCATAACCTCGAAGAGCCCTTACGCTTCGCCGAAGATGAGAGCTTCGATCTCATTGTATCGTCCCTTGTCCTCAACTACATCGAGGACTGGCGGCCTCTGTTTCGCGAGTTCGCACGGGTCTTGAAGGTAGGAGGAAGCTTCATCGCCTCCGTCGATCACCCCCAAGGCACCTTCCTCCGCCTTCGAGACAGGCGGGGTCGGCCGCCCCATTACTTCGAGACGGAACGGTTCAGCGAAGCCTGGACGGGGTTCGGTGAACCATCACCGGTTATTACCAGTTATCGGCGGTCTCTGGAGGAGACTCTGAATCCGATCTGCGAGGCGGGGTTAAAAATCGACATGCTACGCGAGCCCCGCCCCATCGCCGAGGCAAAAGCGAAAGACCCCCAGATTTACAAAAGACTCATGGAACTACCCGACTTCCTTTGTATGAAGGCCTCGAAGCCAAATCGAGTGTAACTCGAACAGGGAGGTGCGTAGCCGCGTGCTCCGGGTGTTTCACGCCAATCCCGAGCCTTGAGGAAGCAAACGAATATGACGCAGTACCGCCTGCCTGCATCCATGAATGCAGGGAGTCAAGCTGCTTTGTCATGACCCTTACGTGCGCAAAAGTAGCGCCAAGCCCTCGGCTGCGCTCCGAGCCGGCTTTACAGCTCAGCGCGGTGTGGTATGGTATTCTAAATTTCATGGAGTTTGCATAACAGATGAAAGCACTGACGTTTTCGAAGTTTGGAAGTCCCAACGTACTGGAGTACGTTGATGTACCGACTCCTCGGATAGGCGACGGCGAAGTTCTTATCGCAATGAAGGCGATAGGTCTAAATTACGCCGATATCTATCGTAGACGGGGTAACTACCATTTAGAGGGCACACCTCCATACATTGCCGGTTATGAGGGTGCGGGAATCGTTGCCGAGTCGAACTCGAAAAAGTACCGAAGTGGTGACATTGTTGCATTTGCCGACGTTCCATTTGCCAACGCGGAATACGTTTCTGCTCCGGAATCTCATCTCATCCCGCTACCGAGCTACATCGACTGCTCAACGGCCGCTTCGGTAATGTTACAGGGCTTAACGGCCCATTACTTGTCGATGGACAGTCACGATGTCCAGCCGAATGAACTGGTGTTAGTACATGCTGCGTCCGGTGGGGTCGGCCAGATACTGACCCAGATTTGCAAACTGAAGGGCGCCGTAGTCATCGGCCTCACGAGAAGTGAGAACAAACTCGAAACCATCCTCAACAACGATGCCGATTACGCTCTGATTTTGAACCACGATTGGCGATCGCAGGTGATGAAGATCACGAACAACAGAGGCGTCGATGTAGTGTATGACAGTGTCGGCTCAACCTTAGCGGACAGTATCGAAGTTACGAAAGAGTGCGGCCATATCGTTTTCTATGGAATGAGCGGTGGGGATCCGAAACCCGTTAATCCGCGGATTCTACTGGATACAAGCAAAACCTTGACCGGCGGAGATCTATGGAGCTATCTATCGTCGAACGAAGAGCGGACAAACAGAGCGAAAACACTGTTTGAGTGGATTAAAAAGGGAGCTGTAAAAATTAAGGATCCGATACAATTCAGACTGTCCGAAGGCAGAGCGGCCCATGAATATCTAGAGAATGGGAACAGTTCCGGCAAAATTCTGTTGATACCGGATTCTTACGACACATAGCACATAACGCAGCCACCTATAGTGGAGCGGGCCCGAATCGGCCCATGTTGTCGGACCTCGTCGTTGCACCCGGTCCCGTCCTACGATCGGGGGCAGGCTGAAGAGACATTGAAGGGCGTAAATGCGATGGGAGTTGCTCGATCCGGCACACGAAGCGGCTAAGATTGCCGGCACAACCGGCGGATGGGAATGCTCCTCTGTCGATGACCGCCGTCATCTCGGGTCCTTACCCCGGGACTTGGCCGAGGGCTCAACTCTCGCTGTTATGTGAAACCATGATTTGTGGTATGGTTTCATGATGCGTGGCGGCAACGACCGGCGACGGCTTAGTATGGGCGGACGGCTCCGGCACGGGAACGCCGTGTTGACGCTCCTTCTCGTCGTCACTGCATCGCCGGCATGTGCTACCGTACTGGACTACATAACCGTCGAGATTGTTCCGATTTCCGTTAACGACGCGTACGACGTACTGGCTGTTTTTCGTTATGAGCTGAACACTCACGGAACCACTGGTGGCGCGTCATTCAACTATGGATGGCTTCGACTGTCGCAAAGCGGATACGCGACAGTGATCGAAAACCGGCGCGTGGAGCTCGCAAATGCCGATTTCGATACCACAAACCGTTTCGTGCGGCAGTTGCTCGGAAGTCCATCGCTCAGTAGTCTACCTCCGCTTGTGCACAACTTCGCGCGCGAGAACGGCTTCGTGCAAGATAACACCTGGCAGTTCGCGCGTAATCGCGTGTGGCGGACCGGCGATTTTGACTCCCGGTTTGACACTGACGTTTACCAGCGTACTCTTTTACAGTCCACGACCTCGGAATGGCACGCCCTTGTCCACATCCTCTATGA
>JANQHN010000171.1 GCA_028282665.1 Phycisphaerae bacterium | reverse complement strand
ATGCAACTCGTTGGCCACTCGATTTGAATTGGGCAAGAAATTAGTTATAACACTCTTGTCTGGGACGAATTTCAAATCACAAGAGGTTATCAATTAAAGTTAAAAGCATTAAAAACAGATTAATGACACTTAAGTTACAGGGGCAGTCCAGTCCAGAGTCCAGTCCAGAGTCCAGTCCAGAGTCCAGTCCAGGTTTTCCATCTGGCCAAGTTACAGTAGCGTTGTCATTATTAGTATACAATTATACTATTGGAAACATTTTCTCCACCGCTCGGGAAATATCCCGCCTGCTTCAGCGACAGCTCGATGCCGGCTCCCATACGCCGCAATTGCGGCAAAAAGACGCGATCCAAAAAATCAAACGGCGGAGCCATGGGGTTGTGCGTTCCACCTTTGAGAACGACTTTCGACTCGCCGCCTCCGTGCAAGAGGGCAGGCAGGATAGTCTGCAACACAAGCGCAGTGCTTCCCGCAGTGCCGATGTCAAATTCGTACTCCCCCGGAGCAATCGCCCCGGGATGAAAAACAATCTCTTCGGCCCCAATCCCAGCCCCCTCGACTTCCGCCTTGCCAATGCTGGCGGCGGCAAGTACTGCCGTGAGATGCTGTTTGCGCAAACCTGGCTTAGGGCGATTCGCACGGATGCGCTCGATGTGAACCGGCGTACCCGTAACCATGGCCAACCCCAAGGAGCTGCGCAGAATCTGCCCCCCACCTTCTCCCTGTGATCCATCGATTCTCAACATTTTCCAACGACCCCGGATAACCGCACAACCACTTCCCCAGACCAACAAATTGTGAATGGCTGGTGCTTCACTCTCATAATGCAAAGTCCGATATACACGACGAAACGCATTGTTCCAAGTTGTGATCATATTGGCTTGCGCAATTCCCGGGCTCGGCGCATCCTGCTCGAACTTGGTCCATCATGAGGTATCTGACTTGACTGACGCTTCGATTCCCATATCGGTTCCACTCACCGAAGACCGGACACCTACTGCTTTGAAGGCGGCAGCAGGCACCAACATCCGCACGCAAACAGCAGCGCGATTCCTGGTCACATTTACCGCAACCTCTGTTCTGGGTACCTGCTGTCTATTCGTATTCGCTCTGTACACCAACCCATGGGGAAATTACGGGAAAACGGGCTACCAACGCCTCTACAACGCGCGTCTCGCCAAAACCGAACTGATAGGCAATCTCGAGTCCGCCCAGCGACCGAAAGCTATCGTGCTCGGTTCCTCCAACACCATGCGCTACGATCCAGCCCGAATCGAGGATCGCTTCGGGTTACCTGCGTTCAACTACGGAGTCTTCTGGGGACGCTCTGAAGACGCGCTGTGCATCGTCCGCCACCTCGTTAAAGATCTCGAACATCGCCCGAAACTGCTCATTTATGGTTTAGACACCTGGACGTTCGATACGCCCAGCAGGGGGAATCCGGTCGTTCCCGGTGTTCGCCGTCGACTCCTCAACACCCCTCAGCTCGTTCGGCACTATCCGGGGCTCAACGCCTTTCAGCGTTATTGGGCAAAATTCGTAGATGCGCTTTCTATCCAGCAACTCGAACTCGGATGGAACTGCATCAACGATTCAGAACTCAAGCGACGGACCATGCCCCCTCTCGCCGAATCCAGCCTGTTCACCAGCGATGGCATGCGCATCGGATACTGGTCGTCATTCGAAAAAGACAAGCCCGTTTTCGAAGAAGTGGAAGCGGGCAAATTCCCCATCGACGATTTGCTGCAAGCCATCACTAAGAGCAATGACTGGTCAAGGTTCAAAATCGTGGACAGCATGTATGGTGTTCACGGACAAAATGCGCAACGTATCGCCTTCCTGGAAGATCTGCTCGCGCTGTGCGACCGCGAAGGTATCGACGTCCTCTTCGTCATTAATCCCGTTCAGCCAACGTACTATAAACATCTACAAAAGACGTCCAACCACGAAGAGAACTTGAGGGAATTACGCAAGTCACTTCACCAATGGCAGTTGGAATATGCTTGCGTCAAAACTTGGTTCGACGCTTCGCGGGTGGAGTATTTCGGTGGCGATCCGGACGGATTCTACGACCCGTTCCACCCGGCAACGCGAAATTGCAATCTGATCATTGACGAACTGGCGAAGCGATACCAAGCACCATGATCTTCCCGAGCTACATCTTCATCCTGGTGTTTCTGCCTGCAGTACTGATCGCGTGGTATGCGATCAAACCACTGCGCGTGCGCCTCGCTCTGCTTACCCTCGCGAGCTATGTGTTTTACGGCTGGTGGGACTATCGATTCCTTTCGTTGATGATCGCGTCAACCCTGTTGGACTACGCGTGCGGCCGGATGATCCACCGCAACGACGATCCGCGTGTGCGAAAGCGATGGCTCTTTTTATCGATTGCGGGGAACCTCAGTATTTTAGGCATATTCAAATACTACAATTTCTTCGCAACATCGCTATCCGCTACGCTTGCCACGATCGGTATCGAAGCATCCTGGCCTACGCTGCACCTGATTCTCCCGCTCGGCATCTCCTTTTACACTTTCCAATCGATGAGTTACACCATCGACATTTACCGCGGAAAGTGCAAACCGACGAGCGATCCACTCATCTTCAGCGCTTACGTCTCCATGTTTCCGCAGCTGGTGGCAGGCCCTATCGTCCGCTACGAGCATATGGAGAAGCAACTCCTGGATTTGCCCAATGCCAAACCAAACACCGATATGATCGCGGATGGCGTGCATCTTTTCATGATCGGCATGATCAAAAAAATCTGGATCGCAGATTCACTCGCACCGGTAGCAGCGCTCGCGTTCGATTCCGGAAACTCACCTCAACTGTTTACCGCATGGGCGGGCGCATTGTGTTATACATTTCAACTTTACTTTGACTTCTCCGGTTACAGCGACATGGCCCGCGGATTGGGTTTCATGCTTGGATTTCACTTTCCCTTAAACTTCAACTCACCGTACAAATCCGCAAGCCCCTCGGAATTCTGGAATCGCTGGCACATCACGCTTTCGAACTGGCTGCGCGATTACTTGTATATCCCACTGGGCGGATCGCGGCACGGCGTGGTGAAGACGCTCCGAAACCTCGGGCTGACCATGTTCCTGGGTGGGCTTTGGCATGGCGCCGCGTGGACGTTCGTCCTTTGGGGACTGTATCATGGTTTCTTCTTGGCACTTCACGCAGTATGGAAACGCATCGGTCGCGTAACGATCCCTCGTGTACCAGCTGTCGTGATGACATTTTGCATGGCGATGGTGGGTTGGACAATTTTTCGGGCGAACTCGTTTGAGAATCTTACCGGCGTGTTGTCAGGTTTGGTCGGAGCAAACGGTATTGAGCCTCTTACCTATTTCTCCGTTACGTTAGGACTACACTTGCCCGCCATCTATGAACAATTCTATGGATTGCACGGCCTCGCCTTTCTGTCACTGGTCGCGATGATCGCGTTCTTTGCACCGAACAGCGAGCAGTTGCCAAAGCCCAAACATCCTCTGGTGGCCGGCGCGCTGGCGATCCTGTTGCTCGTGACGTTAACCACTTTCATCGAGGAAACCCCGTTTCTCTACTTCACGTTTTAGGAACCGACTACCGTGAAAACCGACCAAGCCATTCCAGGCGCGCACACGCAGGACCATGTTCGCACAGCATCAAAGCGTAAACCCCATAAACGATTTCCGGGATGGCTTGCCGTACTGGTCTTGACGATTTGCGTTTGCGAAAGCGTGCTCCAATTGGCTTCACTCGCCTCCCCTCAAATACGCTGGAGCCTGCTCCCTCCTTGGCGGCAACAATTAGCAGAAGAAATCGCTCGGGTTACGACACCGACCAATCTGCCGGACCCCATCTTTGGCTATCGCGGCAATCCGGATCACCCACGGCATGACAGTCGTGGCTTTCACAACGCTGAAGCTCTCACTTCGGCAGACATTGTCGCGATCGGCGATTCTCATACCTACGGCGCTTTGCTTGGAAGTGAACAAGCCTGGCCTGCACAGCTTGCACGCATCACAAGCCTGCAGGTTTACAATATGGGTTTTGGAGGGTGGGGGCCGGTCGAGTACAACCGGATTATGGATGAGGCAATCGAACTTAATCCCAAGACCATCATCATCGCCATATACATGGGCAATGACGTTGTCGACGGGTATCGAGCAGCCTACCTGCGAGGCGTGGGAACGGAATTCATCGATCCCTCGCTGGAACCCGCGATAGCCAACACCCAAGCGTTGTTCGATTTACAGGAAGCAACAACCCGTCTTTTTAGAACCGATCAAAAAAAGACAAACGCCACGTCGACAAGCAATAGTTATCGCGAGAAAAACGAACCAACGTTGTTAAGACGTGCGCGGCGACTAGTCTCGGAACACTGCAAGTTGTACTCATTGGCCCGTATGATCGGGTACCGATTTAACGGGCGTCACGCGAGAACCTTGGCCGGTACCGGAGACGATGACAGCGACTGGGCATACGCCAAG
>JANQHN010000117.1 GCA_028282665.1 Phycisphaerae bacterium | reverse complement strand
CATCAATGGCCTGACGGCCGCAGAACACCAGGTCATATTTCGCAAGCTTCTTGACAGCACACGAAAGAATGTAACTGGTCGCGAGTGTGTCGCTCGCCGCCGCACGACGATCGCTGACGATAATCGCACGATCCG
The DNA here is from genome assembly GCA_028282665.1 of Phycisphaerae bacterium. Taxonomy (GTDB): domain Bacteria; phylum Planctomycetota; class Phycisphaerae; order UBA1845; family UBA1845; genus JANQHN01. The sequence continues at coordinate 20,366 of JANQHN010000117.1, read as the reverse complement.
CACCGCGATACAAACACTCGCGCAACACTTCGCAGGCGTTGAGCGGTCCCATCGTAATCGCGGTCACCGTACCGCCGAAGCGTTCCTTCACCGCAAGCGCCGCCTCGAGCGCGTGGAGGTCTTCGGGGTTGAAAATCGCAGGCAACGCACCGCGATTGACGGTGCCGTCCGCCTTCATCGCTTCACCTGTAACGTTAGCGGTATCCGGAACCTGCTTGACGCAGACTATGCAATCATATCCCACTGGACTATTCCGTTTGATGGAGGACAAGTCGATGTACAAGCCGATTGGGTGACGAACGTATCCCGACCACCCGCTCTCGTCAACCTGTCATTTCGCATACCCACATCAAAAAATGTCCCATTTAGGCGCGTCCCCCCCCGCTTCTTGATCGCGCCGCCTGCCAAAGATACAGTGATCCACGCGATAACGGGCCAAGACCAACACGTACGCTTAGTGCGAGTCAATTTCTTGAAGCAGTGGCAGATAAGTAAAACCATGACCGCTGACGCCCGCGAACCGATAGCGACGAACCAATTTATGCGATGAAGGAGCCGGGGATGACCACGCTGCATGGCACGCTCTTGAGCCCAAGGTCGGCGGATAGCTGTGAAATTACCGAAAAAGCGATCGTTGAAATCGATGCGGACGGCAAGATTGCGCAAGTTTCACCAGGCGCAACCAAGGTGAAGGATGTCGTCGGTGGAGCGGATTGCTGGATTCTGCCCGGATTCATCGACGCTCACGTCCACTTGCCACAGTGGGATCGGCGCGGACTCGATGGGCTCGACCTCGTTTCGTGGCATGAGAAAGTCGCGTTCCCTGCGGAGCGGCGGTTCGAAGATGCTGCCTTCGCGCAGAAACTTGCCCGTGAATTTATCACCGGCGTTGTTGCTTGCGGTACGACGACATTTTCTGCGTTCGGTTCTCCATTTGCCACCTCGACCGATCGCGTCTTCTCCGTGCTCGCGGACACGGGCGTACGAGCGCTGTACGGCAAAATGCTCAACGACACAAATTGCCCTGAAGGGCTTTGCGACGAAACGGACAAAGCCCTTGACGAATCGCGAGAACTGGCTGCGAAATGGCATGGCGCGGAGGGCGGACGATTAAGTTACGCTTTCTCACCGCGGGCAGCGACGTGTTGCAGCGAAAAACTCCTCCGCGGGACCGCCGCTTTGGCAGACATGGTTGCATGTTACGTGCAGACGCATGTCGGCGAATCGCAGGCGGAGGTCGCCGCGGTGCGCGAGTCCTTCCCCGACCAGCTTGATGATACTGAGGTTTTCGAAGAGATGGGGCTACTTAAAAAACGAACGCTCCTTGGTCACGGTGTGTGCTTGGGCGATTCGCAACGGCATGCTGTTGCCAAAGCGGGGACAGCCTTGGTTCACTGTCCGACGGCAAACTTGTTCCTCGAAGCCGGCTTGATGGATTACGTTGCGCACAGGCGTGCCAATGTGCCACTGGCACTCGGTTCGTCGCTTGCAGCGGGTCCCGAGCCGTTCATGCCCGCCGTGGCCGTACAGGCATTACAAACCGCACGAGCGGTAAAAGTTCACGCAATTCCCAGACCCCGTTACAACGCACCGACGGCCGCGGAGGGTTGGTGGCTGTTGACCAACGGCGCCGCCCAAGCGCTGGACATGGCCGACCGCATAGGTCTGATTGAAGAAGGCAAGGACGCAGATTGCCTCGTCGTGCGCCCCGAACCGTGGATCGCAAAACTACCCATCGAACAACGCGCCTCCGCTCTTCTCTACAGCATTAGGCCCGACCAGATCGAGCACGTGTACGTAGCTGGCAAACGCATCGGACCAAAGTAAATATCGAAACATTGCCGAACGGCGATTTGATGCCCCCAGGTGCGCGCTTCACGTCAGGCCCGCACAAGCCCCCCGGCATAGGTGCCCCCTACTGCCCAAGGCAACCGCGCGAAAGAACTGCTTTCCGAAACCCTTACACAGAAAAAAGGCCTCGTCGTGCTACGATGGCGGCGAGGGCAAATCGGTGCTCACAACGACTGACGTCGGTATAGGAGGGAAATCCATCGTCACGCGATAGATGTCCCACTCCTGACTGTCCCAGCCGAAGCGGTTGAAAACAAAGTCCGCAATCTCGGAATACCGTGGTACTTCGGCGGAATAGAGGATACTGCGACCGCGACCTAGAAAATTGACTTGCTCAAACACAGGCAAAGCAATACGAGCCTGAGCCAATTGCAGCGGCGGGGTTTCGCCCGTGAGCTCACTGTAGACCGACAGGCGGGGGTCAACTTTTGGAAACAGCTCTCGATGAATGATCTGATCGAAAATCAAACGTTCGCAAGGCGTATTGACCCGCATCGCCAACTCGACACGTTCGTTGTGTGCTTCCCGATAACGAGGCACGGCCCCGCGCACGAGTTCACCCATCACACACGTACTCATCGCCGTGTTGCCGACCTGCCCTTCGACGATTTCGTAGTCAACGAGCCCCGGACGAACCGTAACACGGCGCACCTTCGGTAAAGGCTTGGTACAAAACTCTCGAAGCAAGGGCACACCGCAAGAGTCCTCCGGTGCGGCTTCGGAGTCAAGCCACTCAGATTGGAAGGTTCGCCTTTGCACACCGTCATCGTCGACGACTTTGGCGCGATGAAGAGCGAACGGCACCCCCGAGCGTATTCGCCGCAAACCGACAAAACCCCTCAACGAAACGAGATCGAAAAGCCCCTCTTGCTCGCTTGGGTGCAGGAAATACGTGCGGAATTGGGTTTTGGCCTGAATGCCCCAAATGTAGCTGTTTGATCGAAAAGCTGCGCGGCGATGCTCTAAGTCTACACGCTCCCGCCCCTGCTTCGCCCGTGAAACCAACATCATCTCCAGCGTCGCCCGATCGCCCGCGTGAACCTCAATGAGTCGATCGTATTCGTGAATCGCCGCCTGGACTCGATCCAACAACTCCTGGGGCACTTTCCGATTCTTCGCCGCCGTCAAGAGGATTTTGAGCCCGGATCGACCAGGCACGTGCTGGGCAAGCTCAAAGGGGTCGGGCGTCTGCACGAGGTTGGCGACTTTCCATCCCAGCTTCTTGTCCACCTTCAACACGCGAGTGACTTCCTGGGGGCGGTGCGCTCTTTCTGGTAAAGAACCAAGGAGGTCCGATAAAACAGAACGGATTTGCGTCAATACCTGTTCCGCATCTCGCTCGAACGATGCTTGTTGCCCTGCTTCAAATATGGAGCCGACTTGTCTCATTACAACAGATCATATCCACCCCGATTAAGCAGCACAACCGTCGGAAAAGTTTCTAGAGTAATTTCTTGATTTTTATCTGGAATAATATTGAGCACACCATCATAGGTTAGTACCATGAGCTATTGCAGTGTGTGAAATCCTATCATGCGACACTATCAGGAGGGATTACTTATGACACGGTATCGAACTACGATCTTCACTCTCGCAGTCGTACTCGCCATTTCAGCCACAACATACGCCGGGGACCTCATCGGCTGTGATGCGTTTTCCACCGCGATAGGTACGATTGATCGCGACGACGGATCATGGACTCACATTGGAGCGAGTGGCGCCGTGATCACAGGCATGACCTATGATTCGAATCATGGAGTCATGTACGGCATCTCGCCAAACAACGATACGCTTTTTAAGATCGATCCGACGAGCGGAATAGCGACTCCCATCGGCGCTTACGGAACATTGGGCTACGAGAACGCAAACGGGCTGGCCTACGATCCCGTTCACGACATCTTGTACGGCACCGACAACAATACGAACCACCTCTTCCAGGTTGACACCGTAACCGGTACTTCGACGTTCATTGCCGAAATCTCTGGTGGGTTCACGGAAATCGAGGGACTCGGGTACGATCCGGTTCACGAAGTGCTCTACGGCCTCACCGCGTTGCAACGCCGCATCGTCAGCATCGACACCAACACCGGGTTGGCGACAGCGGTGTCAAATGAACTTCCAAGCGCAGTCTGGCGCGGTTTGGAATGGGATCCCGTCTATGGCGTGCTTTACGCAAGTGCCGTAAACATCTTCGAGGATGCATCGATCTACAATTACAACCCGCAGAACAACAGGCTGTCGTTCCGTGGCCACGCCATTGGCGTGGAAGCCGTCCAAGGACTGGCCGTCCTGCCGGAACCGTCCACGCTGCTTTTGCTGGTGTCAGCAATTCCTCTTCTCAGACGACGATAGGACGTCTGGCACGGCGGTGTAGCGCGCGGCCGCTACGCCATCACGTGCTGGACAGCATAAAACTGGCCAGCGGTACAAATAATGTTGAAGACGTCCAAACTGGTGACTTTGTCAAGTTTCAGACTGAAGGCAGCTCTTTCAGAGAAAATCGTGGAGGTCTATGAAAGAGGATTTACGATCTCTTAACTAATCGCTTTGTAGTCATTCTAGCTCTGACACAGAATACCATTCAAAACAGGAGAGGGTAGGAACATGAAATGCCCCATTGGATTAATAGTCGTAACGGCCATCGTGGTCGGCATCGGAGCATCCGCTCAGGCGGCACTCGAACCGGGGCTGTACGGGTTACAAACAGATGATGGGGGGATCTATAAGATCGACGAGCGCACTGGGGAGGCGACGCTCATCTCGACTGTGCCTGGCAGGCCCAGTCTCACCGGAGTGTCGTTTCTGGACGGCGAGTTGTACGCGACCGATTATTGGGTTGATCCAAGCCAGCCCGGTCTCTTCTACGGTAAGATCGACGTTCCAACGGAAGCCTACACGGGAATCCACGATCAGGGCGGTGACTTCAACACCCACGGACTCGCGTCTTCGGATACGCACGGCGTAACGTGGGCCATCGGACAACGCTCGGGCATGAATTTGATCGCGACGGATCGCGACGGAAACAGGACCATAATCGGTTATTCTGGCATCGACGGTCGTGGCATGGCGTACGACGACACCCACGGGATTCTCTACTCCACCAACCGAGCCACCGACTTGGATAGGGGCCTGTTCACCATCGATATTAACACCGGTGTCCCCACGTTCATCGGCGACATGGGGCTCGAGTGCGATATTATCGGCTTGGCATACGACGAAGATACCCAAACGCTTTATGCCAATGAGGGCGCACCCACCCATTCCCTCTACACCGTCGACGTTCGAACCGGCCAGGCCACGCTCGTGGGTGCCAACGGCTTTTCCAACATCGATGGTTTGGCGTGGATTCCTGAACCGAGCACGGTAATTCTGCTGGTAATCGGCGGCGTGTCCGCACTTCGTCGACGTTAGTGGTGGCTCTAAGGACTTGTGCGGTACTCCCGGAGAACCTGGAATCACCCGTACAAGTTTCATTCTATAAGGAGTTTGTGATGAATACGTGCAGCAACGTTGCAGAGATATTAGTATAAAATCGGTTATGAGCAGGGTAACGTGGATGTTTTGAGGAGGCTGCAATAAATGAACAATATTCGACTGTTTAAAAATCTATGCATAATGACGGCGGTTTGTTGCGGCTTGGTTTGCGGCGCGGCGAACGCCGAAGAACGCTGGATTTCGCACGGTCCCTACGGCGGTACGGTCACGCACATGCTGGCTTCGGGAGGTTCCGACGGCGGCGTTTTCGCGGCTTTGCCGGGCCAGGGCGTGTATTTTCTGGCGGAAGGCTCGTCCACGTGGGAGCAACGCGGCGGCGGCTTCGTCGATTCAGAGATCTATGGTTTTGTGCAGCATCCGCAGAATCCCGACGTTCTCTATCTTTGCGCTCGGATCAACTATGAGCGAGGGATTTTCCAGTCTACGGACGGCGGATACAATTGGACTCTGAAAGTCGACGGGTTCGACGGAAATTACATTCACACGCTCGCGATCGATCCGACAAATCCGCAGGTGATGTACGCTAGCGCCTGGGAGAAGATGTACAAGAGCGAGGACGGCGGCGATCACTGGACGCACGTCGGCACTTTTCAACCACCCGGCAGCGAATGTCACGCGATACTGGTCGATCCGGCCGACACGGACGTGATCTACGCCGCGGTGCGGAATTACTATTCTGTAAATCCCGGCGATCCGGGCATCTACAAATCGATTGACGGAGGGATGACCTGGAATCCTAGCGGCGCCGGCTTGGTCAGCAAGCAGGTTCAAACGTTGACGTTTGATCCGTTCGATTCCCAGACGATCTACGCCGGCGTTTACGGCAACGACTATATTCCCGGCGGCGGGGTCTACGTCAGCCGCAACGCCGGCGCAAGTTGGTCGGCAATCAGCGGTCTGTTGCCGCAGACTATCGAAGTTTATTCCATCGCGGTTAAGCGCGAGCCCGGCGCTGGGAACACTACGTTGATGGCCGCGTGCGGCTACCATGTAGATCTGCCCGTGCCGCCGGTGACGTGGAATGCACGCTTCTACAGCAGCACCGACAACGGTGAAACGTGGCAATTGGCTTCCCAGGGCATCGCCTATCCGGAGATTATGTCGCTCGTATACGACCCGGCCCGGCCGCAGCGCGTGTTCGTCGGAACAAGAGCGGGGGGCGTCTTTCGCAGCACGGACGGCGGGGCTACATTCGTCCACTTCAGCAAAGGGCTCGCGCCATTGCGCGTGAACGCATTGGCGGTTCATCCGTACGACCAGAACGTCGTTTACGCGGGCGTTTCCGCGCTCCAAGGCGAATACGACGATCATGATGCCGGCGTATTCGTCAGTTTTGACGGCGGCGTTTGTTGGGAGCCGCGGTCCGCGGACATGTGCATGACGGGATCGTTTGAGAGCAGCGCGCTCGCGATCGCCCCGGCCGATCCCGACATCATTCACGTCGCGCATTCCGGCTGGGGTTTTTATCGCTCGAACAACGAGGGAATGAGTTGGCAGTGGCGCGGCCAAGAACACGGGATCAAATCGTATTTCACCCCTGATGTCGTCGTGAATCCCGACGCTCCGATGGAAGTATTTGCCTGCGGCGTCGGTTCCCCGCGCGTCCCCCCCAACATCTTCAAATCCATCGACGGCGGCGTCAGTTGGTATGCGGTCGCCAGTTGGCTGTCGGACCACGGTTTCGCTAGCTTGGCGATCGATCCGAGCGACAGCGACGTCATGTACGCCGGAACAAGGTGGGAGGGCGTTTTCAAGAGCGCCGACGGCGGCGAAACTTGGACGTCCACGGGCGGCGACGTGTTCGATTCCGTGATTTACTCAATCGTGGTTAATCCCGCTGAACCGGAGCACATTTACATCGGCGACGCCTACTGGGAACCGGGCGCCTCGAACGGCGTGTGCGTCAGTCGCGACGCGGGCGTCACGTGGGAACGCATCAACGACGGCCTGGTTGACCAACGCGTTCTCGCGTTGGCGATAGACGCCACTGTGCCGGCGTTTGGGCTCAAACTTTACGCTAGCACGCCCACCGGATTGTACCGTCGCATCGATGACGGCGTCTGGGAACAGATGTCGGAGGGATTTGATGATCCGCGAGTGTATTCGATTGAACTTGGCCCGCAACAGACGACTTGCCCGCGCGCATTCTACGTCGGCACGGAACGCGGCGCTTACCGACGCGTGCTCATCGGGGATCTGGACTACGACTACGACGTCGATCTGTCGGATTTTGCCAAATTGCAGTCGAACTACAGCGTCGAGAGCGAAGCCGTCTACGACGACGGCGATCTTGACGGCGACGGCGACGTCGACCTGACCGACTTCGAGACATTCGTTGACGCGATCACAGGGCCGGGCCAATAGCGCATTGACCAGAGACAATGGCCGGGTGCCCTACCCCGAAGACGGAGTATGGTGCCCGGCCAGGGTGAGAAAGAAAACAAAGTGTTCCACAGAGAAAAACAAAAAGAAAGGCGTATAGACACCCGGCTTTTCGCCCGTTAGGGCGAACGACGTTAGCCAGAGTGCGCGGGTCGCGCAGCGTCCAAGCCCCTGGACCGAGTACCTCCCAAAAAATCTTCCCCGCCCGGCAGGGCGAACGAACATTGCCGGACAACCCAGACCTTCGCATATGAATCCCACCAATACCCAACGTGCATGCGCAAATCTCTCCTAACTGCGATGCCTCAATTCCCCCGAACGATTTGCCTGCCCTCCGGGCGGAGAAACGTATCCTCGGCATCCGATTCCTTGGGCGGGGAAGCGTATCCTTGACACCCGGCCTTCGGGTGGGAAACCTTGCCTGGGACTAACGCCATTCATCCTCCGGGGGGACAACGGTACACGGCACGTGTTCCGTCCGTCTCCCAACCTCATCCTCTGCCGCGCGCTCGACGTTTCCCTCCACGACATGTTGGAAATGATCAACGCCCCCCCGAAAAAGAAAGCAAAGGGCTCTACAAAAAACTAACCAGGGGCCTGGTCGCTTCGCAACCCGCGCACCCTGGCTAACGTCGTCCGCCCTACTGTGTGGGAAGACAGATCCTCAGAGCTTTCGGTCCGCACAGCGGACCCTATCCGGCCGGCTTACCAGCGACGACTGCGGTCGCCGCCGCGATCGCCACCACGTCCGCCACGTCCCCCGCCGCCACCACCGGCTGCGCGCGGCTTTGCTTCGTTTACCTTGAGGCTTCGACCGCCGTGTTCCGTGCCATCCAAGGCCGCAATCGCGGCGGCGGCCTCGTCGTTCGAGCTCATCTCGACGAAACCGAAGCCCTTGCTTCGGCCTGTGTCGCGGTCCGCGATCACCGTCGCGCTTTGCACTGTGCCATGCGCCGCGAACAGTTGCTCGAGATCACTGCTGCTCACATCGTAACTCAGGTTGCCAACGTACAGTTTCTGACTCATCGTCAATCTCCTACAAAGCCTGCTTCCGATTGCCGTCTTGCTTTGCTCATAACATTCCCGATCGTCACAGGGGCCAGGTGCGCCACTCCGCTCGATGTGATCACGCTTCCGTCACACGCGATTCGCGCGCGTCAAAAAGCGGGTTGATGCTTCACGAGGAGAGCATTCCAGCGTCGATCAGGTCTGGTTGTTAAGCAATTGGGATCGGATTCTCGGGCTCTCTAAAATGCTTGCGGCTCATGCCGCTTTACCGTGCTGAGCAATGCGTCTTCATGGCAAAAGTCACTAGCCGCATCCTCAGGCTAGAAATCGAGCCTCATTGACCAATCCGTTTCGGGAGAAAGCACCTGCACCTGCGGCACAGATCTCGTAAACGGGAAGGATCAGGGAAGATCGTTAAGGAGGGAGCTTAGCCCACCCTCGCACAAATAGCAAGAAAAATTCACAACCTCTCCGCCGACCAACCACGATTCCTCATCGCCTGTGTCGCTGCGCCCTCCGGGCGGGAAGAGACGGTACCCAACGAAAAAACGCCGGCCCGATCCGTTTAAGACCGAGTCGGCGTTTCGATGTGCTTTTGTCAGGCACGAATCAGGATGCGCCGTTCGATCGCACCCATCCGCTTACACTACCTGCCGCGAACGCGACCAACGAGACTTTGTGCCTGCGTCTTGATGCCCTTCACCGCCGAGGCAAGGGCTTCGCGCGACGGAGCGTATTCCATCGCCGTGTCGTAGTGGACTTTCTCGCCTTCCACCAATTCTTTAAGCGACAACGTAAATGAGCGCATGCCCTCCTCGACGCACTGGTTGATCACAGCGGGAACATCCTCGTCCTCTTCGTGGACAATCTTGTCCTTCACGATCGAGTTGGACAAAAGCACCTCCGTCGCCGGGAACCGCGAGCCCTCATCGATGCCGGGCAAGAGTCGCTGACAGCAGATCGCCTTGAGCGAGTTGGCGAGCGACGAACGGATGAAGCCGTGTTCCTCGCGGGGGAAGAATTCGAGAATTCGCTTGAACGATTGTTGTGCGTCGGATACGTGCATCGAGCCGAAGACCAAGTGGCCTGTTTCGGCCGCCTGAATCGCCGCCTGCATCGTTTCGCGGTCACGCATCTCACCGATGAAAATGCAGTCCGGATCCTGGCGAACCACGTAGCGCAGCGCCTCGTGGTAGTCGGGAATGTCAATGCCGATTTCGCGCTGCGAAATGATCGACTTGACCGGCATGAACGCATATTCCACGGGGTCCTCAATCGTGATGATATGCATGCCTCGCAAGTGATTCACGTGGTTTACCATTGCGGCGAGCGTGCTACTCTTGCCGCTACCCGTCACGCCCGAGATCAAAATGAGTCCTTCCAGACTTTCCAGCGTGATCTTCGAGTAAACTTCAGGAAGGTTCAGATCGTCAAACGAGGGGATGTCGCTCTGCACGCGCCGGATGGCGGCGTGCATCATGTTTGTCGAGCGGAAAACGTTGATGCGGTAGCGGTCGCCGCTGCTGCCTTTGGCGGAGAAGTCGAGGTCGCCCATCTCCTCGTACTCGTGGCGGCGTTTCTCGGGCACCAGCCCGCGCATCATGTCTTCCATGTATTTGGTATCGGGAATCGGCGGCATGTCCACTTTGCGCAAGTGCCCCGCTACCCGGTAGTACGGCGAATACCCGACCTTCAGGTGAAGGTCGGACGCGTTGATCGAGGTCATCGCGCTGAGCAGCTTGTCGATGGTCTGGTCCGGCTGGCCTAGTTCAGGCATGGTTCGTCTCCCCAAAGATTGGCCGCCGGCAGGAATCCAGATTTCGTTAGTTTCGCAGCGCGGCAGGCTTTACAGTAATACACCGATCGCACCAATGGTGGCGGCGATCGCGGCGAGAATCAACGCGATGGATGCGAACCAGGTGAAACGCCTGGTCTGACTTTCCATCAGTTTTACCACCCGATCTTCGCGGGCGGCGGTGTCCTGGTGAATCTGCCTCAGCGACTGGGTCGAGGTTGCGGTCGCTTCGGTCAGATGCGTCATCTTACTCTGAAATTCTCCCAGTGTCGCGTTGAGCTTGCCTTGCATCTGGTTCGAGGAATCAAGCTGGCGCCCCACGGTCGCCATGGTCTCCCGCTGGGCATCGGCGATGCGGGGAAGTTGGGAAAGCTGCTCATCCAGCTTTTTCGACTGAGCGGCGTCCGCTTCCATTTGTTCCTGCATACACCGTAAGGCATCGACCTGCTCGCGAGAGCTCCCGTTGACGTTTCCAATGGTCGTGGCGATGTTTTCCAGCGATTTTGCCATCGAGGCGGACCGTTCGTCCTGGGTGTGCATATGATCCTGGATCCGCTCGACCAGATCCACGACTTTGTTGTAACCCTCCTGAAGCTTTTGAATGCTCAAGTCTCGGCGGGAAATCCTCACACGGGCCGGCTGAATCACGCCGTCCTCTGCCGGCGCCTCGCCGTCGGCGGTCGATTCAATGGCATCCTTGACGGCAACCGCCCCTTGGTCAGGGGTTTGGTTGGCTTTGCTCTTACCGTTGCTGGCGTCCTGCTGATCACCGGCTCCGTTACCACGATCAGACGAACGAAACCAATGTCCCACACGCGACCAAAATCGTTGCTGCTGCATCCGTGCAACCTCCCGCACCCGCAGGCAATGCCCACTGAGCGCACAATAAAACCACTCGTCCTCCATGACTGTTATCAATAGTATCGGTCCGTATGCGTCGAATCAATCAAGCAGGTTTTCGGACGTTACAAGGCCATACGGATGGCGATTTTGTCGAAATCGATCCACCATTTCAGTCCTGGGAGTGAAGTGGTTTGCGGTTGAGGATGAGGTAGCACACCTGGGCGACCGCAACCAATTTTCCATTGGTATCGTGCAAGTCGACAGCCACCGGACAAACCCGGCTGCCAAGCTTGATGACGCGGGCTGTCGCTGTCACGCCGGTGAGGCAAGGGGCGATGAACCGGATGTTCATATCGATCGTCGCCATCGGCACACCAGGTCCGGTTCGAGTCATAATCGCGTAGCAGGCAACGCTATCAGCGAGAGTCATCAAAATCCCGCCGTGCAGGGATTCGAAGATGCCGTCGTAATCGAGCTTGCGCGGAATACTGGCTTTGCACAGGCCTTCGTCGAACTCGTCGATCCGGAAACCCAGCGTATCCCAAATGGGAATCGCGGTAATCTTCTCAAGAATCGCCTTTTCACGCTGCGGATCGATCATGTTCTTGCCCTGCCCAACAAGGCTTTTGAGATGAAGCCTTCACACCGGTTACGCACGCGAACTTCAACTCGCTGCAGGTACCGTGCCTTGCACGACCTGCTCCGCCTTCTCTTTCGCAGCCGAGCGAATCAAGCTCTGGACTGCGAGAATAAACACGCCCGTGAGCAGCAGGTTAAGCGCCAGCGAGAACATGGCGATCGTGATCACAGGCCCGCCGATCCCGTACGAAAGCGAGATAATCAGCACGCCCGCTCCCACTTCACCGCGAGGGAACATCGCCACCGCCACGGCAAGTCGCTCTTTCCAGTGGGCCTCTCTACGGTAGCAAAACGCCGGGTACATCTTCCCTAAATTGGAAATGACGGTCACGATAAGCACGTGCACCGCAATCATCCCCCACCCCATGGTCGAAGCTTCCTGCACCACCGGCTCGGCGCCTACGACGTATGATTTGGCCGACGCCGCGTCCGCAGCCATGACGGTCTCGTTCGCGCCGCCAAGGCCAATCAACGCGGGCATCGACAAGCCAACCAGTACCATGAAAACCGCGGAAATCATCGTCGCGACCTTCTTCTCGCCCGGTGTTTCCAGCACGTCGTCGTGGTGAGGATCGTGATGTGCGGATTCATCCTTTGCGAGTCCCGATCCTTGCTTCGCTATCATGCAGCCGAGCACGAACGCGGGCAAGAGCACCTCGATGTGGATGGGCACCACTTCGTCGACGAGCTTGCTAAAGAAGTAAATGACTTCGCTCGCCCCCGCGATCAGAGCTGCGTAGAACAACACCCACTTCCAGGTAATCGGAATACGCCATACATGCAGGTATTTCCAGGCGAAGTAGACCATTAACGCCATCAACACGATAATCGCACCAAGCTGCCACTTCATGCCCACGATCATCATTTTCAGTGGGATCATGAGCAACACGGTGTCTAAGTCGTCAAAAATGGCGAGTATGCGGGTCTTCTTAAATACCCAGGTAGTTGCAAGCCCTGCGGCGGCGAGCATGGAAAACAAAATGCCTGCGGAGGTTGGCGCGGCGAATCGCCCTGCAAGCAACGAATCTTTCCAGGCGGCCCACGTCTGCCAAGCGCCCTCGGGCATCAAAACGAGCACGAAATAAACCGCGCAGAATATCCACGGAAACGCAGCGGCTGTTGCAGCGACGACGTAGTCCCAACCGTATTCGCGCAAGCGAGTTTTGTCGATGTCAAATTCGTAGCCAACGTGGATCATAATAAAAGCGAGCGCCCACATGGTGAGCACTTTGATCACGTGAGCGAAAGTCTCATAACCTTCGCCAAGCATGCCCGGAACAAGCTGTGAAAACACGAGCCCGACAACCAATAACACCGAATAGATCAGAACTTTCTTCATCGCTCTCCCTGAAGGAACCTATGCGTTTCGAACACGTTTAGTCGTTTCGCTGCATTGATACTATTGCGCCGGATGTGCGCGGCGATCGGTCGCGAGCGAACCTAATCGCCCTTCGATGCGAATGTTAATGGCATCGTAAGGGAAGCCGACCGTCGAGTCGACATGTCCGGTGGGTTCTGTGGACACGAACCGTGCGATTCGGCATTAAATGATATGATCGATCGCGCACACGGGCTGCGGATTCCTGGCAAATTACACCGCTTTTGCGTGTGAAATCGTCACGTGGATCGAACTCCCGCGAATACATAACGGCTGCGTATCCCGGCATTTCCGCCGCCCTGACACGTGCGAAAAACCCTGTTAAAGCTTCCCGAAGCGAGGGCGTCGACATAGACCGAGCCATGGAAGTTGGCCCCAAAGCCATGTTAGGATGACGGAGCGGATGGAATTGTGAGTTCGTTTACGAAGAGCCGATTTGCCGACAAACGAAAACCGCCGATACGCCTCACGAAAAGAGGCCTTTCGGCGGTTGATCACGCTGGTTGGAGAGCGATCGTTCAGACTAATCAACCTTGTGCAGAAAATCGGCGTATCGTTACTGCAAGGTGATCGCGTAGATCTCCACGCGGCGGTTGCGAGCCATGCTCTTAGGAGTGGAATTTGACGCGCGAGGCCTATGCTCACCGCAGCCGCCTGCGACTAATTGTTCAGCGGACACGCCCTTGCTCTTAAGATAACGAACAACCGACAACGCCCGTTCCGTACTAAGTTGGTAGTTGTCGTCGAAACCGCTTTTCTTGATCGGCTGGCTGTCTGTGTGACCTAATACCAACACGTCCCGATCACTATACGTACCGCGAATATCGCTGACGATCCGATCAAGCTCGCGCTTCGCTTCAGACTTAAGCTCCTGCGAACCGGAGCGGAAGAGAATTTCCGAAGATAGCGCAATCATCGAACCACCGGAAACCGGCGTCCACCCTTCCGCCTCGACCATAACCGGCTCCGGTTCAGGCATGTTCGCGAGCTGCTGACGCAACTGATCCGTCTCCGTCTGCAACGCAACCAGCCGTCCTTGCATCTCAAGCCGTGCATCCTCACACTCCTCAAGATCGCGGTTGCGGTCGGTCAACTGCTTACCGAGCGCCTGATTCTCATCCTCAAGCATGACGATGCGTTCGCGCAGAGGCCTGGTACAACCGGTCAGCATCGAAGCACACATCACCACAGTCAGCGTTAGCAAAATCGCCCTTCTCATTGTCGCCTCTCCAAACGGTGGAACCGATTACTCTACTCGTCAGCCCGTTTCGCTGTTACCGGGTTCATCTTCGACGGCCTGCTTGACTATCGCATCCATCTTTCGCTCGCGATCAGCCACCTGCTTCTCACGGGCCTCAAGATCTTTCTTCGCCGCCCGCTGTACATCTTCACGCGCCAACGATCTCAAATCACGCCAAAGCCCCCAAGCAAACCGCAATACCCACCACGAAATCAACGCGATGCCTGCCGTCGACAGCATCACCCAGACTACGTTTACGGGTTCGTTGACGTCGGTCAAACCGAAGAACCAGACGTGCACATCGTGGCCGCGATTTCGAATGAGCACCAGCGAGATGGCTCCCAGAAGCGCGAGCACAAGCACTAACCGAACATAGACCTTCAACCGACGGAACGCAAGACTCATGTTTAGCCTACCGGAAACACAACCTGTGAATTCTGAGTGAACATTACCGTAAGCGCTTGCAGCACCCGGTCGACGGGTGTCCACTCAATCAGAGTTCTATAAAAAATAGCTACCGCCAGGAACGACAGCGAAAGCCAAGGTCCCAGCGGAATAGCCCGCGCTCGCTTGAACGGTAACGCCATCACCCACCCCACCAGCGCAAGCCCGCAAGTCAGGAAAAAACCAAGCACCACGACAGGCCAGCCTACCACGCAACCCGCCGCCGCCATCAGGTGAATGTCTCCTTCACCGAACGCCTCCTTGCCAAAACCGAGCGTAAACACGATCCGGATCGCCCACCCCAGCGCGCCCGCGACGACGAAACCCGCCGCCGCAGTCGCCAAACCGTAGAGCGGCTGCCAATGACGCAGCATCTGAACGCCGTAAACATTGATTTCCCAATGCAAAAGACTCGAAACGCGAGCGGCAAAATCATCAGACGTCAAAGCCCAGTACAAAAAGCCCACGCCCAGCAGGATCGCGGGCGTCAGCATCCCCAATTCTCCAATCACCATCCCGCGAGCCCAACGACTCTCCTGTTCAATGACATCCATGATCTCATCGTCAGATGAGCGAACCACCCAACTCTGCTGAATGACGAGTGCGAAGAACACAGCCAATGGCACCAAGGCACGAATCCAGTGAGGTACGCCCCCTCCACCCATGCCACCAGCCACGCATAGCGACGCAACCAGACCAACGAACAGGAACAATACTGCTGCTCCCGCACCTCGTCCTGTCGGTTCCAACGGTTGAGGAAAATCGGCCTGATCCGATGTCTCGTCCTCCGCTTCGTCCTCCATGCCGTAATCTTCAGGGTCGACATACGGATGACACAACGAAACCACAATCACGGCCGCGACGCCTAACATCGCCATGATGCTCGCAAATCCCAGCGCATCCCCGGAACGTAACCAGTCTTCGCTATGCCTGGGCGTCCACAAAATATGCAGAACAAATCCGCACGCGGTTGCTAAGTTAGTGAAGCGCACATCCACCCAATAGTGTTCAAGGTCAATCGCCGACATGGCGAACAGCGCCGCAAAAAGAATGATGTGAGCAAGGTAAACAGGCCAATCGTAGGATAGCCCATCGGTCATGCCGAACGGCGTCTTGATGATGCCCTGGCGGATGTGCCCGATGAAGAAGGCATCGAGCAGCATCAGTACGATCATCGCCATGCCAATTTCGACGATCAGATAACGACAGGAGATGGGTGCGCGACAATCCCGACATCGCGCCCCCAGCCTCAAGTAGCTCAGTACGGGCAGATTGTCGTACCAGCGAATGCGATGGTTACAGCAAGGGCAGACTGACCAAGCGGGCGAGGTCAATGCCCTGTCGCGGGGCAGGCGGTAGATGACGACGTTGAGAAAACTCCCCACGCACAAACCCACGGCGGAAAAGAAAAACACCCACCAGATCGTTACCGCAAGCTGTGCGAAATCCACATCAAATCCGTCAATGATTGAACAGGAAGTAAACCAGACCGCAGGATACGTACTCTATCGGTGGTTTCAACGCGTCTTTTAGCTTATTAGCCGCGGGAATGAGTACCGTCACACCATGGGATATTGCCGCTTTTGTGGCACTGGCAAACTGCCTTTTTACCAGCTTCCGTCACTTCACATACGTGCGGCACTATGCCCGTGTTCTCACGATTGTGTGCCCCGTCGCAATAGGGGAGTTTCCCCGACAACCCGCACATGCAATACGCCTTCTTGCCTACCGTTTCCTCCACAATGATCGGAGCATTACCGTGTTTCGGATCCGCCATGTCGCTACACCCTCCCTTACCTAATTGGCCCGAACGTCGAAATGCGACGCCGCAACGAATACTTTGGTACGTTGAAGTCCCTCACCAGCGAGCCAAACCACGCTCGCCAACTTCGTATCACACCAAAGCGCAAGCTCACACACCCCGCTAGCATCCTCGACAATCCACATCCTTGCAAGGTTCGACCCCGTCTCTCGCCTCCACCTTGATCTCATCTCCGACGAAATACGGCACACAACTAGCGACATGTTTCCATTTGACGAATTACTATGCACATAGTAATCTTGCTATGTACATAGTAGGGCAGGTCTGAGGCAAAGGAGATTCGTCATGGCCAAATCAGGCCCGCACATTACGGCGGCAGAATTGCGCATCATGAAGGCCTTATGGTCTTTGGGCTCCGGCACCGTGCGGCAGGTACTCGACGCCTGGCCTGAGGACGGCGAAGATCGACCCGCCTACACCACCGTGATGACCATGATGAAGCAGTTGGCGGAAAAGGGTGCGCTCGACGTAGATCGATCACGCCAACCGTTCATCTACACCCCCGCAGTACGCAGGGATCAGGTCATGGGGCAGCGGGTACTCGAATTTCTCCAAAACGTATTCGATGGTCAAGCGGAGGATCTCGTGCTGCACCTTGCGGACAAAGCGGACCTCTCCGCTGAAGACCTACGCCGTATCGAAGCCAAAATCCAGGCCCGCGAGAAAGCGGAACGCAAAGAACAAAAATAGCAACAGGTTAACCATCAGTTTAATCAACCTGTGCGCTGTCCGCTCAACGAAACTGACGGGTCAGTCCTAACGGCATGATTACGCAACCAATCGATACCGAGATTCTGCAGGTACTGTGGGTAACTGAACGAGGATAAGCCCCATGTCCGCCTTAGATGCTTCACAATTAACACAATGGATGACAAGTTGGCTAACGGATGCCTTGCTGTTGGGAACTTTGCTCGCCGGCCTAACCTACTTAGTGGTCCGCGCTGCGGGACTTCGCAAGCAACCGACCATTGAACTGATGCTTTGGGCAATCGTGTTGTTGCGATTCGCTTTGCCTTTGGGGCCTGATTGGTCCTTTTCGCTGGCCAGCGCAGCTGATCGAGTCGGCACGGCGCTGACAACCACCGGCATTCCCGAGTCGACTACAACTGAAGCGATGTGGACGGTTGATGAGCGGACTGTCGCAAACAGTGCCGAGTTCGTTCCAACTCAATCTCAACAGTTCTCGTGGCAAACCGCGGTTTTGGGCGGGTACCTGGCCGCAGTCGTCAGCCTGTTTATGCTGCGATGGCGAAGGCAAATTCGCCTCGGTCGCTATTGCGCGAACCTTCCACTTGCAAGCGAAGCGCTGATGCAAGAGGTCCGTTTGTGTGCCTCGCGACTCGGTTTGCGCTATGTTCCCGACGTGCGCGTCAGTCCTCGGGACCATACGACTTTTATCACCGGGCTAATCAAACCGGTGCTGGTGATACCGAAAATCCAGCTCGTCAGACGTGACGAGTTGGAAACGGTGATTATTCACGAACTCGCCCACTTGCGCAGGGGTGATATGTACGTGCGTTTGTTGCAGTGGTTCGTGGGAACCCTGCTTTTCTTTTGGCCGGTGGTCGCTTGGGTCAACCGCCGCATCGATGAGGCGAGGGAGTGCGCTTGTGACGACTGGGCCCTGCGTCACAGCGGACTTTCGGTGAGCGCGTACGCTCGATGTCTCCTCGCGGCAGCCGGCGCGGATCCGATTGATCGGCTCGCGCATCCCACGACCTGCATGGCCGGCCGACCCTGTACCATTGAAAGGAGAATCAACATGATTCTGACTTCCCCAACCCGCCCAACAAACCGGCGGACGACGGGCCTGCTCAGTGTGATATTAATCGCCGCGTGGGCAAGCTTTGCGTTAAGCGGCGCTGTTGAAGCAAAGCCTCAAACAAATGATACAAACAACGAACGACCTATGACCGATGAAGGCGTAAAAACGCACCACGGTGAGGTTTTTGATATCGTGCGTACTTATGAGGTCGCAGACCTTAATCACAATGGCAAGATTGAATACTGGGAAAAGACTGCGTTCATCGTTGGCGCGGGCATTATCCAGCGTAAAGGGATGCTCGCCGAATACCCCGACGCGGATGTGGACGGCAACGGCATGTTGACAGCCATTGAAATCGCCGACTATCTCCGTGGCGTACGCGCGATCAAAGCGCTCAAAATGGAACTCGCAAAAGCTCACAAAGAGCTGATGGCCGGCATGAGCGAAGAAGAAGCCAGCGACGAGATCCAAAAATCGATCCACCTCAAACAGATAGCGATTTATCACCACCGGCTTGATGCGCAGCTGTGGCTCCTGGAAGGTTTAGATGCAACCCCACCGATCGAAAAATTACAGAAACTCCGTCAGGTTCTTATGGATCACTACGGCGTGAGAGACGACCTCGACAAAAAGAAGGTGGAGATTCACCATACCCTGGGCGAAATAAAAAAGAAGATCATTCACATCCAAGCGGAACTCGCCGACGCTACGGAGCCCACGCGCATCCAAAAGTTCGAAGCACACCTGGAAGAACTCGAGCGAAAGCAGGAGGAATTGAAGGAACACCTAGTGAAAATTGAAGCAGAGCTCGAAAAGCAAAGCGAGAAAGAATAAGCACCAATCGCTGAGCGAGCCGCGACAAGGCCGGCCCAGCGAGCACTTTCGAAGTTTGTCCTTGTTTCAGTTGCATGCCCGTCGCTCGCGGCGGGCATGCGTTTTTATGTGTTGTGAACACAGCTTGTTTAATTCGCGCGCACGACATCAAACACGGTCGAAACTGTGAAAATCGAAATCTACAGGCTACACGACCCGACCATGCGGCTCGCGGTCTTGCCAACGAAAAACAAGCTTGCGCGAAGGCGTGAGTACATTTCACTTTTTTCCGATTCCCGATAGAACCACGCCGCAAAACGGAAAATGACTCATACGTTGCTGGCGCGGCTTTGGCAAGGCGCGAGCGTGGATGAAGCCTTTTTAAACATCGCCCAAGCTCACGAATGCGAAGTGCCAGATACTAACAAGCCGCCAACATGGATTTAGGAACAAATCTAGAAATAATGTCCTGTTATGCGTTCTTGTCACCTTTCACCATTTCAGCGCGCATGTCGAAACCGATGTAGATTCGCGCTGCGGCGAACTCCTCAGGTCTCGCTGAGCGTTAAATTCTTCCAGACGCAAGAGCAGGTTGCTCGGCAAAGACTTCACAAATGCTGCCACCGGACGCGGGTACTGAAGACCGACCACTCATTGGAGTAAGCTTGTCAGAACTGATACCCTTGACTTGAAACAACTCGCCCCACTTATGGCTGATATTCTACGAACAAGTCCATAAAAGCAAAATAATCCAACAGGTCCACATCGCCGTCCTCGTCGTAGTCGGTCGGTTCGCAGCCGCCGGGCACTCCCCCCTCCGGACCGGTCAAACAATCGGCAAACTCGGCGAAGTCGTCCAGATCCACATCGCCGTCACAGTCGATTTCGCCG
>JANQHN010000115.1 GCA_028282665.1 Phycisphaerae bacterium | reverse complement strand
CGCCAACGTCGATGACGCACGCGTTTTCTGGCATTGAAATACCGGATCGGAAGTAGGCATTCTCGACGAAGATTTCCCTATACAGAAAATCTGTTTCCGTTCGGTTCTTTTGGGCAACCACGAGATCGATAGCCGGTTCGTGCAAGGTCAGGCCCGCCAAACTACCGTCTTGTTCTGCATTACATGCGCGCCGAACGATGGGTGCCACGTCAAGTGCCGGCACTATGTACGCAGTCAACTCGCCTGGAATGCCGCCCGTTTCGTGCGCAATCACGGCTGCCGCTTCTATTGCATCATGATTGCCGAGGCACTGCAAGATGCGTTCGATCAAGTCATCGTTAATCTGGTTCATGTTGCTCCAATTCGGTTGTGTGAAGCCTCAACGACATCGTACGTAGGCCACTCAGTTAATGGATGTTTGCCGGCGAGGTCGGCGTTCATCTTGATGGCTGAGAACGAAGTTGAGAACCAAGTCTGTAAGGGGCGGGCCTGCATCAAAGACGGAAAGGTGATCGCCCGAACGTCGTACGTGTAGCGTCGCACAAGCAAGCTGGTCTGCGACGTAGCGGGAGCCATCTGGATGTGCCGTTTCGTCGTCATCACTGGTCACAACAAGAGTAGGCTGCGATATGTTTTTGAGCAGCTTCGTTATGTTTGCGTTCATGATCGCACCGTTCAATCGACCATATGCGTGCAGCAACTCTGCGCTTGCGTACGGATACAGTGTCAGATAGTTGGTCTTGTGTTTTTGGCCGGAAAACCCCGAAGGGTGTTGAAAGAGTTTTTGAACCGAACCGGCAGCGGATTTGCTCTGTCCGGCGAATGCCATCAGTTCGGCCATGCGCTTTTGATGAACCGTTCTATCGCAGCTGAGCCCACAAAAGTCCCCATGCCAAAGGCTTACTGAAGTGATTCTCTCTGGTTGTTGCGCAGCCGCCGCTGCCGCGACAACAGCACCACCGCAAACCCCCATTACGTGAGCATGCCGAAGATCAAAATAATCCATAACCGCCACCAAGTCCTGCGATTGAGTTGGCCAGTCGTAAGCCATATCTTCGCCGTTTTGCACGTCTCCAAAAAGCCCTCGGGTTTCCCAGGTTGCGACGAAAAAATTCTGGGCGAAGAAGGTCAGCCATTCAGTGGACAACGGAGCTGGCATTCCACACGGAGCGGCAAGAATGACAGCAGGCGCACCTTGAGGACCACCGGCATATGAACGGACAATGACGCCATCCGGCGTGCGAACATCATGAGGCGGAAAAGCCGATGCAAAGCTGTTCCTGCGGGCCTCGTCCGAAGCACTGTCGACCAACCGTGCGCCGGAACCCGACGAAACGAACGGCTGAAGAGTCGTAGGATCTATAGCGAGGTGTTCACTAATCGCCTGTTCGAACGTTGTAAATTTATCAGCCTCCGCCGGCCGCCATTCCAATGGCGGCGTTCCAAGCCGGTGGGCCATGCGTTCGAGGATCTCACCGACACCCGAAGCATCAGCTGGCAGTGCACTAACCACGTCCGCAACCGCTGCGACGCGCGCTGGCCCTGACAGCGCACGAGCAAGCGGACTTACATCGAGTAACCGCTCGGCGAGTTGTAACAGAGTTTGTTGTTGCGCTGATGAGATCGTCATCAAGATCGTCTACTTTTAAATCCAGTCGGCCTTGGCGTCTATGCGCAATGCCCCAGACGGCCTGCGCAGCCACGCGAAGTCCTGATGAGGAGTGCGTCTGAATCGTGCGTTCGCCGCGAACAGGCCCCGTGTTCTCCATCGTGGCAGACTCTATCAGTACGTTCAAGGTCTCGGTCTTCCAAACCGCTTCCGTCCCATGTCAGCGTGGATGAAATACGAACCCTCTGGTCGTCTTTGTCACCAGGCGGTTATAGGAATAATCATTCTTACCGGAGACAAGAACAGCGCCGTATCGCTCCAGATTGATGCTACCACCATACTCCGTAATGACCTCGGTGTCGGGATAAACATGTACACAAGTGGGAACGTAACGGGCAGCGTACCCTAGACGCCACGATTTGGTTGCCCCACGGTGCGGATGAGACGCATGCATAAGCGTCGACCAGAAGAGAATGAACTCGCCGGCTTTCATCTCCATCGAGACACTGTTCGAGTCGTCTGGTTTCCAATCCGGATCGATCTGTAGTTCGCGATAATCGTATCCGAAGAAACCGCTTTTTTGCCCCCCCTTGACAACCCTATTAATGGTATCGGGGGCGTAATGCATGCCTTTGCTTTCGTCATAAAACATCGTCCGATGTGTACCCGGCATAAACCTGAGACAAGCGGTATCGATCGTCGCGTCGGTGAATGCGGTCCATGCTGTAAGGGTGCCACCGAAGCTCTCATGCTTCGGCCACACAATCTGTGGAGATCCCGATGCGTTTTCAAACGTGTCTGCCTGGTGCCAATCCGTGCCCTCATCCCCTGGATACTTGGCAAACGGTTCAGTTCGCCAACAGAGGACGTCCGGCCCAAGGATACTAGCGACCCGGTCGACAATCTCTGGGCGGATGATATGCTGGGCTAAAAACTCGATGTCAAGGTGCCGGTCGTAGTTTGAGATATTCGTCACACCCGAAACGGCTCCTTCGTTTTCGTAGATCGCATACCTGCGGTCACTGAGGTCAAGACGTAAGCGATTGCATTGCCTTTTCATTTCCTCGGCGTCATAGAGTGTAAATGGGCCGGCAAACCCTCGCTCGTGAAAGCCCGAAACCTCGCTAGGGCTAAACGCAAAGCTTTTAGCTGTTTCAGTCATGGTTGCTTCCTGGTTGTAGTTGAATCGCTTCCTGTTCGAGCCAGTTGGCGATTTCGTTGATTGTGAAGTCCGCTAACATGAATGGTTCAAGACACGTACCGAATCGTTCGTTAATCCGAACAAAGAGGCTCGCCATAGAGATTGAGTCTATGCCAAGGTCAAACAAGTTGTCATCCCCATCCACACGCGAAAACCCAAGCAGTTCTTCACAAAGGTTCTTCACGAGGTGTCGCACAGACGCGGAGTCACCATACATGGCAAGCGCATCTGAAGGATCCGGTATAGAAGCCGGCAGGGAGACGCGATCAAGCTTCCCGTTGCTCGTCAAAGGAAGCTCCTTTAGGATCGTGTAAACCGAAGGCCTCATGTAGTCCGGCAACTCCGCTGCGACGTGTAGTGCCAGGCTTCTCTTAAAGGCGTCTGGTTGAATGCGTTCGCTTGTGTCCTGAGGAACAACAACAAAACCTACAAGTCGCTCACCCTCTTTGGATTCTTGTTTCGCCACGGCGGCCATGGCAACATGGGGATGCGATTCCATGGCCACCTCGACTTCCTTGGGTTCGATCCGGTGACCGCGAATTTTCAGTTGCCCGTCACGGCGCCCCACGAATGCCATTTCGCCGTTGGCCGATCTGATTGCCAGGTCTCCCGAGCGATACCAACGCCGTCCTTGTGATGAAAATGGAGGGTCATCCGTGAAGTTTGCCTCGGTTTGATCTGGCTTGTTCAAATAGCCACGTGCCAGCCCGGGCCCCGCGATCCAAATTTCACCCTGGTTTCCATCGGGCACCGGATTGCCAGACTCGTCGATCAATTGGATGTCTAGATCTGAAATTGGAATACCAATCGGACTCCTGTCCGGACGTTTGAGATCTTCCCTGGTAATCTGTTTGTAGGTGACATGTACGGTTGTCTCGGTGATCCCGTACATATTGACCAGGCGCGGTTTTTGGATCCCATACCTGGCGATCCACGGTTCAAGTATGCGGACATCGAGGGCTTCTCCGCCAAAAATGATCACCCGAAGACTCAGGCCATCGTCGTTGCAGTCACGATCAGCCTCGACCAATTGCCGAAAAGCGGAGGGTGTTTGATTGAGGACCGTTATTTTTTTTTGTTTAAGGACTTCGCGGAACTTGCTCGGTGACCGGGTAACGACGTGTGGAACAATCACCAACTCACCACCATGAAGGAGGGCGCCCCATATCTCCCACACGGAAAAATCGAAGCTAGCCGAATGAAAGAGGGTCCACACATCGTCCGGGCCGAATGAAAACCATGGGGCCGTCGCATCGAACAGGCGGATCACGCTGTGGTGCTCAATGAGTACGCCCTTTGGCATGCCGCTCGAACCCGACGTATAAATCGCGTATGCAAGGCTGTCTTGCGTAGCAGAGTTACGCAGCGCTTCAGCGGGCATCTTAGAAAGAGTGGTTTGCTCTTCGTCGATGCATATCGCACGGGCTGAACGTAAAGGCAAAGCAGCGGTCACCTCGGATTCGGTCACCACCAGCTCTACGCCGCTGTCATCGAGAATGGTCTCCATCCGTTTCGACTTGAATCGCGGATCGATCGGCACGTAGGCACCGCCTGCCTTGCATATGCCCAGCATTCCAATGATTAACCGGGGGCCTGGATTCATGGAAAGGCCAACGAGGGTATTGGGGCGAACGCCCCTATTCCGCAACAGGTGAGCGAGCCGATTTGACTCGGTGTCCAGTTCGCTGTACGTGAACCGTTCACCATTTTGCATCGAAACGGCGATTTGATCCGGCAGTCGATACGCCACTGCTTCAAAACGCCCATGCAGGGTAGAATATGGATCCATATTAGGTCTCTTCAACGAAGTATACTCCAAGTGAGGCTGACTCTGTTATTGACCCCTCTCTTGCCTGCAGGGTCGCTCCCAGAGTACCACTCTTTTCAACGTAAACGATGCTGATTTAGCCAGTGCGATGGCTTCACAGGCTGCCTTGTAGAATGAACAAAGCGTAGCGGAGGTGGTGACTTTCGATGCGCCTTGTGAGGGAAAATGGCACCAAAAGAGAGGCCGAACTGGAGGAGTCATTTTGCATGGCTTTACCCTCTGTTTTTAACGTTGATGATAGCTGGGTAAAGCCAGAAAGGCCCACCCGTTTTGATCTTTCAGGGCCCACTCTTACCAAGTTTTGCCGCCGAGGGAGAGCAAGGTGCCCATTAGCCAATGGCATCACAAGACCACATGAAGAAAAAATATGAGACGCGTGGGCGAGAACGCCAGGCTCCCATCTTCCTCGTCTTGATTAATCCATTCATCTATACAAGACGATCAACGAGGCCTTATCGCATCATCACGTATTAATTTTTTTGAGAGACCTGCTTCAATCCTCTCTCGCGGCGGGGTATCTGTTTATACCCTCGCACCAACTTCGTTAACGCTATCACAAAGCCCAGGTGCTGGGAAACCTTCACAGAGTTCGCGGATCTCACCAGCAATTCGGTCAAGCGATTTAATGTCATCCGGAGCAGCGATTACTCGGTCGATCCAATCCGCGATGGATTTCATGTGGCTCTCGTTCAGACCGCGCGTGGTGACCGCCGGTGTGCCAATCCGCAGACCGGATGGGTCGAAGGGCTTCCGGGTGTCGAACGGCACCGAGTTGTAGTTGCAAACGATACCCGCTTTATCCAAAGCCTGTGCTGCGATCTTGCCCGGAACACCATGACTTTTGAATATATCGATCACAAGCAGATGATTGTCGGTGCCGCCAGTAATCAAGGTGTAGCCCTTTTCTGTTAACAACTCAGCAAGTCTTTTGGCATTTCGGACGATTTGTCTTGCGTATTCTTGAAACGCTGGCATCGACGCCTCTTTCGCTGCAACGGCAATGGCGGCAGTCGTATGGTTATGCGGGCCTCCTTGGAGGCCTGGAAACACGGCACGGTCTATTTTCTTCGCAAACTGATTGTCCGAAAGGATGGCTGCTCCACGCGGGCCGCGCAGGGTTTTGTGCGTCGTGGTCGTTACCACTTGGGCAAGGCCAACAGGCGTAGGATGCTCCCCTGCGACGACTAGCCCGGCGATGTGAGAAATATCGGCACACAGTATGGCACCGACCTCGTCAGCAATCTCTCGGAACTTGTCAAAATGAACCGTGCGAGGGTAAGCCGTTGTGCCGCAAAACATGAGTTTCGGATTGTGTTCCTTGGCTAGGCTTCTGATTGCCGCGTAATCAAGAAGGTGCGTTTTCTCGTCAACTCCATATCCAATCGAATTAAAATACTTGCCGGTAATGCTTACGTGCCAGCCGTGAGTGAGATGCCCGCCAGCAGGCAACGACATCCCCATCGTCGTGTCGCCTGGTTGGCAGAAGGCGAGATA
>JANQHN010000150.1 GCA_028282665.1 Phycisphaerae bacterium | reverse complement strand
CGCCGCTTTCACCCCGTACACGAATGGGAAACGCGGACCCCGTATCAAAATCCAGGCAGAATCCGATGCAGATTCGTAATTTGTTTCTTGGAAAAGAGTTACGGCTCGCTTCGTGGATTGGCGTGCTTGACTTATGCGGCAATAGCAGCACCTGCTCGGCGTCCCACTATCTCAAAGGCAATAGTTGTTTTCTTGGGTGGGGCAGGCCGGTCTCCGACTGCCGCACTAATTAGCAGTGGGGAGTCCATTTAGACTCCCCACTGCGCGTCATCTTCAGATGCCGTGGCTCGCAGTTCCCCGAGTCAATCCTGGGAGAAAATTACCTGGAACTGAGCGAAGTCTCGCAAGGTGATTTCTCCGTTGGCGTCGAAGTCAAAACACTCGCAACCTGCAGCAGAACCACCACCCGGACCGGCGAGGCAGGTACTCATACTTTCAAAGTCATCAATATCCACGTTGCCATCTGCATCGACATCTCCTGTGGCAGCACCACCGGCGCACGCGTCGCAACCATCCGGGGTGCCGTCCGCGTCACTATCGATGTTGTCGTCGAAACCGGGGCACTGATCACAAGCGTCGCCGAATCCGTCCGTGTCGGTATCAGTCTGATCCTGCGACCAGACATTCGAGCAAGTATCACATGCATCGCCGATGCCGTCGCCAAGTCCTTCAGCGAAAAGCGTGACGACTTCAGATGTGGATAATCCGCGACCAAAGATTGCAAGCTCATCCATTCGGCCCACGAAGGACTCACCTGTGGCATTGATTGTCAAATTGTTGCTGGAATCAATCATGCCGGTCACTGTACTCTGCACCGCATAGTCAACTTCAACGCCGTCAATGTAGATGCGCATCATCCCATCACCTTGACCATCCCATGTGGCGACGAGGTGGTACCATTGGTTGGTGTCCAGTTCGTTAGAGGCTCGAGCCACAAATGCGCTTCCACCTTGCACCAATCGGAAGTGTGGGCGTTGCCCATTGAGCCTGAACATGTAATGACTGCCAGTCGAAGATACGAAGCGGTGGAAGTTGTTCGGGAATGAACTGGGATTCACCCACAGGCTGATCGTCAAGGCATCGGTCAGATCGAAGTCTGTTGAAATACCCGAGCTCAGCGACACTCCACCGGGAAAATCGAGAGCACCGCCACGGTGACCGTTGGTCGTCCAAAGCCCTGTCGCATCTGTGGCGGCATGTCCACCAATCACGTCGGTCGCCGAGTCGCCAGCGCCTTCCTCAAAGTGCCAGACTGCAACGGGATTCAACGCCGGATCAGCACCGTCGGAATCGGCCTGAGAGGCGTTCACATCTTGCGGGCAATTGTCACAACCGTCAGCCACGCCATCACCGTCGTCGTCTGCGCTATCATCAAATCCTAGACACTGATCCAGTGAATCAGGAACGCCGTCACCGTCCGAATCAACGAACACGACTGTGAAACTGAGCGTACCGGCTGACACGTCAATTGTCGGTGCGAGGACTTCCGATGCAGACGGTGCTACTTGAATCGAATCAAAAACATTGGCTTTAGCATTTGTGAGTTGGAATTCATAGGCGCCCGGTGTAATCGGCGCGGTGAAGCTGCCGGTTGCAAGAATCACTGTGCCGCTCTGGCCAACACCAGAGACGACGTTGGTCGCCTGACCAAAGGTGCCACCTGGGAGCGCTTCACCTAGATTGTTCTGTGTGCCGCCGATCTGCACCAGATCCATCGCACCAGGCACACCGCGCTGAACACCGACGTAACCGCTGCTCGCGCCATTCTCAGCCGGGTTGTTGATCCCGTTCGGAGTGGCGAAGTTGCTCATCGCTGCCGGCACGTTGTCGGCCTGCGGGATGTCAAACAACTCGGGATTACCAGCATTCTGCACCAAATCGACGACCAACCCGGCCAGGCCGGCGTTGTCGCCGCTGGACGTGTCGAATGAAATCGTCCAGTTCACCGTCGCTCCCGCGTTAACTGTTTGCCCGGCGCTTGGTGATTCCAATGATACCGCTACGGTTTGTGTCGTCGCCTGAGGCATCGGCGCGATGGAAGTTGGCGGCAACTGGGCGAGGAAGTTTCGGGCGTTGTCGATGACTGACCCATTGTCGGTCGCATTTTCCCATCTGAACGAGAGCGGAGGAAGCGTCGTGTGCGACATGAGCGCGAAGAAAGCAGACGTACCGTCCGTTAAGGGATCCGGCGTAGTGCCGTCCCAATTGTCCGCATCCGTACCGCCTTGATCTGGTGGAATGAGTAATAGACCATTCGACCAACGCCACAGGTATTCCGTGGCGTCATACCGAAGTCCGATCCAGGTGCTCCGATCGGGGTCGACGACCGCGGCCGCTGTCATCTCGTCGATCTGCTGCTGTTCGGGAATGTTCGACGTTTTGTCAACGGCGCCCATATGTGTGCCGAATATGTTCTCGCAATATTCATTACCGTATGACCACTTCACCCGTGTTTCTGACCGAATCAGTCGATACATTGGAAGCCGATCAAGTTGGAAGCTCGGGTCCGCCGGGATTCCGCGTCCGCGGGCGCCGCGTAACAGAACTGCGATGTCGTGCATGTCGATGTCGGCGTCCTGGTCCAGATCCAGTGCCTCACCCGCATCAATCTCAGTGTCAGGACCAAGAAGATTTGATGCAAGATCGGAGTAGTCATCGATGTCGGCGTCGCCATCACGGTCAATGTCGGCGACCGAAGGATGGACCAGGCACCCAAATCCATCAACAATGGAAGGGGCTGCAATTGTGTTGGGGCACTGGTCGCAGTTATCCACCACGCCGTCGCCGTCGCTATCAGGCCCAACGGGATTGCAGTCAGGGATGCATTCATCGAGCCAACCATTGTTGTTAGCGTCGGCATCAAACGTGTAATTCACTTCGATCGTGATGCCTGCCGAAAAGATGTCGCAAACTGGTGAGTCATCCGGCCCGGCGCATGACTGAGCGTTGCGAACGCCCTCGAAGACCACTGCGTTGTCTGGGTTAGTCAGGAGAATCGAGTTCCAGTCGTCAGGTGGTATCGAAGCGGTCTCTACAGCCTCACAACCATTGGTTCCTGCGAATAGCGTCGCGACGAACAGCCCATTTGCGTATAGGTCTATGGATTCGCCTGCGTCGTTGATGTTGTGACTTCCCACAAACACCTCCAAGGTGACGTCACCCAAAGCCGGAGGCAAAAAGAAGCGGGTCCCAATAGGGGGACTCCCACCAAGATCGCAGGGCAGAATGTTGCCATAGTCATAAATGTTCGTTTGGTAGTTGCCGATCAGTTGCAAGGCGTCGGGTATTCCGTCGTTGTTACAGTCCTGGGCAAGTGCGTGCGTTGCGCCGGCCATCAAAGCCAGGATCGCCAGGCACCCACCTTGCATTCGATTCAAGAACATCTTCGTTTTCCTTTCAAGTTGACACGCTCGATTCTCTCGGACCAATTGTGCGATTCGTCCGTCCATTCATCCCGTACACGAACAGAGCGCTCGAACTCCGTAATGAAAATCCGAAAATAAATTGCGGGAGGCCCGCAACGCTCTTCTTGGCAAGGAGTTACGACCGGATGCGATTGCGGTACAACGCTTCGTTTGGCGGGCTCCGAACCGAAATCTGTGTTCGTGCCAATCAAGTTTGCCTTGCCGATCTGAGGCAAAGATCGAGCCGCAGCCGGGTGAAGGAGCGGCTCGATCCATTGCGGCGCCCTGATTGTTTCGGACAAAGGGCTAGTTGCGGGGAAATCTCACTTGGAAATTGGCGTAGCCGAGAAACTCGGAGGAAGCGTCGATGACGATAATCCGGATGTACCTTGTCTTAAGGGCCGACGTAGAAAACAAATCTTTGTCGCCGTTCTATTTCGTGTTGACGATTGCGTCAGTTTTCTTCCACTGACGGCGTAAGGTGGTCATTCCACCCAGGCCCAGCAGCATTGACGACGCCGGCTCGGGAACCGGGGCGTACGTGTATGTGATTGTGCGCGTCCAATCCAGCGCGCCGCTGCCGCTGTAGGTCAGGTCATTGGGCTCAGTCAGGCCACTGAGGTTGACGATGCCCAGCGTATTATCTTGTATATAAGTGGACGTCATTGTGCCCGTACCAATGTAGGGCAACAACGAAAAAGCGTCGGTGTCGATTGTGACGTCCACCTCCGGGAGCCTGCCGGGCACCAAGTCGATCAAGGTCATTGATGAGGGGTCCAGAAGGACTTCGTTTGCCATTCCCACACCAACCAGGCTGGTAGGCGACCCAGGAAAAACTGTCAGTGATGGGGCATTGAACAGTTCGAAACTGACATTCGCGGTCTCCGTACTGCTCTCATTGACGAGAGACCAAGTCACATCGCCATCTGCGGTGATGGTGTCGTCCCACGACACGCCGGTAAGTTCTCCCAACGTCGGATCAAACTGCGGCAGCGTCATCGTGGCGCTCAATTGAAACGAAGCGCCACTTGTGCCCGAACCACTACCCGATTGTGAATCGGTGACCGTGTTGCTGAATTGGATGATGTCCGCTGAAGTCGGTAAAGTCAGAATGATGACGCTTAGCGCGAGTCCAAGCATGTGTGAGTTTCGGAGCATTGTGGTTTCTCCTGTTTTCGAGGTAATCAGAGGCACAACAAAGGTGAACACCGCCTGTTTGCACGCTCTGTACGTTGTTGACCAGAACTCACTTCTCAATGAGTGAGCGTCGAAGATGAGATAACAGCTTCCTGCATAAGCCTGATGCGCCGTGGCGGTGCCGATTCGCCTGCCGCCAGACGGCGCGATCCCGACGTTTCCAGTTCGCAGCCGTGTCCAAGTCGCGATTCGTCATTCGCATTTCGGACCCCTTTCATGTCGCTCTAGGCTCGGGCAGGAACACTCGAAGATTCCGCCGTCCCATCACCCGCATACACGAGCGGGCCTACTCAAGCCCGTAACGAAATCCCAGAATAGATCACGCCAAGTCCGTAATGTTCCTCGTGGTAAGGATTTACAATTCAGATTGGTTTACGGTACAATAGCCCGCATGACTGCTTCCGGATCAGGCTCTTCGCTCGACGCAACACAGTTGTTGCAACGCGTTAGCGAAGGGGATCCTGCTGCCATGAACGATCTGTTACCGATGGTGTATCAGGAGTTGCGAGCCCGGGCGGGGTCGTATTTTGGCAATCAGCCAGCCAACCATACGCTGCAACCAACCGCGCTGGTGCATGAGGCATACATCAAGCTGGTGCGCGCGCCCGGTACGGCTTGGAAGAATCGTGCGCATTTCTGCGCGGTGGCGGCGACGGCGATGCGGCAAGTACTAACCGATCATGCCCGACGCCGGGTGGCTGCACATCGCGCTCGTGGTGAGCGAGGCGAAATGACCACCGCGATGTACACGCCGTCGCAAGACGCAACCGTCGATTTGCTGTCGCTCGACGACGCGATGACCAAGTTGGGCAAACTGGATGCACGCCAAGCCCGAATCGTCGAACTTCGCTTCTTTGGAGGTTTGACAGTTAAGGAAGTTGCCGGTGTGCTGGATGTTTCCACATCGACGATCGAAAAAGAGTGGCGGCGTGTAAGGGCCTGGCTTATTCGCGAGCTGAGCGACGAGAATACCTGATGACATCGGCGGACCGCCATCGCTTGATCATGGAACTCTTTGATGAAGTGTGCGATTTGTCGCCCGCCAATCGCGCATCGCTCTTGAAGTCGCGATGCGCCGGCGATCCAGAGCTGCGCCGTGAAGTCGAATCGATGCTTCGTCACGATGGCGCCAAACACGATCTTGTTGAAGCCGCTGAGTCAAACAAAGGCGTCGAGGTTCTTGCTTCAGTCTTGGACGATCAGTCGGTTCAGCAGAAGGGGTTACCACATGCGATTGCAGGATACCGTATCATTCGCAGGCTTGGCGAAGGCGGGATGGGTATTATCTATGAGGCCGAGCAGGAATCCCCGCGCCGTCGAGTGGCGCTGAAAGCGCTTGAGCATCTCGCGG
>JANQHN010000118.1 GCA_028282665.1 Phycisphaerae bacterium | reverse complement strand
CGCACCGATTGCACCATCTCCTGCACGCGCACCCAGTAGCGACTCCAACAATCCCCAAGGGTAACACCTGCCGGAATGACGCCCTCTCCGCCCTCCACGCCAATGGGAACCTCGAAATCGTATTTCTCGTAACCGTCGTACGGTTGCACCTTCCGCAGGTCCCATCGAACACCACTGCCGCGGATACAGGGTCCGGTCAATCCGTACGCCCCCGCCTCTTCGCCCGTGATAATACCAATCCGCCCCGTCCGTTTGATGAAAATGTGATTGAAGCTGAGTAGATTGTTGTAATCGTCGATCTTTGGCTCGAAATAATCCAGGAATTCGAGCATGCGATCAATCCAGCCCTCGGGCAGATCCTCCACCACGCCGCCGACGGTCAGATAGCTATATGTAAGTCGCGCTCCGCATGCTGCCTCGAACAGATCAAGGATCATCTCCCGCTCACGGAAACAATACAGAAATGGCGTAAACGCCCCCATATCCAAGCCATACGTTCCCAGCGACACCAAGTGCGATGCAATACGATTCAGTTCCGCAAAAATCACGCGAATCGCCTGACCTCGCTGCGGCACTTCGATTCCCGCAAGTTTCTCCACCGCGATCGCGTATCCTTGGTTATTGTTCATTCCAGCCAGATAATCCATTCGGTCCGTATAAGGAATGAACTGAAACGGCTTGACGTTCTCGCCAATCTTTTCTGCGCAGCGATGCAGGTACCCGATATGTGGAATTGCCTCCATCACCATCTCGCCATCCGTACGCAAAACGAGCCGGAGCACACCGTGTGTTGACGGATGCTGCGGGCCCATGTTGACGATCATTTCCTCCGTCAACAGGTCGCCTTGCTCCCGGCTGTCCAAATCCATCAACACGTCGGGGGCACTTTGATACGTCGTTTCCGGCATAGTCCTTAGTTACCTAGTGCGTCGGGTTTGGAAGCTCGTATTCCGTTGTTCCCGGAATGCCCTGGTATTCCAACGGGTGCTCGTAATCCTTGCGAAGCGGATGACCTTCCCAGTCTTCCGGACACAGAATGCGGCGAAGATCGGGATGATTCGTGAAAGTAATGCCCATTAAGTCATACGCCTCGCGCTCATGCCAATCCGCTGCAGGCCACACGTGTGACACTGTCGGCAAAACTGGATGATCACGATCGGCCAGCAACCGCACGGCAAACCAACTCCCGTCACCAATCAAATCTTTCTCTTGCGACAAATCCAACGAACTCATGTCGTAAACGCACGCGAGCTTGTTCTCCGCGAGCAGATCAAGCGAGGTGATTGAGTTGAGCATGTTAAAACGAAGCCTTGGATCATCACGCAAAAACTCGGCGATCCTGGGCCAATGTTCCGAGGCGATCACGGCGTATGGACGTGCGCCTTCCACAACCGTGTCAACGACGGCTTCCGCCTTCTCGAGTTCCAATAGGTTACAGATTTCTTCGGGAGTCATTTTACTTTCCGCATAACACGCCGATGATCACGAAACCATGATCGGTTCGAGAGGTCGATCTCCCGAAAGTTTGCCGATGCTTTGACGGCGAATCTTGTCCTGCAACCGCATGATGCCTTCAAGCAGAGATTCGGGACGCGGCGGACATCCCGGAACGTAGATGTCCACAGGTACGACCAAATCCACACCCTTTACCACGTGATACCCGTGCTTGAAGTAAGGACCGCCACCGACGGTGCAAGCGCCCATCGCAATCACGTACTTGGGATCCGGCATTTGGTTGTAAAGTCGTTTAAGGCGGCTTGCCATCTTATAGGTCACTGTACCTGCGACGATCATCAGGTCACTCTGCCGTGGGGTTGCACGGAAAGCACCAGCGCCGAACCGATCCAGATCGAATCGCGACGCCCCAACCGCCATCATTTCGATCGCGCAGCAAGCGAGCCCGAATGTCATAGGCCAGATGCTGTTGCTGCGTGCCCAGTTGATGACCCAATCCGCCGACGTCACGATCAGGCCTTCCTCGAATCTGTTTTCAATCCAACTCATGTCAGGCATCGCCTCCCACGATGCGGGGGGACATGTTCTTCCAGCGCCTTCGGATCATGCAGGACCCTCTAATGCACTGAGGCGGCTTCATCATTGACTGTCACCGAAGACGTACTTTGTTTCTGACCAGTGCTCGCCCGCACCCAGTTCAAGTAACCGCTATGCCATTCGTACAAGAACGGAACCGCTATCAAAAGGAAAAAGACCAAAAACGCCCAAAACGCGGGTCCGCCGATGTTTTTGAACGCAACCGCCCAAGGCCAAAGCAATGCGACCTCAACATCAAAAACGATGAACACCAATGCAACGGTGTAAAATCGCAGGTCGAACTGAATCCAAGCGGGGCCAATCGCCGGTTCACCACACTCGTACGCCTCACTTTTAACCGGATGAGGCCTGTTGGGGCGCAGAATCCACCCCACCAACAGCCCACCGAAAGCGAGGAGGATACCCGTCACGAGGAACATCAAAATCCCTATGACCAATTCGATGTTCGTGCCTTCATGCACGACCGGCGGAGACTGCTTCGTGACGACTAAAAACACTGAACCTGCCGTTGTTGCTGCTGTTGCAAGCACGATTGAGCTCCTGTGCTGGGCTCTTCACAAGGTTTTGAAGCGAAACGCTATCCCTCAAGCGTCTTTCTTAAGCGCCGGTTTCTTCTTCTTGGGAATCTCTGTTTCAGTCAAAGCCGTAACCATAGCGGCTCGCCGCTTCGCATTGTCGCCAGTCATCTTGTCATCCGAATACTCGAATTCCAACCATTCTTCTTTTGAGCGATTCACCCATTCAGGAAGCTCCCTCTTTTGCATCCACAGCGGCTGAGGTGTTTGCAATCCCTCGGAAGCTAGTTCCGTGAACTCCACAATCATATCCTCACGCGTGTAGCCGGACATGTCGTGAACTTTACCCATGTGAATGCAGTCCGTCGGACAAGGTGGGATGCAAAGCGCGCAAAACATGCACTTGGAATAATCAATGGCATAACGTATCACCGCCCCCCCCAAAGCCACACCCGACTCTTTGTCGATCTTTCGCGGTCCGGATTTCTCGATGTAAATGCAATCGACCGGACACGCCTTAGCGCATGCATCGCAGGTAATGCACTTTTCGATTTCGAAAAAATGAAAACCACGATACCGTGGCTGAAGGGCTGGGCCCACATCGGGGTATTGGAGAGTCACAGTCTTAGAAAAGCAATACTTTAGTGATATTCGCATGCCAATCAGAATTGTGCGAATGGCTTGAATAACGTTGCGGTAGTATTCGTAAGCTGGACTGTGCTTCATAAGACTCCGTCTCAGCCTCTGCTGTTTAACGATAATCTCACGGATATGATTTCGCCAAGTGAATACCGGCGTTCCCCATATCCTCTGGCCCACGCTGGGGGGCGGCATTGTAGGACGTAAGCAATTGACCTGCAAGAACTTGTTCGAGGTTACGGTGGCGGTAAATTGTTGCAAAAACGAGCGCTCGTGTTATTCTTCACAAAGTCAGCAGTGCATCAACACTTTATCTATTGGCTGGCGATTGCTACTCGCTTAACATGGAACCATGGATCGATGGGCGTACCTCGGCCATTCGAACAACTCGCGGAGTCCCAAAATGCATAGTAGCCGGGCACTTAGCGATTTGTTCTACCCGCACGGAAACTTCCGCGGACGAGTCCTATTCGCCGTTGTGCGTGACCGCTGGTTTATCCGTCTTCGGTGGATCATCATCTTCGCTACGCTCGTTATTCTCGGGCTAGAGCACGTGTACTTTCCTTCGTTCAGGCGTCCTCCCCAGTTATTTTACTGTGTTCTTCTCTTGGCAAGCGTCAACGTCGCATGGATGCTGATTGGTTTCTTGCTGCTGAAAGAACTCGCCGAGCCCATCCCTCCATCGCATGAACGCAGTGTAGACGCCATCGATCAACCCATGCACGGTGTCGGCAAAGTTGCCGTATTCGTCAACGCGCAGATGTTCGCGGACCTCTTCCTTTTAACAGCCATGCTCCGCTTTTCGGGCGGCATTGAGAACCCAATGGCTGTATTTTATGTTTTCCACATGCTCTTGGCTGCTTTACTCCTTCGGCCGGTCAACGCATTTCTGCAAGGCGTCGTTGCCATTCTCCTCTATGCGGGGCTTTTGCTCGGAGAATCGACGGCGAGGGGCGCATTTGCAACCCATTACCCCTTTTTGGGTACGATGGAAGGGCTTTCCCTGCACCTCAACACAATGTATGTCTGGTGCGCAATCGGCGTATTGGCCGCGGGTATTTTTGGAACGCTGTTTTTTACGCTCAGAATTTCATCCCGCTTGGACACGCAGGAAAGAGATTTAGAACAAGCAAACGAAGCATTGACGCAAAGCAGGCAAACTATTCTCGACCTGCAAAAACGGCGTTCAAGATTCA
This sequence comes from Phycisphaerae bacterium, assembly GCA_028282665.1. Lineage (GTDB taxonomy): Bacteria > Planctomycetota > Phycisphaerae > UBA1845 > UBA1845 > JANQHN01. The sequence continues at coordinate 5,513 of JANQHN010000118.1, read as the reverse complement.
TGCAGGTTGCCGCTCACCAACTCAAAAGTCCAGTTGCGGGCATTGAAATGCTCGCCAACCTAATTCGAGATCGCATCGTCGAAAACGAAAACATTCCAGGGATTGTCGATCGCATCATTGAGCGATGTCGCGGTGCGATCGGACAGGTTGGCGAACTGCTTACGCTCGCTCGAATCGAAGACGCTGCCCCCGCACGGCATCAATCCAGTGTGACGGACTTACAGGAAGCCGTTGAACACGTGGTAAACAAGTACCGCGACCAAGCCAACGGGAAGCGAATCGCACTTACTCTCGATACGAGTGGATGTCAGCGCCGAAGCGTTTGCGTGGAAGCGCGAGATTTGGAGGATTGTATCTCCAACCTGGTTGAAAATGCGATCAAGTACACTCAAGAGGGGGGAGAAGTTCGGGTGTCAACAGAATGCAATCCGAAATCCTCCACGATCCGTGTAAAGGACAATGGCATGGGTATTGCGGAGGCATCGGAAGACGCTCTGTTCGATCCGTTTCGCAGGGGCAAACTGGCACTAGCCAAGAACATTCCCGGAACTGGATTGGGGCTGGCTATCGTACGCGAAGTTGTCGAACAAGCACACGGCCGAATCACCGTTCATTCCACGGTTGGCAAAGGCTCGGAGTTCGTCATATCTCTCCCCAGGCCCGACTCTCCGGGACCCGTCGTAAAAGTACGAGGCACACGACAGACAACTATCCAGGCTGATGAAAACCAGCAATACGACCGTCCGTCACCTTCGGATACGCCAAATGAAGAATCGGCGCAATCGACTTCGACTTCTCCATCCGAGGCCGGGCCTAACACTGGTCGTCCGGTTAAGAGCTTATCCGAATAATCAAATTTTCCTGGCGATCATGACTAGGCAGGCCAATTGAAGCTGCGCGGTGTCGTTTTTCCCTTTCCTGCGATCAACGTATCGACAAGGTGTGGAAACAGTTCAGCCAGCCATAAGTTCGCTCCATGATCCAACGCTTCGGCGTGTGTTTGCGATGCTTCTTGCCCATCCGAAGCAAACGCCTCCAAAAGACCTCCGGATAATCGTTACCGTTCATGGTAACAAAATGCTGGAAGAAAAGTTCGGTCGAAATACTCGTTCGCACGTGACTTGATGAAATTATTTCGAACATACTGCCCTAAAAAAATCCGGTTTTCACGGCATTAACGGCCACGACCATAACCGTTCAGAATCAACAGGCCACGGACTGGAAACCTGCATAAAAGTCTCATCCGCGTGCTCAGCAAGGGCACTCTTGTACCTTGGCACCTTTTGTTGTTTATTGTTAACGAGATACTGCTTTTGCGTACGCCGACAGCAGCGATGCCACAAGGCGGTCCGTCGGCGAACCCATTCCGCGGTGGCGAGATGGAAAGGCATGAGATACTACATCGACGCAAATTCAACAAATCTCGATTATCTGCAAGCACGACTGCAAGCGACAGATCTGATTCCAAGTCAACAGCCCCTGCTTACAGACATGGTCAAAAAGATGGATTCGCTTCAGAAGGCAGGGATAAATTCTCTCGACGATCTCAGAACTTCGCTAAAGAACAAAAAAACGCTCGCATCCCTTGCCGACAATTCCGGCGTCGACTCTGATTATCTCGTACTGCTTAGACGTGTAGTCGAAAGCTTCTTTCCAAAACCGCAGGCACTGAAAGTTTTCGATTGGCTGGACAAGCGCACGATCGACACATTAAAAAGACTTGGCGCAAACAACACGCGACAGCTTTTCGAGGCTGTTTCATCGAGGAATCACGCATATGCCAAGAACACGGACCTTAATAAAAAGGTCTTGTCGGAACTCATCTCGCTATCCGATCTATCGCGAGTGCAATGGGTTAGCCCAACCTTTGCGAGGGTATTGGTCGCCGCCGGCTTCACTAGCGCAGCAGCAATAGCCAAAGCGAATCCTGAAGTACTCCACGATGCCATTATGCGAGCCAACAAAGATGCCCGATTCTACAAAGGCAAAGTTGGATTACGCGACATCAAACGGCTCGTAACAGCAGCCGCGTACGTCCCTTAACTTGCGCCGATGATACTTGACTCGCTCGCGACCGTCAGGCCAAAGTCATACCAAGCCATTGAACAGGAGCGTTCCTTACTCATCGAAGGATGAAGATCGGCTCCCGTGATCCTTCCTGCAAGCGGCCGTCGGGACCGCTGAAGTACCCGCTGTAACCACCACCCAAGTACATCTTCCGGCAGCCACGAAAGACGAGCGACTCAGTGGGAAGAAAAGCGCCGAACGTTGCGAGCGCGAGCCCCCCGAACTCTCAAACCCTCTTTTGAACAAATCGGGCCGGGTTAAGAAAACCGTTCGCTTTGAAACTAGCAGTGTCTTCGAACCTCCATCCACATGGGTTCTGCGGCAGCGCAACCGTCAGGACGCCTACTCCCGCCAATGCTTGGGATCGGCCAGTGCCTCGGCGCATGCGACACGCCCACTTGTTCGCTTCATGATCCCGGTCTGAAGTTCCTGCACCATCCAGGCGTCTGCATGCTCGGGCGCAATCGGATAGGGCGCTACATAGCCTTTAACAGTAGCGGAGGAGAAGCCATGTTTCTGGTAATACTCCGGGTAGCCTAGCACGAACACCAATTCGCCGCCCATTTCCCGCAACCGATGCAACCCCTCTGCGATCAGCATGCCACCGATCCCGCAATTCTGAAAATCCGGGCAAACAGACAGGGATACCAGAATCGAAGCGGACACGGCCTGGGGACACTGTTCGAGATTTGCAGTGGTAAACAGTACGTGTCCAACGAGCACGTCATTGTCCGTGGCCACGACAGATAACAGCGGACAAGCGGTAGGATCGCGAAGCAGATCATCGATGAGTTTGGCGACTTCGTCGCCTTGTTTGCTACCGAATGCGGACCTTACCACACATAAAATCGCTTCGGTCTCGGAGCTCTTTGCCTGATGCATGTGTAGCGTCATGATACTTTGGTCTCTGTTTGAACCGCAGTTCTTGTAATCGCGCTAGTCCATTATCCCACGCCGCAAGTAAAAGAAAAGAACCGAACCGTGGTCAACAGATCGCAATCTTTGCATGGCTCCCTTCACAAAAACAGACGGCCTGCGGAATCTACCGCCATTTCGAATTTTCGTAGGTTAATATGAGTAGTACACGAGCATCGATAACTCGCCAGACAGCGCACCAATCGTCAAACGAAGACCGATCGGCGGCACCGCCAACCACGACACAGTCGATATGAACCATGCCAACGAGATCGCGACTACCTTCACTCGAAGCGTATTTCGTCTGCACCAATACGCCAGAAAATCACGAACTCTCGCCACTCAGAGTCGGAATGGGCTAACAACGCTGGTCGGAAAGGAACTCAGTGCTCAATTAACTACCAAGCACTCGACCGCCCCACAAACCTCATTCGGATATTGCGGTTAATCTTTCGCTGCAACCTTCGTCAGTCAAAAAGAAATCTAAATTCGGAAGTTAAGATCTTGACGTTCGCATTTTGTTTGGGTACCGTTCCCTTCGAAATGGATACGCACCAAAAGCTCGAATTGCTATCGGATGCCTCCCGTTTCGATCTTTCCTGTGCATGCGGCAGCAAGAATGACGATCATCGCAAACGTGGTCCGGATGGAATGTGGGTCTACCCTGCCTCCGTACCGCGCGGCGGTCGATCGATTATGCTCAAGACGCTCATGAGCAATGCCTGCGTAAATGACTGCAAATATTGCCCCTTTCGCCAGGGGAAAGACACACGACGCTGCACGATGGGGCCTGACGAGCTTGCAAAGGTATTGTACGATTACGCTCGGCAGGATGGAATTTTCGGTTTGTTCCTCAGTTCCGGAGTCATACGCAATCCAGACCACACCATGGAGCGTATGACGGCGGCAGCGCACTTGCTACGAAGAAAATACCAATATCGTGGATTTCTGCATCTAAAGGTCATTCCGGGCGCTTCAGATGAGGCTATCGCCAAGGCAATCTCGCTGGCTAGCGCGGTTTCAGTCAACGTCGAAACCCCTCACCGTCGCGCATTCGCCAAGCTCTCGCAAAAAAAAGACTTTGATCGCGACATTGTCGGCACCATCCGGAAGATCAGCGAATTGACTGCGACAGGCTCGAAACATGCGCGAGTTGATCAATCGACGCAATTCCTCGTCGGTGCGGCAGACGAAACCGACAGCCAGATCGTTAAGGCGACATTCGGTTTGTACAAAAGACTGGGGCTTTCGCGAGTTTATTACAGTGCCTATCAGCGTGGATTCGGCGATCCATCTTTACCGGGTGAGAATTCTATGGCATTACAAAGAGAGAAAGATCTCTTTGGAGATTGTCGTAACGCCAGCAGTTGCGATATTTTTTTACGCGAGCACAGGCTCTATCAAGCAGATTTCTTAATGAGAAAATATGGCTTTTCCGGCGATGAGATCCCGTTCGAAACTAATGGAAACTTGTCTCTAACCCGAGATCCGAAAGAAGCTTGGGCTACAATGCACCCAGAGTTATTTCCCGTCGACATAAATCGCGCAGGAAAATTCGAACTTTTGCGCATCCCCGGACTCGGACCAGTGAGCGTCAATCGGATCCTCTCGCTTAGAAAAAATGGAGACAGAATTCACCGCCTCACCGATCTAGGGAAAGCAGGCAAACGACTCAAAAAAATCTCCGCATATATTAAATTCGGCTATTGAAAAACTATCCACGCCGATGACAGCTGTAGTGAGTTGACGCGCGGTGTATGCGATGCCAGCCTTTCCAATGTCATTGAGTATCGGAAAGGGCACTCAAATGCCTAACAATGTTCCCGTCAACCGGAGCAGTTCGATTTCCACGAACTCACCGGTGACGCTGGAATCAAGCAACACCGCAACGATAACCTGCCAGGCCAACATCCGTCCACGTCGTCATTCCGGCATCTTCGAACGAAGCGACGTTAAAAACGGCATCGGGTTAGGAATCAGCAATGGCCATTCATCTGAACAAATCGAGGAACTCAAGGGGGAACTGCTCGCTACGTTCGCCTCCTTCTGTCGGCATGCTGGTCAGATAAGCACGAAAATTTATACACCCACTTGCCCGACCCCTCGCCAGCCCTAAGAAACTTGCGCAGATCTTTGATATCCGTTGCGGGTGGGACGTCAACAGCCACAATTGCAGGGTAATGCGTGCCTTCCCATTCACACCCTTTTTGTTTGAGCTTAGAACGTGCGTCGACCTTATAAGATTCATCCGAGAAAAAGATAATAAGGACTTCGGGACAAAGACAGGTACATTCTCGATCTGATATCCCCCGCCCGGAAATTCAATGGCCCACAAGCTCTCAACTGAATCTTCAGGAGGCCAATCGTCCTTGCCCTGTTCGATGTAGAACAGAATTTTCGTGAATTTGTTGTTTGATGTCATTGCTGTCGCTGTACGGTGTTCCGTAGATAAACTGCGTGATCAGATTCCCCGATCCGTCGTTAATCTGAATGAGCTTATGCCCATCGTAGAAATAAACATAAACTCCATC
>JANQHN010000105.1 GCA_028282665.1 Phycisphaerae bacterium | reverse complement strand
ATCCACGAACACCGGATCGCCCCCCACCGCCTTGAACGCCCGGACGGGGCTATTCACTCCGCCCACCAGCGATCTGCATGCTTTCTCATAAAGGGCCGCGGAACGATCACGGAACTTGTTGGAAATCGACATCTACTTATCCTCATTCTCCCCAATAAGCAATCTGGCTACCGCCTGAACATTGTTCGAGAATGGCTAATGTAACCGAATTCACCTTACGAACAAATCCCGTGAAGTCCGGGCATTGTTTGCAATAAAAAAGACCGCCCGCGCGACTCGCAGGCGGCCTAGCCTTTCATACACCTTACGCTCAAGTTTCAGCCTTGCGCCGTTAACGGCGACGCAAAAGCACTACAGCACCGATAGCCAGCATTGCAAAGGAAGCCGGTTCGGGAACGACCTGACCCCGAATTTCACCAGGTCCATTAGCGGCCGTGTGGATGTTGACGTACCACAGGCCCTGCAACAACTGAGCTTCCTGAGTCTCCGACAAGGTCGTGCTGCCCTGGAGTACGCCGGTCGCAGGCTCGGGCGGATTGCCGTTGCTTAGGAAGATCTGAACGCCGGCGGTTTGGCCATAATCGGCAGGTCCGTGAAAATGGGCACCGGGCGAAACGATCATTCCGGTCAAGTCCTGATAAGTGATGGTCCACTCCAGGAAATTTGTGTCGGTGTTGTAGTAAACCACCCCATCACCAAATGGTGTGGGAAGACCTGCTGGAATGTCGGCCATGGGTACCGTTTGGTTCACATCGATCGGAAATGCAAAACCAATCATCTCTGCCTGAACGGCTGGCGAAACCAACGCCAAAACTGCAACAAACACATACACCCTTCTCATTTCTCACCTCCGAAAATGTTAAGTTCCCCTGGGGTATGGAGCATGGTTCCATAAAGCATAGTCTCGAACCGAACAATTGACCGCAGCTTGATGAAAATTCACCGTCCGCCTCAAACCGGCAGCACTGGACGACTGAAGCAAGTCACCGAAATGGGACACAGTTTGTCTCAAATGAGGTATGTGGCAGCTTAAACAGGCAACTTGTATTGAATACGCAACAGCATCTAAAACCGCGAATTCGAAGACTGCGACTAAGAGCGAGGTCCCCGCTTGATGACGACAACCGTCATGTCGTCTGTGTAGCTTGTCGTCGCGGAAAACTCGGCAACCGCGTTGCGTAAACTCGCGATGACCTCGCTCGGAACTTTACGAGCAGATGCCTTGATGATCTGCGCAAGGCGATCCACGCCGAACATTTCACCACGCTTGTTGAAGACTTCGTACAAACCGTCCGAGACGATGGCGAGTGCCTCACCGATCTGGAGCTTAACACTCTTACCGGCGTTGAACCGCATGTCCGGTAGAACTCCGAGCGGAGGACCGTCCGAATCGTACATCGCAATATCATTTCGTTCGACCAAGTAGTGAAACTGTGGTCCGTGCCCGGCGGATAACAATTCGACCACGCCACGCTGTGTGTCGAGGGCTGCAGCGGCGAAAGTTACGAATCGACCATTCGTGAGTTCCTCGCTGAGTAACTGATTGAGTCTCGCAAAACACTCGCTCAACGTTGCGTGTCGTCGAAAGATCGCTCGCGCGTATGCGCGGCAGCCCGCCATGATAATCGCGGGTCCCAGTCCGTGACCGGTAACATCCGCCAACGTGATTAATGTTCGACCATCGGGTAACGGAATCCAATCGTAATAGTCGCCGCCGGTTTGTTCCGCGGGTTCGCTCCAGCCGGCAATTTCAAACCCGCAGCAAACTGGAATATCATTGGGGAGTAATCCCTGCTGGATATCGCGCGCGACCTGCAAGTCACGCTGCAGCTTCTTGCGTTCGAGCAGTTCCGCCTCGAGTCGTTTTTGAGCTGTGATGTCAACGGCCAAACCCAGCAGCATTGGTTCGCGCGTAATTGGGTCTTCGAACGGTACTTCGTATAACCGAAGCGTCTGCTCCACGCCGTCGGAACGACGAAACGGCATTTCCTCGGTTAGCCTGGGTACTTTTTTGATCATGGTCTCTCGGCATCGCGAGAGAATCATTGCCGCTTGTTTCTCGTCCTTATCCACTTCGCTATAAAGTCGTCCGACAACATCCGCCACCTCCCAGCCGTGGGCCTCGCCAACAGCTTTGTTGGCGAGACGAAATCGCGCGTCCCAGTCAATAACGTAAAGATAGTCAGGGATCAGATCGAATAGCTGACGAAAACGCCGAACTTCCTCTTCAATACAAGCGCTGAACATCGGCTTGTAACCTTCTGGCCCAAAGTCAGTCTGTGCGCTCCCTTTCAACGAGGATTCTCCCCTTGACATCTGTTGAGGCGGTGTCACTTCATTGTCCATGTGTCCTCACTAGCCCGCGTCCGCCTGACAGGCACTAAGATGGTAGCACCGAGCCTTTGCTCTGGACTTCAAATCTGCGTCGGTCACCTTGCCTGGAATTGACACAAACCTTCCCTCTCAAAGAGTACGACCCGCTGACTGGAATGCCTGCTCGGTTGGTGGCAAAATGTCGGAGGGAGACTCTTTGGCACCGTCTCCGCCTAACATCAACAGACACTCAGCCGTGTGCGTCCCCGGCCCGAGCTGACTTGCAAAACCACTGTCCGATCATGAATAAACTCTACCCCCTCTGTTTCACGCCGATCCTGAAACCCAAACCCTGGGGCGGACGCAACTTATCTAGTATTCTGGGCAAGGAACTGCCCACCGATGAATCGTACGGCGAATCGTGGGAACTCGTACATTTTCAGACAGAACAAAGTGTGGTCATCAACGGGCCATTGGCTGGCAAAAATCTGGAAGGCTTGATGGAACAGTTCCCGAATGATTTCCTGGGCAATGCCGAGCCTTGGTACGGCCGGTTCCCACTTCTGCTGAAGTATCTTGACGCCCGCCATGCACTCAGCATTCAAGTACACCCCAATCCGAAAGTGCGAAGTGTCGCACGAGATACGGTGAAACACGAAGCGTGGTACGTGCTTCATTCGAAGCCGAATGCGCACCTCTATCTGGGTTGGCGAGAAGGCGTGCGTCTGGACGACATCAAGGCGGCAATTCGCACACCGCACCTTCGCGAATTGCTCCGTGCGTGGCCCGTGCAACCCGGCGACTGCTTCTACCTGCCTAGCGGTGTGGTGCACGCGCTTGGCGGTGGCATCGTGGTCGCTGAAGTTCAAACGCCATCCGATGTCACGTACAGGCTGTACGACTGGGATCGCCTCGACGAATCCGGAAATCCACGCAAGCTGCATTTACAGGAAGCCTACAAACATCTCCGAATCAATGTGAATGATAAGGACATAGTCCGTCCTTGCGTTCACACGTCTCACGAACTGGGTGCCTGCTCGCGAATCACCGAATGCGAGCGGTTTTTACTTTCTCGCATCACAATCGAACCTGGCCGACGCGATATTCCCACTGCTTTGCCACGGTTTCGTATTTGGATGGTGCTCGAAGGGGCTGGAACACTCGCTTTTGATTCCGGATCCATCAAAGCACTCGGAGGAAAGACAATCCTCCTGCCGGCATGTTGCGAGCCGACCAACATTCAAGTTGACCAACAGCTTGTTGTGCTGGAAATAGACCCAGTCGCAAAAGATCGAACTTCTGACCGGTGATTTTTTCACTGCAAGGCTACTACGTACACAAATAACAGCCATCGTGCGTCCGCTCCAACGCCACACGCAGTATCGTCAGCCACAGTGGTTTCCATACAAACGTGGCGTCCGAGGGCGATCTTTCTACCGTGGGATAAACAATGCCGGATGCCGCATCTGGCAGGCTCTTTGATTTAGCACTCGTTGCGGCGGAGGGAAAAAATCTACGCTTTCATTTCGTCCAACTGCTTCTCGCTAATCACGTAGCCACTACCGACAACTGTATGCAAAAGAGGTTTCTCAAAACCTTTATCGATCTTCGAACGCAAACGAGAGATGTAAACTTCGATCACGTTGCTCGCCTGCGCGCTACCATCGGCCCATATTTGATCCGTGATCGTGTCTTTGGATATTACCTTCTCCGCATTTCTGACGAGAAATTCGAGCAGGCGGAACTCTCTGGCGGTCAGCGGAATCTCCCGCCCCGCTCGAAAGGCTTTGCGAGTGATGATATCCAGTGTTAGATCCACATAGCTGACGCGGGTGATTTCCTTCTCACGAATGCGACGACTAACCGCGCGAACGCGAGCGAGGAGTTCATCAATCTCGAACGGCTTAGCCAGGTAATCGTCCGCCCCCGCATCCAAACCACTAATCTTTTCGTGGGTCGAGCCGCGTACGGTCAACATAAGAATAGGAGTGACAACGTCCTGTTCGCGCAGTTCGCGACAAATTTCGACACCGTCACCGTCAGGAAGAACGAGGTCGAGTATGATGACGCCATAGCCATCCATTTTGGCCATCTGGGCACCATCCTTGCCGCAGTTGGCACAATCGACGTGGTATCCCGCATCCGATAGACTGGTTTTTAGCAAAGACGCCGTTCTGGGGTCGTCTTCAATGACGAGCGCTCTCATGGCCAAGGCAAAGAACCTCCACTTAACCACGACTGAAAAAGAAAATTCGGAAGGCGGCCCGAGCCTTCCAAGATCACCTTACAATTATGTCATGATCAGCCGGTTCTGACAACCTTGCCTGACGTTTAGCACAAATTTCGTTTATAAGTTACAGCGCCGCGCAGACGCCACGTGGCGTATCCCAAGCCAGCACGCATACTATCTGCGTGTACGAACAACGATAGACGTGTCGTGGACTTGGTACGTCTTGACCCCAGAGCAAGTTCAGTGGATTCGTAGCGTCCGATAGCGTGTTTACCACACACTTCAAAGTGTCTAACGCTATGCATGACTCGAACTTATTCTAAAACTTCCACAACAGGAGTATTCGAAGTTTTCCAGTTCACCCAATTTCCTGGTAGTGTAGCTCTTCATCGAGGCGTTCCATCTCTGTTGCTCAACCACGCGTCGCCAGAGGCGCCTAAAGTCATAGTTTCTACGGAAATTTGGCTGATCCTGGTTATCTTGTGTGCATTGACAGTTGCTCTTGGCGCTTTCGCCATCGTACTCACGCTCCAATTACGAAAAACTACTCAGCGAAGCCGGCACACCAAGCAAGTTTTCAACGAAAAAATGAACAAAATTCCAGAGCAGATAACCTCCCCTGGCCATCGCTCGTTACCCGCATCAGAGAATCGGGTCAGTGACGCCCCCTCTGCGACAATGCATGCCAATGCGAAGTTTGGCGCAAACGACACCGAGCGACTCATCGGCCTGCTACCTGCCGTTGCCTGGACTCTCAATGAAGATCTTCAGATCACTTCAGCACTAGGACGGATAGAATCATTCCTCGAAACCAATATTGACAATTGCGTCGGTTCGCATCTCTCGGAAGTACTGTCACGGGTAAGCGACGGATTTTTGTCAGTCGCAACCCATAAAGCCGCCTTGACCGGGGAATCTCGAACCGGGGTTTTTATCCACCGGGGCAGGCCTTTTCATGGCTCGATCACGCCTTTGGTCCCCAACGGGTACGACTACACCGGCGTGTTGACCGTAGTAATTGACGGCGCAGCCATGGCGCATCTCGACGAAACCAGTCCGCGACTGCGTGCAATTTTGGATCAACGGGAACACGAAATGGAACGCCTCATCCATACCGTGTCGCACGACCTGAAAACGCCACTGGTTTCCTTATCCGGTTTTTCGGAGTACGTAACGCGCGATCTGCAATCCGGTCGAACTGATCGTATCCCTGACTTTGTCGAGGAGATACGCGGCGCTGTCGCGGACATGGCCCGTCTGACTGACGAACTTCTGGCATACGGCCGCATTGGACAAAGCAGCCCACAACTCGAAGTGATCGACCTAGGTAAGCTCGTAGACGAGATCGGCAATTCCAATCCCGGTATCTTCAACAGAGAATCTCTTCACCTCAACCCAAATGCCATTGAACTCCACGTCATCGCAGATCGCGAATTGTTGCAACTGGCGCTTTGGCACCTGTTCCATAACGCAACGACACATGGACACGGCGAGCCGAACACTCAAATCACAGTGCAGGCCTCACTCTCAGATGGATACATACGGATCGAGGTTGAAGACAATGGAAAAGGCATTGCAGAAAAACACCGTGAACGAGTCTTCGAGCTCTTTAGTCAACTGAATCCAAACTCGACTGGTGCGGGCATGGGGCTCGCAATCGTACGTCGAATCGCCCGGTGCCACGGCGGGGACGCCGGGGTTGCACCGGGTGAAGGCGGTGGCTGTAAAGCGTGGGTTACACTGCCTCACCGTGTGACTCATCGAGAAGATCGAGCGCCGCGCTCCGAATTATCCGCGGAGGAAAACGCATGAGCAATCAGCAAGAGCGTCACATTCTCCTGGTCGAGGACAATGCAGCACACGCCAAGCTTGCCTCTTTAGCATTGACGCAAGGCGACCTCCCTTGCTGTGTGCATAATGTCACGACTGCGTCTGAAGCAATCGCGTATCTTCACGAAAACGCCGCCGCTTCTCCGCCAACCGCGCCCGATTTGGTCATTCTAGACCTCAACCTGCCCGACGATGCTACGGAAGTTTTGCACCTGCTAAAGCACGATTTAAAGCTGATCACGATTCCAGTCGTCGTGCTGACGACATCGCAATCTCGAGGCGATTTCGAGAAATCCTGCAGATTGTTCGCTAATTCGCATCTCATCAAACCGCTGGACGGTGCTCGGTTTCGAGAGCTGATGGCCACACTCAAACACTACTGGCTTTCGATTCATGACCAAACAATCTAAAAAAGGAGCGGCAAAAACAATTCGCTCCCCATTCAATTCCCCTTGATAAGTTCACGATACCGCCGTTCCAGTAACGATGTCGGTATGATTCGCCCGATTATTCGCTCGCATAGCCAAAAACGCGCTGGAATTCGGCAAAATCCCCAACATCAACGTCCTCGTCCGAATCGACGTCAAACACGGACAAGCATCCAGCTGTCGGTGTAACGGAAGGATCAGGACCGGTAAGGCAACCACCGAAATCGAAAAAATCATCGAGGTCCACGCTGCCATCGTTGTTGCTATCGCCATGCTCGGGCAGCGCCTCCAGCGGCCAGAACTGTTTCGCGGCCTGATAAACCAACGCAGGAGCAATCGAATTCGGCGTTTGCGCCCAAGCGATGATTTTGGCATTCTCGATGTTGCTGTATCCAGCCAATAGGATCAGCGGTTCGACCGTCTCGCATTCACCGGGCTGAAGGGCGATGTCTGTCGTTTGCCCAGCCACGCGGAAGGTATTCCGTGAATAGCTGGGCGAAGCAGGCCAATCGTCCTCAACGCCGACAGCATAGATACGCAGACTGACCGAGTTCGCATCCTCTTCGAGGCACGCTCGCACCTGAAGTTGGTACGTATTGCCGCCGAAATGATCCCCGCCAACACTGAGGGTTACGGGCGTCTGCACGTTGATGCGTTGTTGAAGTTTGGACTCGTAGGTACTGATGGGCCAGGCATCGAACAGGCCATCGTAGGCAAACCAGGGAATGCCGCTCGACCAGACGCTATAGAAATTGGCTCTTGATTCGCCCCACGGAAATGAGAAGGAATCTGACTGGTGATACTCGACGACGGCGAAGCTGTCAGCGTAGTTGTCGATGAGGTCGCTTACCACGGGACCCGCGGTTGAGCAGGTGCCTCACCAGGTCGCCGTGAAATACTCCCCCAACACCATACGCTCAGCGCCATCAACTTCTGTCGCCCCTAGTGTGGCGACTGCCGCTAAAAAGACGACACCACCCCTCAAAATCCTCAATCCAACATCCATTGCCCACCTCCTGTTCATAAACCTCTGTCAATTAAAACCCTCAGCAAAACCCATGAAGTCATCATAACTGATTCGATTGCACGATTTCCAGAACGAAATCGCGTCCCATGGCTTGGTTTTTGCTCGGCAATTCGCTTCAGGTCCTCATAACGATGGGCGCTGTTTTTTGGAGGCGTGCTGCACACGTTGGTGCTGCAACGCGGAGTGTGAGTGTCATGGATTTGAATCTGATCGTAGGGTGCCTGTTAATCATTCTTGCGCGACTGATTGACGTCTCTTTGGGAACCATTCGAACAATCGCAATCGTCCAGGGACGAGCAATCGTTGCATGGATTCTCGGTTTTTTTGAAGTCCTCGTGTGGGTCTTCGCGGTATCGCAGGTTATGCAGAACCTGGATCGCCCCGCCTACGCGATTGCGTACGCATTCGGCTTCGCCACGGGTAGTTATATGGGCATTAAGATCGAATCTTGGCTCGCATTCGGGCTCCAGGTAGTGCGTATTTTCACGAAAAAAGGAGACGCCGTCGCCACCTTCATGCGAGAAAAAGGTTTCGCCGTAACGACGTTCGCCGCTGAGGGTCGAGACGGACCGGTCAGCCTCATCTTCATCGAAACCCGCAGGAGAACCACACCGCTTATCCTAAGATACGCAGCCACGGCAGACCCGTCTTGTTTCTACCTCGTCGACGACATCCGACTTGCCGCTCATCCCGCCCCGGTGCGCCATCAGCCTACCGGTTGGAGGGCCGTGTTGAAGAAGAAGTAATGCCAGGCATCTTCGCACGATAAACAGGTAGCTCGCGACACGCGGTGAACTCTGCTAGGATCTGTTGCGTTGTAGATTTCTCACGGTTAATCGAGCTATGACTTCTCCTGTCAAATCAAAGAGAAAGCGCAGGACACGCTGTGCCCGATTGCTCGAAGCGCTAAGCGATCAGGATCGCGTTCTTTTGCTTACTCATAACAACCCCGATCCAGATGCCATCGCCACTGGCTGGGCCATCGCAACAATCATCGAAGAAAAACTGAAATTGCCGGTGCGTTTCGTTGCGGGAGGCGCAATCGTGCGTGCGGAGAACAAGCGCATGGTGGAACTGCTAAAGCCCCCGCTCAAATTGGTGGATCGTGTGATGGTTGTGGAGGCGGAAGCGCTGATCTACGTTGACTGTGAACCGACAGCTGTCAACCACTTGCTCAGCGATGGGCATCATCAACCGTTCGGCGTGATCGACCATCATCGCCACATTGGTCGAAGATACCGCGTGAAGCACCGGGATATCCGCCCCAATGTAGCGGCCTCCGCCACCATCGCTACCCATTACCTCAAAGAAGAAGACGTCAAAACGCCCCCCGCACTTGCCACCGCACTGCTATACGCGATTCACACGGATGCGCTTGGTTGGCCGGCATTTACACGCACCGATCACCGCGCTGTCTCCTGGCTCAGCCAACGTGCGGACCTTAAGTTGCTGCTCGACATTCAAACCGCCCCACTCGACTTGGCTTACTACGCCGATTTGATGCTCGCATTGGAAAATACTTTCCTCTACGGCAACACGGCTATTTGCTTTCTGCCGCGAGCTAACAATGCTGAGATCGTTGGCGAAGTCGCAGATTTGTTGATCCGTTGCGTAGGCATGGACCGGGTCTTGTGCGCCGCAGCGATAGACCGGGCGGTATTGTTATCTGTTCGAGCAACAAACAAAGGTGGCGACGCGAGCCGAATTGTAAAAGATTTGCTCGCAGGTCTTGGGCATGGCGGCGGACACGTCCACCGGGCGGGAGGCAAGATCCAAAGCAGCGGAAAAAACGACAGGATCGGCGAAGACTTACAAAACGAGTTACGCTCTCGCTGGTTGTCCATCTGCCGGACGAACCAACAACGCGGAACCAGGCTGGTCGCACGGCGGGAAATCCTCAATAACTTGTAACCGGGAAACCGACTACGCGAAGTAGTCCCAAAAAACGTGCAAGCTTAACGAACATGCGGCGCAAGCCAACAATGGAAGATTTGTTATCAGACTCCACACTCGACTAACATGTTGATTTAGCGTCGGCGAATCAACAGCGTACCCACGGCAAAAATCACCAAACCCGTTGGCTCGGGAACCGGCAACTGCAAAATATTGAAGGAAAACTGGCCCTGCGGCACTTCGACATCGAAATTGAACGTCACGGTCTCGCCGATTCCAACCGTACCCGGCTCGGAGAATATCAGCATATTGCCGTTTTCCACAGGCAAGCCAAAAACATCGGATGTGCCGGACCCTGACACGTAATTTACGCCAGCCGAACCGTCGACCGTGATTTCATAGCCCGTCCATACAAAACTGGAATTGTTCGTTACCGCCTTCTCAACGTGGATGATCTCGGCAATCGCACCACCGTTCAAACCAACACTCGCCGTCGCGCTATCATCAACCGTCAGAGCGACGTAATCCTCAAGCACATTATACTGGACCGCCTGGTCATCAAACGACCAGGACGACGCGTCCATGTTCAACGGCGACGCATCCTGCCACCAAGCGTCCCAGTCTTGAATCTGCGCGTTCACAGGTGCCGCAACGAGGCATGAAACTACACACACGGTTAAAATGAGGTACCTATTGCGCATTGCTTTCTCCTCCAAAGTCCACACACGTGAACCAACTAATCCATGAAATGCTTCTTTTTGGTCCGGCCAGAACAAAAGAACCACTGCCGATAATACCAGCATAGCAGTAATGGGCCGATAACTCAAACGAAATCATTTCGACACTGTACTTTTTTAAGCTCTAGCACGAATCGCACAAAATTCAATAAAATTAAATCACTGCTGAATAAGTGACTGGTCGTATAATCCGCAAAATGCTACGAAGTACCCCATGTATTTCACATTACCGGCGCCCCCCGATAACTCAGTCTGCACTCGTCGTTCGCCGATCCGACAAGAGGGATTGTTTTTTCGGAACCGTAATCCGAGTCGGATGGAGGTGTGCGCGAACATAATAGGACGAACAGTGGTGCAACCCCAGACCATGCGTAAAACGTGTGGTTAGCCGTCCGGTTGCGCGCTGTTCAAGTCCGCCGCCAAGCGAATGAGTCGAATCAACACAAACATCCAAGCTTTGACTGCCCTGGTCAGGCTCGGGACAGTCGCCGACCGCGCTGCGCTAGCTACGCAACGTCTCGCAACCGGTCTGCGCATTAATACCGGAAGGGACGATCCCGCCGGACTCATAGCCAGCGAAACATTGCGGCGTCGACTGACCGCAATTTCCACTGCGATCAACAACAGCGAACGCGCCAACCATTTCATTTCGACGGCTGACAGCGCACTGGCCGAAGTGTCTTCGCTTCTTTTGGATATTAAAGAACTCGTTCACGAAACGGCAAACAACGGAGGATTAAGCGCGGCTGAAGTAGAGGCCAATCAGCAACAGGTCGACAACGCCATCGCAGCCATCGAACGCATCGCGATGAATACTACTTTTGGAGACAAACATATCCTTAATGGGACGATGGCCTACACACTCAGTGGAGTCAACGATACCGCGATTCCCATTCAAAGCGTCGACGTATCTCACGCGCTGGTGGCAGAATCGTCGGTCGTGCCGGTTACCTTGGAAGTGCTAACGCAAGGTTTGCAGGCAACTCAATCGTGGACGGTCAGGCAGGCTTTCCTGGACGCCGCGGAAGCGGGTTCCTCGCAAATCGTGCTGACGAGTGACCAGGGAACCAATACGTTTACCTTCTCAGGATCCGCTATCACGACACAGGATATTGTTGACACGGTGAACGCAGCCCAAGGGCTCACGGGTGTCGAGGCAACTTACGTGTCCGACACACAGATCGATTTCAACTCTTTGAACTGGGGAACCGACGCCTCATTGACGGTGGACGCTGCGCAACCGGGAGCGGCGTATTGGCGTCAATCGAATTCGTTCCTGACAACGGTGGATGGCGAATGGCATCTTAGAGTAGCAAGCAATCAAGGATCTCAAGTGTTGGTCTTCGACGGGCCGCAGACGGTCAACGACGTGCTTGCCGCAGTAAATGCTGCCACGCCTACGACAAAGGTGATGGCGCTCTATCGAAACAACGAGTTCGCGTTTGTAAGTGAAGCGACAGGACCTAGCGCCTCGGTTACGGTAGCCGTGGAGCCACGCATCTACCTCAACGCCAACGACTCAACGAACACGATCACCCAGTATGGCTCCTCCGGAAACCAAGCCACGTATACCTGGAACACCGTCGCAGACTTTCTGGCAGTGGCTCAGGCGGACGGTTCCTCCATCGAAGTACGCGGTCTCCACGGTACCCAAACCTTTAATTTCGGTCCCGGTGTCGTGGATGGGCAAGACATTGCTGACACAATCGCTGCAGCCTCTCCGTCAACGGGTGTAACCGCCTCTTACGCGGGTGGCGCGATTACGTTCACGTCGACCGACACGGGATCCGCAGCTTTTGTCCAACTCCGCGGACTGGACCGACCGCAAGTCGACTGGGCTGACCAAACAGACTTTTTTGCCGAAGCGGTGGATTCGCTAAACACCGTACGGGTGAGCGGAAGCCTGGGTACGCAGACACTCAACTTCGATAGTGCCCCGTTTACACGGCAGGACGTTGTTGACGCGGTAAACGCCGTTCAAGCGAGCACGGGCGTTATCGCTGAACTAAACGGCACCACGATTGAGTTCAAATCCCAGCGTTACGGGCCCACCGAATCCGTCGCCGTTTACGCGATGCACCCTATCCCCTCACTGACTGAGGCCATTGATCACACAGAGCGAACCGGTACCGCCCACAACGCAACGACCATAGGCGGCGACGGTGCGGTGGACATCCGAAGCATTAACTACGACCCCCGGACAAAGGTAAGCGCCGACAAGCAAATCGTGTCGCTGGATAGCGCAAACCTGGGCATAGACATCACACTTGGCAATTACCTCGGTCAACCGGTGGGAGGCAAAGGGCTGCAAGGCATTTACCCCGTAACCACCGAGTTCTACATCACCGGAGGCGGAGCTAATTTCCACATCACACCTGACATCGATCTACGCGGGCGAATCAGCAACAGCCTGCCCTCGATCATGCCAGGCAACCTGGGCAATGCCATCGTCGGTCATCTCTCCGATCTGTCACGAGGTGGTTCAAAAAGTTTGCTCGCCGGCTTGTTGACCGAATCAAGCGCGACCGTCGAAGAAGCGATCAACCAGATAGCTAATTTGCGTGGAGAACTGGGTTCGATTCAAAAGTTCATCATCGAGCCAAACCTCAAAAACCAACGCATCGCCCTGGAAAACACCACAGCCGCCGAGTCCGCCATTCGCGATGCCGACTTCGCGGTCGAGATGTCCAACCTGACCCGCGCGCAGATCATCACCACAGCCGCAGGCCAAGCGCTGCGTATCGCCAACGCCCAACCTCAAGCTATGTTGCAGTTGTTGCAATAGACGCTTCGGCTCCTTAAATCACGCAACCGACAAAAACCATAGCTCGAAATGAAAGTCGCCAATTAGCGTGTGGTGAACTTGACTGCAGAGGCCTGCGGCAAGGCGTCTATTCGCAATTAGACTCACAAACAGGTTTTTGGATAGTCTCTGGACTGCGTACGTCACTTCCCTTTAATGAAATACGCAAGCCCCGGTGGTTCGTAGAATCGCTGGTTTTTTGTACGCGCTTGGCAGTGGTAGCCCAGAGGTGTAAGCACGAAACCTAAAATTCCAGCAGTGTGATTTCGAATCCCTCCCGCCGCGGTTGAGATTGATATGCGTAAGCCGTTCTTCACGACGGGATGTAAATCCGTCGCCAATAAAACAAGTGGGAACTGACGAAAGGTTCAATTCCTTCAGTTCCCAATTTTGTTCTGTGTTCAGTAGCGGCAGTTCTCATTCCTAGAACTACTCGCCGAATCCTAGAGCTTCGACAGATAGTCTACACTGCTGATTCCCATCTAGTTCAGCGGCAGCACAACCCGGCACCGGCCCGACTCTTTGTGTGGTTTAACCTCGAAGCCGAGCTTGCGGACAAGGTTTAGCATCGCCGCATTCTCTTCGAGCACTTCGCCCGCGATCTCTTTCGTACCGCGTTCCTTGCAGTAGCGGATGATTTTCTGCATAAGGGCCGTGCCAATACCGGTTCGCTTCAAGTCCGATCGCACCATGACAGCGAACTCCGCTCCCGTGTTATCAGGGTCGAAATACGCACGAACCACAGCCAGTGTTTCGGGACGCTGCCCAACACGGGGACGGGCGGCGATGAACGCCATCTCGCGGTCGTAGTCGATTTGAACCAATCTCGCCATCTCGGTGTGCTCGATATCTCGAATGACACCAAGCAGTCGAAGCCGCATGTCTTCGGGGGTGATTTTTTCGACGAATTCGTTATGGGCAGGTTGATCTTCGGGCGTGATGGGATGAACGAAAACCTGTTCGCCGGTCTTGAGGGTGATGGTCTCCTCCAATTCGCGCGGGTAAGGCCTGATTGCAAGACGTTTTTTGGAGGAATCCGGCGGCATAACGCGAATCCGTGCATCTAACGCAAGTACGCCTTTCTCGTCAGCCCAAAGCGGATTGATGTCCAACTCGACGATCTCCGGACGATCCACAATAAGGTGTGACAGTTGGATAAGCGTCATGCAGATGGCATCAAAATCGACCGGCGGTCTATCGCGATAGCCCTTCAACAGCTTGTAGATCTGCGTACGGGAGATCAGGTGGCGAGCGAGGTTCATGTTAAGCGGCGGCAGGGCAACCGCACGGTCCCCGATAACCTCAACGGCAGTTCCACCGCGTCCAAAGAGGATAACCGGACCGAACTGTGGATCGGTCGTCATTCCCACAATCAACTCATGCGCATTGGGTCGCTTGGCCATTTCTTGAACGGTCACACCGCTAATCAGCGCCGTGGGAAACTTTTTGCGAATGCGCGTCAGCATGGAGCCCGCAGCCGCATGAACCTCTTCTTCCGATTCGAGCCCCAATACGACGCCACCGACGTCCGACTTGTGCGTGATGTCGGACGAGAGAATCTTGATCGCTACGGGAAAACCGATCTCTTTAGCAAGCGCCGCCGCATCGTTAGCGTCATTGGCTACGCGGGTCTGCACAACCGGTATGCCATACGCGGCGAGCGCCTGCTTCGCTTCAGCCTCCGTGAGCAATTCGCGGTTGGTCAGAAGCGTTTTTTCCACAACAGAACGAGCCGCGCCGGGAGTGGGTGTGAATTCGGTCGGGAGCGACGGGGGTACCTGAGTCAGGATTTCCTGCCTGCGCCGGTAATGGACCATGTGCATAAAAGCGCGAACGGCATTCTCGGGAGTGTCATAGGTTGGCACATTTGACGCCGCGAAAATGTCGCGGGCGATGTCGGCTGATTCACCCCCAAGCCAGCTTGTGAGGATGGGCAGGTCCGATCTTTGAGCAACCTGGGTCACTGCACGCGCGGTCGACTCAGGCGAAGCAATCGCTTGCGGCGCCCAGAGTACAAGGATCGCATCAACGCCCTTGTCTTCGATAATGATGTTCAGCGCATCGACGTATATATGAGCCTCTGCATCACCGATCATGTCGATGGGGTTGCC
>JANQHN010000354.1 GCA_028282665.1 Phycisphaerae bacterium | reverse complement strand
ACGGTTCTGGATAAAGCGAAGATCAAGGCGGTCTCGTTGCCGTACCGCGCGTTCTATGATGAAACGATTGAGTTCAGCGAGGAACAAATTCGCGAGCAGTTTGATAAGTACAAAAGTGCGGAGCGAGGGCGGGGATTGAAGTTTGGTTATCTCGTTGGCGATTCAGTCAAGGTTGAGTACGTCAAAATCGACGCGGAGAAGATTAAACAGCAAATTCTGCAACGCCTCGATCTTAGTCCGCTTCGGAAGAAAAACTACTTGGATCGCGCGGAGGATTTGTACAACGAGAATCCACGGCATGGTAACTTCCTTAGGACCATCGACTCGGAAGTGTCTGAAGATGGCCTCGAACGACCAGACTATCTGCAATGGGATGAGGAGGCGACTAGACAAATCGCAATGGAAATGGTCGCCGAAGAGGAAGCTCGTGATAAAGCTCGCCGGGTGGCTAACTGGGTTGTGCTGCATTGTCGTGGACCTTGGGCGGGCCTTGAGCCTGATGAGAATACCCTTTACGTCCAAGCTCCGGAATCCGTGAAAGAGGAGAATTATTACCCCATATTGATACAGAATCCGCCCGCAGAGCACGAACTCGATATGGCAGCGTTCAGCAGCCATAGAACCGATTTCTTTACTGCACAAGAAGCGCGGGACATTTCGGGGATCGGCATTGCCACCGGCGGTAGTACCGGTGGGTTCGGTGGAAGTGCGAGTTTAAGGAGTTTGGCTTTTTTTGTCGAAGGGCTTGCGGAAGTACCCAAGGAGAATCCAAACAAAGTTGACTACCTATCGTTGTATGAGACTTGCCCGACAATCTTGATCGAACCCCGCGCGGGTAACGCCTACGTGTTCCGAGTTGTTGACACACTCAGTAAACATACGGCCGAATCTTTGGACAAGCATCGCGAGCAGGTGATTGAAGATTTGCGTACATTGGCTGCGTACGACAAGGCGAAAGAACAGGCGAAGGTTCTGATGCAAAACGCCCGCACGTTGGGCGATTTGAAGATGGCCTTCGATGCAGATGCCGCGATTCGTCAGAACGAATCGGTGGTGGGGCTGGGCAACGTGATCAAGTATTATGAACCTAAGCCGTTCCCACGAGTAATGGAAATGTCGGTTGCTTCGATCGAGGAATCTTTCGGTACGTTTGCGATGGCGGAATCTGGTGGAGATATGCTTGGAAGTTTGCCAGGTGATGTTGCGGATAAAATTTTCGAGCTTCAAAACGCGACCGATCCTTTAGCAGTCGTAGAAATGAAAGATGACGCTCGCGTGCTGGTCGTTCAATGGGAAGAGTTGTTGCCCGCGCGAGTTGACGAGTTCGAGCAGAAACGCCGGTCTTATGTGGCGCGCATCAGTCAAAAACGGATGCAGGATGTGGTATCAAACTGGCTTGATCGTGACAACATTCACAAGCGAACCGGTTTCAAGACCATAGAACAGGATTAACGGAAAACGCTAAGAGAGCGGGTAGTTCAAAATCGGATTGCTTGTACTAGTCCTTCTCAAGTGCGTATCGGCTAACTTTGTCGTATGTGGTTGCGAGAAAGCCGATCACCGGAAATCCACTGCGCGGGAATGGTGAAGTTCCGAGTTTTTCGAGCAAAGCTAATGGCTCATCGGGCTCGCAGATGTCGATCTGGATATCTTCGAGTTTCCCCCCCATCGACCAGAATCCCTCGGTGCATTGTTCCAGGGGGATGGAAGTTGGGTAGATGGTGGGTACGACCTTGACGGTGGGAGGCATGTCTTCGGTTGTGTAGCCGTTTTCACTCATTGTCGATATCGTTTGCGATTCCCTTATCTTAGTCATCAGCCACAGCTTCATTCGACAGCGTGAACAGATCGCGCAGTGCGTTGGTTGATAGCTCTGTGATCCATTCCTGTCCGCTACCAATGATCTTTTCGGCGAGATTACGCTTGCGTTCGATCATTGCGTCGATGCGTTCTTCAAGCGTACCGATACAAACGTACTTGTGGACCTGGACCTGGCGCTTTTGTCCAATGCGGTGCGCCCGGTCAGTCGCCTGATCTTCAACCGCAGGATTCCACCATCGATCAAAGTGAAAAACATGGTTCGCGGCGGTGAGGTTCAATCCCAGTCCACCCGCTTTGAGGGAAAGAATGAAAACAGGTGCGTCACCTGCTTCTGATTGGAACCGTTCAATTAATCGATCCCGTTCGCGTTGAGATGTTCCACCATGCAGGAACAAGATCTCTCGATCAAGACGATCTTGCAAGATCGGTTTGAGTATTTCGCCCATCTTCTTGAATTGTGTGAATACCAACGCGCAGTCACCCTCCGCGACGACCTCATCGAGCATTTCGGTAAGCCGGTCGCATTTTCCGCTACGATGAACTGCATCGCTTTGTTCTGCAAGGAAGAGGGCTGGATGGTTACAAATCTGCTTGAGTTTGATTAGCGTTGCGAGGATTAGGCCTCTGCGTGTGATTCCTTTCGCCTGCTCGATCTGTCCGAGCATATCGCCGACTAGCGCTTCATAAAGTCCCGCTTGCTCACGCGTCAGGTTGCAGTAGACCTTCATTTCCATTTTCTCGGGAAGGTCTTTAAGGATGCCCGGGTCGCTTTTGAGTCTGCGTAGTACGAATGGTTGAATGAGTTGACGCAATCGCTTCGCGCGTTCGCCATCGCGATGTCTTTCAATGGGAACCGCGAATCGACGCCTAAAGTTTGTCGCGGAGCCGAGGTAACCGGGGATCAGAAAGTCCATGATGGACCAAAGTTCGGACAGCCGGTTCTCGACGGGTGTACCGGTAAGGCTTATGCGGTGAACGGCATTTAGCGATCGGACAGCCGTGGACTGCTTTGCCGCTGGGTTTTTGATATTCTGCGCCTCATCGAGCGCGATGCGGTACCACGATACCGCCGATAGGTGATCAATGTCTCGTGGGATCAAGCCATAGGTGCTGATTACGACATCATAGTTTTCCACTTCTTTGACAAACGCCTGTCCCGTGAGGCGGTCCAGGCCATGGTGCACCATAACATTGAGTTGCGGTGCGAACCGTTCAATTTCACGATGCCAGTTACCCACCAGCGACATGGGTACAACGAGCAGTGTCGGTCCGGGCGATTGACCATTCTCTCGTTCGCTAAGCCACAAGGCGATGAGCTGGATGGTTTTTCCGAGACCCATGTCGTCGGCCAGGCAGGCCCCCAAGCCGTGCCGTGTGAGGAAGCGAAGCCACTCCAGACCTCGCAACTGATAAGGTCTGAGCGTACCTACGAAATCCTCAGGGGCACAGAGCGATTCGACGGTCTGGTTCATGTGCGTGGCGTTGATCAGCGCGTCAAGCGAGCCATCCGCACGAAGGCCTACGAAAGGTAAACCGGTGTCGAGGTCGTCAGCGAGGTAGCCGTGCCTTAGCGCTTCGAGCAGCGACATTTGCCCGCTTCGTTGTTTTTCAAGGAAGCTCAGGGCGGCGTTTACTTCGTCTGGTTGCACTTCGACCCACCGTCCGCGCAGGCGTACCAGAGGCGTCTTTGCGGCGGCGAGGGTTTTGATCTCTGACTCGGTAACATCCTCGTTGCCAAGCGCAATACGCCAATTGTAATCCAGCAACGAATCGAGTCTAAGCGCAGAAGAAGACGAAGTTGAACTGCTTTCACTCAGGTCGAGGCGCATGCCCAGTCGCGGCTTGTCGCTGCGCCACCAGCGCGGCAGGTAAATGGTAAAGCCTTCGCCTTCCAGAATGGGTACCGCGTCCCGCAGGAAAGAATAGGTTTCGCTCAGTGTTAGTTGGCAGTGCGTGGGTTTTTCCTGCGTTGCGCAGAAACTGAGTGGGGCGAAGTGTTTTGATGCTTTTTCGAGGTCTTCGCGAAGCTGGTCTTTCGCGCCATAAAAAGGCCTGGCAAGGATGAGCGGGTCAGTGGAATCTTCATTGAAAAGCTGATCCGCATCCAATACGAGGTCTTCGTTGGACAGCGCTTTAACATGCAGTGTCAAAAGCCAAGGTGCGCTGAGTTCGTCGGTTTCAAGCTGGTCCTGCTCGGGCGGATGAAGCCGCAGGCACATCCGGCAGGTACGTAGCTTCGGTCCGGGCGTCAACTTGGCGAGCCATTCGTGAACGTTTTGCGTGATTATGCGCAGTTCTTCGGGCGGGCCCTCAATGCGCGGATCTTCGCGAACGAGGGCGGCCAGCCAACGGGTCTGCGGTGTGATGCTTGCTTGGGATCGCTCCTGCAAGCGGTGTGCGAGTTCATCGCCTTCCAGAGAACGCCGGACAAGCCGATCGACAGTCGTATAAAGGAAATTCTCGATGATGCGAAACGCCTGCGGATTACCTTTGTCATCCGCGAAGGCGCGGCATACCGGAGGCATGGTCGCTATCAGGGCAGCGAGCCTGGCGGAGAAAGCATCGTCGTTGACTACAGCCCGCCAGTAGCCACGGTATGTGCCATCGGGCGTGCTGTAGACATCCGGAATAAAGCGTTGTTTCGCGAGAATCTCCAGAACCAAAGAGGCGGCTCGTGACCAGTACTGTAGCGCATCAGTGGGTTCGATCTCGTGTCGCGCGACCGAAGGTAATGAGGTTAACAGGTCGATGGCGTCCGCTGGAGAAAACGTCAGCGTTGGTATGGTGTGTTTAACGAGTGTGGAGGTTTTGAGTTCCGCAGGCTGCTCGGTTCGAAAGATGATACAATGATCCAAGCAGGGCAGCAGCAAGTCAATTGAGTTGTCGCGAGCGTCTTGGATCAGCAGTGTGTCGCAGTGATCGCCCAGGAGTTTGCGTAGTTCGTTGCGGTCGATAAAAGGGCTTGAATTGCTTTTTTCCGTTGCGGTTTTTTTGGCGCGGCGTGCCCATAGGTGCAAAGTGGATCGGTTCCAGATCGCGTACAAGCAGGCCATAGAGAAAAAAGCCGCCTTTACTGAGACGGGCTAATCCGTCTCGATTGAGTCGCTACACCTTACTGATTGGTGAAGGGCAGTCTACGTAAGCGGACGCAACATTTTGCTGGACGAATTTCCAGCCTTTCACTCCGCACCCCGCGGAGCAAGCCCCATATGGTACAGCATGTTGGTAATTGGTCCAATTGGGCATCGAAACTTCTCGGTCGTGCCTTGTAAGTGATTCATCGTCGAAAACTGCGGTGGTGGCGTATTGATGGAAACAATGGTGTGGTGTGTGAATGATGAGCGCGAAAATTTCCGGGCGGCAGCGCTTGAAATCGTGATTTTCTAGCGATCGTCTTCAGACGGGATCCATTCGTACTCAATGCGGAATGGATTCGGACCTACATCGTCAAACTCCAATCGGAAGATCAGGAACCCGCCACACTGATAGTCCACGCCGATAAGGAATTCTCGCGCAGGGGCAATGCCCTGGCTGGTTGTCGTACCGTCTTCTGCGACGGAATAGAATTCCACGCCTTCGATCAGGGCATCTTCGGCGATGTCGTCATCAAGTGTTTCGAGGTCGATATTTTCCTGGATAAAAGCGTTGAGGCGTTTGCTGCCTATGGCGAAGACGCGGGCGCATTGGAATGTCAGACCGGATTGGCTGTTGCCATCAATGCCGTCCTCTTCATTGTCCTTGCCGAACATCTCGAAGTCGGGCTGCGAGTCCATGTCCGTCTGATCGTACGAGCCCGCGACGAACGCGGCGCGAAAAGGCGTATTGTTGATGATCAGTACTTGGAACGAGCCCCGTCCGCCAGCGGTCGATCCACCCAGGGACGCAGTCTGATTGGCGAAGAGATTCAGTCCGCCGCAGCCGGCGAACAGAAGGGCGACGATGGACAGCGAGAATATGGTCAGTCTAAACCGGTACACGGGTTATCTCCTGCGGAATCGCGAATCCTATATCCTTATCGGCATCGCACCACCACGAAAACAGACTCCTTAAGTTCCAGTAGGGGCTAGGGAGCCCGGTGGGGTTGATTCTGATTCCTTGTATACGACAAGGAGCACGATCTGTCGAGATTGCGCGAGGCATCATGCAGGCGGCAGCCTGCCAAGTAGCGACCTATAAAGCCGTTACGGACTTTTTCGAATAGAGCGTAACTTCTTTAAAGTTCATCGCTCTAATGAGGGGTGGAGTAGGTCAATGGAAATGAAGGACGAGCAACTCGTCGCCAGGGCTCGGACGGGCGAAAGAGCCGCGTTCGAGCAACTCTACCGCCAGCACGTGGACAACGTGTGGCGGTACGGCTGGGCACGTACGCGCAGCCGGGAGGAGGCGAGCGAGATCGTCCAGGAGACCTTCCTGCGGGTGGCGAAGTACCTCCCCGGATTCGAAGGTCGCAGCGCGTTCTCGACCTGGCTCTTCACGATTGTGCGATCGGTGACTGTGACGCACGTGCGGAAGAAACGCCGCAATGATGAAGAAACGAAAACATCCTCGGTGCTCAGGCTTGTCCCGGGCGGGACGGATGTTGATGAGCCGTCGGGTGGGGATTACGACGAGTTCGAGCATCGCCGGGATTTACTTCGGGAAACGATTGGACGACTGCCGGCCTCCCAGCGAGACGTGAAG
>JANQHN010000343.1 GCA_028282665.1 Phycisphaerae bacterium | reverse complement strand
ACTTGGTGATGTATTCGTGGGCGCGGTGAATCGGATTGCGCGTCTGGAAAGCAACAACCGTCTCCCAACCCTTTTCTTTAAAAGCGGCACGGGTTTGTGCGGGCGCAATCCGATTCACCGCGCCCACGAATACATCACCAAGTGCGCTCAGGAACTCGTCGACGGCCTGCTGATTCACCCGCTGATGGGCGCAACCAAAGAAGGTGATATCCCCGCCGAAGTCCGGATGGATTGCTACGAGATTCTCATCAACAATTACTACAATCTCGAAACCACGATGCTTTCGATCATGCCGGCGGCGATGCGCTACGCGGGTCCGCGCGAGGCGATTTTACACGCCGTGCTTCGCCAGAACTACGGTTGCAGCCATCTGATCGTCGGCCGCGATCATGCGGGGGTCGGTGACTACTACGGCACGTATGACGCACAGCGTATTTTCGATGATTTGCCCGAGGACGCCCTGCGCATCAAGGCGATGAAATTCGAACACGCCGCCTGGTCCAAAAAGGCCGGCTGCATGGTCAGCCGAAAAACTTTCCCGAAAATCGAGGGTGACCAGATTTTCCTTTCAGGTACGAAGGTGCGCGAATTGCTGTCTCGTGGTGAACGTCCGCCGGTCGAATTCACCAGGCCCGAGGTCGCGGACATTCTCATCAAAGCGATGAAATCGTAAGCACTTTATCACGGTAAGCCATCGGGGGCTGCTGGTTCGCAAATTTGCGTGAACCACGCCCTCCGCCGCTTGAATCAATCTCACAGGGAGTTGGAAGGATGTCGGAGTTGTCAGCCGCCACATTGGCGGCCAAACCTCGTAATGTTCCAGAGTATGTGACGAACGCCATCCATAAGCTGAAACGCCCCGTTATGATCGCCCACGTCACACCCGATGCCGACGCGTTGGGCTCTATGTTCGGCATGGCCATTGCCCTGGCAAGTTCGAATTGCACTCCGCGAGTCTCCCTGCCCGAGGGCTCTTTGTCTTTGCGGCTTGCCTTTCTCGCGGATTGGGCAAAGCCCGTAGCGGCGACACGCGAAGATTTTGAACAGGCAGACGGATTCGTCGTGCTCGACACAGCCCGTCGGTCGCGATGTCTGGTCGACAAATCCTGGAAGGACACGGAGTGGGCTGACGGCCGCCCGATGATTGTCATCGACCATCACGGCACGAACACGCAATTCGGCACAGTCAACTGGGTCGTCGGAGATGCGGGAAGCACTTGCGAACTGGTTTATGACGTTCTCGTCACTATGGAAACGCCGATTAACGCTGTGTGTGCGTCTATGCTCTACGCGGGAATTCACTCGGACACTCACGGCTTTTCGCTTCGTAGCACAACCGCTTCCGCCCTGCGCACGACTGCGGAACTGGTGCGCATGGGGGCGGATGTGGGTGAAATTGGCGAACTGCTCTACCACACCCAGGCGCGGTCGGAATTTGAGTTGATGCGTGTGGTTTACGCAAATACAAAAGTGGTCGAAGGCGGTTCAGTCGCCTACAGTGTCGCAAGTCACGACGACATAGCCTCGGCAGGATGCAGCGCCGCCGACATTGACGATCAGGTATCGGTTCCCCGAGCACTCGTTGGCGTAAAAATCGCCATTTTCTTCAGCGAAGGCATTAAGGGTGAAACGCGGATCAACTTTCGGGGTAAGGGTGGTACAACAGTTGTCGAATTGGCGCAGCGGTTCGGAGGCGGAGGCCATGCGCAATCGGCGGGGGCGATCTTGCCTTGTGGCGTGGAAGCAGCGGTTGAACAAGTGCTCCCCGCAGCCATCGAACACACACGCAACCAATAGTCCACCACCAATTAACGATCGATCCAAACTTACTGCCGGCAGTAGTGGTGCACGCGCCAGAGCACTAAGAGCAAACCTGCCGACAACGTATTTGCGGCACGCAGGGGGCTCGATCACTCAAAACACGGCAACGAAGGCAGGAACGGATTATGAGCAACCAGCGAAACTACGTCACGATTGTGTCGGGGCTACCCCGGTCGGGCACCTCAATGATGATGCAAATGATCGACGCAGGGGGGATCAAAGCGTTGACCGATGAGATCCGCGTAGCCGATGAGGACAACCCCAAAGGCTACTACGAATTCGAACCGGTGAAAAAAACCAAAGAGGATCCTTCCTGGATTCCCGGCGCGTCAGGGAAGGTCGTGAAGCTGGTTCATCTCCTGCTGCTCGATTTGCCACTTACCCACCAATACCGGGTGGTGTTCATGCGGCGCCGCCTCGAAGAGGTCGTCAAATCACAAAACATCATGCTCCAGCGCAAAGGCAAAAACACAGACGACCTGCCTAAAGAACGCCTCTTTGACGTGTTCCAGTTGCAGCTCAAGCAGGTCACTACCTACCTGGAAAGCCATATGGAGAACTTCCGGTTCCTCGAAATCCATTACAACGAAATACTTAGCAACCCCGCGCCTTCCATTGAACGAATCAGTACGTTCCTGGACGGTTTGGATACGGAAGCGATGGGGCGCGTCGTCGAACCAACCCTCTACCGTAACCGGTCGTAATGACCTTATCAAAGCTAGAGGTGAATCGCTACGATTGGATCGAACTCAGCTTGCCTCTACAATCCCCACAATGAGGGAGACCGGTAAAATCTGGGACGAAAACAATTTGCGCAGTCCGCACGACGTGCCGGACAAGGCCAAACGGGTGCGCGCAATGTTTGACAGCATCGCCCCCACCTACGAACTCATCAACTCGTTATTCAGTGCGGGCAGAGATGCGTACTGGCGAAGGCGGGCGGTGGAGATTGCGCAGGTGGTCCAGGAGGACTGTGTGCTGGACGTTGCTTGCGGGACGGGAGACTTTTGCCGCGCTTTCGCCAAACGCAATCCCGCAATGGTTGTGGGTGTTGACTTCAGCCACGAGATGTTGGTGCGGGCAACCGGGAGGGACCAGGATACGCCCCACTGGTGCGAAGCGGACGGTCTAAATCTGCCATTTGCAGATGGTTCGTTCACTATTGTGTCTGTTGCGTTCGGCATTCGCAATTTTGTTGACTTAAACGCCGGCTTTTCAGAAATGCACAGGGTGCTCCAACCAGGTGGACGGCTTGCGATTCTTGAATTTACCCGACCGAAACGAAAGCTGATTCGCTCGTTGTATGAAGCCTACACGAATCACGTGATGCCCCGCCTGGCATCGTTGATCAGCCAAGACAAAGCGGGTGCCTATCGCTATCTGCCAAAGAGTATTGTATCGTTCTGGTCACCGGAAGAGATTTGCGACCGCCTAAAGCACGTTGGTTTTGATTCGGTCGATATCATACCACTCACCGCGGGGGCAGTCAGCATTTATTTCGCACGGCGTCACAGGCAATGAACGAAACCAAAGCAACTCGATCCACCAATTCCAATGCCGACGTTCCTTGGAGTCATGCACGGGCTGGGCAAAGTGAACCGTATGTGGATGTATGGTCGCGTTGGGGGACGCGGTATCGTTTACGTGCTTCACTTTTGCTCGCGATCAACGTGCTGCTGTTTACGGGTGTGGCGAGTTTCTCCTATTGGCTGCGCAGCGGTATCGTATTCGCCCCTTTTGCTGACGGCTATTTTCGCGCTCTAACCAACGCCGTCTCGCTCAGCAAAGATAGCGACACTTTATTGTCACTCCTGGTCAATCCCATCAGCGTGCAGCAAGTTCCCATCCAAATTCTCGTAGTGGGCCTCTTGATGTCGGCATTGATCGCCATCCCCATCCTCGTCTCGTTGCTCTACCGTTTCTGGTCGGCAATTCCTTTCATCATCGTGGTCGGTTTTGTCGCCGTGATGCCGTGGCTTGCACTCACGTTGCTGGTTTCCTGCATCGTCGCCTCCACAAGGCCTTTCCGGTTTTCCTTCCGATTCGCGTCCGCACTCCTAGGTCTCGTTCCAGCGGCCGTGTACTTGACGATCGCATTAAGTGGAGGGACGGAGAGATTTCGTGGACAACTGGAGCCGGTCGACAGCATTAAACTCATCGCTCCGTGGGTGCTGGCCATCGTCGCGTCCGCGGTTGCATCCGCTATCGTGCTCATGCTGGCCCGGATCGTGAATCACAGGCCAGGCATGATCGCCCCCCTGCTCACTATGATGTTCGCACTCCCCGTCGCCATTTTCGAATTCAACGTCGGCCGTGACGAACTCTATTACCGTTTGCTCGAAGATCATCACCGTTGGGCATTTACGGATTGGGACGCGTCGATCGACCTCGATCGAGCTGTCGCAAAGCGTTTTTGGAGTCAGCCATTGCCCAAGCGATCGTACGAGGAAATTCGTGAAATCGAGGAACAAGGCTGGCAGTTCGCCCTCGCCTCCGACATCGCGCCTCGTCAATCCGCACT
>JANQHN010000179.1 GCA_028282665.1 Phycisphaerae bacterium | reverse complement strand
CGGGATCTCCGGAGACCTGTTGAGTTGAGTCCAGCCGCCATCGCTGGAGCTTCCAGAGTATCATAGTAGGTCTGCTCAAGCTCGACAGGAGGAATATCTCCGATCGGTCCGAGCAGCCGCCGGTTGTTAAACCAGTCCACCCACTCGAGCGTGGCGTACTCCACGCCTTCGATGCTCCGCCAAGGGCCGCCTGGTCGGATGACCTCGGTCTTGCATAGCCCGATGATCGATTCGGCCATCGCGTTGTCGTAGGAGTCGCCGGTACTACCCACCGACGGGTCCACACCTGCATCGACGAGTCGCTCGGTGTAGCGGATCGACAGATACTGGGAACCTCGATCGCTGTGGTGAATCAGCTGGCCTTTCACCTCACGAGCCCACAGTGCCTGATCGAGTGCGTCGAGGGTGAGGCCGGTCGTCATTGAGGCGCACACGCGCCAGCCCACGATCATCCGAGAGAATACGTCGATGATGAACGCGACGTAGAGCATTCCTGCCCAGGAGGCTACGTAGGTGAAGTCCGCCACCCAGAGCTGATTCGGACGCGATGCGACGAACTTCCGCTGCACCAGATCCAGCGGTCGCTCATCCTTAGGTCTGGGTACCGTGCGTCCACGCACGGCACCCTGAAGGCCCATAGAGCGCATGAGGCGCTCCACAGTGCACTTGGCGACCCGAAAGCCATGACGCCGCAGTTGATGCCAAACCTTCCGTGCCCCGTAGACCTCGAAGGTGTCCTTCCAGATCTTGCGGATCTCCTGGCGAAGGACATCGTCGTACCGCACCCGCGGTGGCACGCGCAGGAAGTCCTCCTCTCGAGCCTTCTGCTCGTAGTAGACTGACGGAGCGCTTCACGCAACACTCGGCAGATCGGCTCGACTCCGTACACATCTCGGCGATCGTCGATGTACTTCACCATTACTTCCGTCGGCGGTCGAGCTCCGCCTGGGCGAAATACACACTCGCCTCACGCAGTATGGCGTTCGCCCGCTTGAGCTCGCGATTCTCCCGCTCGAGTTCCTTCATCCGCTGTCGCTCATCGCTGGTGATGCCGGCACGCCGCCCTTGGTCGATCTCTGCTTCCCGGACCCACCGGCGAAGGGTCTCGGTAGTACAGCCGAACTTCGCGGCGATCGAACTGATCGCTGCCCACTGCGATGAGTGCTCATCCTGATGGTCGAGTACCATCCGGACAGCCCGTTCTCGAACCTCAGGTGAATACCGCCCTTGTCTTCCCATACCACAATCCTCTCATACGATTATGTCTCCGGGAAATCCGGGGCGGTTCAGTACGAGTTTGATGCTTCATTTTGTGTGGCCGAAGAGTGATAACTGACGGCCAACGAGAAAGCACCTCGAGCTTGCGTATGTCCTGTGATCTCGATGTGAGCTTCCGTTGGATATTAGGTCAATTGCCAAACAGTTGTTGCCAGATAGTTGGAAGAAACGAGCCAAAAACTACCAAGAGTACAGAGAAGACGATATAGATTGACAGTTGAAATCTTCCTACCCGTGTCCTCAGATCCGAAAGACCCTCTTGCGTAGCTTCCGATCTCTCTTCAGCTTTCTCGGCATTTCTAACAGAAGTCGACAACTGCGCCGTAATTGTAGAGAGATCCATCCCAACTTGGCGTAGCTGTTCCGCGTTCGCGCTGGTGACTTCGCGTAGCTCAGCTGTTCGATCGGAGAGCTTGTCAACATCTTGCGAAACCCGAGTCACGTTTGTTGTAAGTTCCTTTATGGGCTCGAGAACATCTTGATAACGTTGCTTGAGGTCAAGTATGTCTGCTGTCATCTGCCCGATCTGTTTTACGCGCTCCGAGATTTGCATCCACGGCAAGACGTCCATGTTTGCCATCTTGTTAATGAAATCGTCAGGAATTCTACCATGGTTTAAATCTGGACTAACTGTTGGAGCGCGGTCAACATCGCCGGACAAGCGTTCAAAAACTACATTGCAAATCTTTGCCCCACGTCGGAACACAAACTTCTTCTGTGATGCGTTGTACACGCCGAATAGCAGGTGCCCGTGGTAACCGGGGTCGACTAAAGCACCTGTAAGTAGAATTATTCCATCATATGAGTAAGCCCGTTTGGCTCCAAGCCTGGCAAACACATTTTTGGGAAGCAATAGCCTCTCCCAGGAAATGAGCCCGGCATAACCACCTGGCGGCAAATCTAGCCCTTGGTCATCAAGATCAACTTCTTGTCCCGTGCCACCCATGACACTACTGGAACCAACTCTTAAATCGTAGCTACAAGACTCAAGACAAGTAGGATCATAAGTCGTTTTGTCAAAAATCTTTCCGTTGTCGATCAGAGTTCTGATCTCCGTATCGATCAAGACGACAGGCGTTTGTCCAGAAAACAACTCCGACTGTGACGACAATGGTCAACCCTCCTAAGTTAAGTATATCACCAGACTAACATATTCGGGAATGAAATAGACACCCTTCTTGATATAGAATGTCGTATTACTTTGTTTTAGACATCAAATCGGCTTCTTATTGTGTAGCTGAGTGGTTGCGATCCGCTCTCGATTTGATCGTCATCGGCGAAAGCACGCCTGATTTTAGTTGACGAATCTCCGCAGATAAGAAGAAAATTCTACTTAAGTTGACAGTTCTCCTCACTGAAGGTAAGCTGTTTACAGCTTACCTTCAGTGAGGAGATTGAGATGCCAGTCGGAGCTCAAATCAAAAAGCGTAGAAACATACTTGGTCTTACGCTCCAACAGGTTGTTGACCGTCTCAACCAGGCAGGAACTCCCCTCTCCAAGGCGGCAATATCGAAATATGAGCGAGGTGCGTCTACACCACGAGCCACCCACTTGCGTGGCTTGGCAACTGCGTTGGAATGTTCGTATGATTACCTGCTGTCTGAGCCAAAACATGAAATCAAATGGTTGCGGTTCCGCAAGAAAACATCGATGACGAAGAGAGTTGAACTCGAGATAAAGCAGGCAGCAACAGAATGGCTATCGGCGCGTCAGCTCGTGGACGATGCGATAGGACGCGATAGGATCGATTTCCTTCTTCCAAGCGTACCTACGTCAGACACAGAATCATCTGAGGCTGTTGCTGAACGTGTAAGACAAATCTGGGATATTGGCATGTGGCCGATAGAGACTTTAACACTGGCCATAGAGAAGTCCGGCGTGTTCGTTGTTGAAGTGGAATCAGACGGTGCCGTGGATGGATTGTCTGGAATCGCAGACGATTCAATTCCGTTCGTCGTTGTCGCCTCAGGTGCTCCAACTGATCGATTGAGAATGAATTTAGCACACGAACTGGGACACATTGTAATCAAGTCCACCGGGGACGAGAAACAGGACGAGAAACGGGCATTTAGGTTTGGGGCAGCACTACTGATGCCACGGGAAGTGTTAATCGATCGCATAGGCCGAAGGCGCATGAACTTAGATTTACGTGAGCTATTCTGTCTTAAGGAAGAATATGGCATAAGCGTTCAGGCGTTGGTACGTAGAGCCTTCGATGTTGACATAGTATCAGAATGGACATACAAGCAACTCAATATCGAATTAAGATCCAAGGGTTGGCACCGTGAAGAACCAGGGGATCGCTCTCATTTGGAGCACCCAAATCAGTTCCGGTCGGACTTGCTGCACTGTATCAGTGAAGGTTTCATCGCTGAGAGCATGATCCGATCGCTTTTTCCTGCTGTTTCTAAGCAAATCTACGAGATTGATTCCGAATCTAGATGGAAGTGGACTCACCTTGGAAAAACCGACGCATCAACGCGAACACGCGTTTTGGAGCAAGCATCAGCTCAAGCTGCCAAGGAGTATCAGGCTGACGGGTCACTTTCGGGGTTTGAGATCATAGATGAAAACGATTAATCCAATACGTGGTGAAGTATGGATTGTCAATTTTGAACCAATCGTTGGCCACGAAATAATGAAGGCGCGTCCAGCAATCGTTGTGAGTTTAGACGCGGTTGGCTCGGCGGGATTGCGAGTGGTGGTACCCGTGACAACAAACCAACCAAAACACGATGGATTTCCGTGGTGCGTTCCTATCGTCCCCACTGATCGTAATGGTCTAGAACGAAAGTCGACAGCGGACGCAGTTCAAATCAAATGTGCGTCCGTGCAAAGGTTTATATCTAGACTCGGCGCCGTGTCGGACGGAACACTATCGGACGTTTGTGCGGCAATCGGACTAGTGATTGGTCTATAGCCACGCGGACAAACGATAGCTCGCCCTCGACAATAACGTTGCATAATCTGGTGCAAAAAACATACGACCCATGCGAACAGTGCGACGTATGAGACCACATGTGGCGTTGTCGGCGAACTCGTGCGACACATGCAGCGTATGGGGTGTATGAAACTGGATTACCGCCCTTTCCCAAGCTGGAGACGCGGGTTCGACTCCCGTCCGCCGCTGATTGCAAACAGTGTGACTTCTTCCGTTTCTACGGCGCAGATCGATCTGGTGCACCAGGCGAATACTGCCCCTCTTCGGTAACGATCGCGTGGTTGCGCCAAAACTCGATTGCAGCGGGCAGTTCGTCGAGGGGTATCTCCGGATCGTGAATCTCGCGCGGCGCGATCCGCCCCGGATACATGGTGTGGATTACAAACGCGCCGGTTTCCCACCAGCCCCACAGACACACCCAACGGGTCGGCTCGCGGCGGGCCAAACATAGGTGCGATGGAACGTTCCGCCCGCGCCGGTAAGCCCAAAACGATTGCGATCCGTCGGGTGGGACCGTGTGCAACCCGCTGGTGCCGACGATCGTCGCGAGCTCCCAATCGGCATGCAGCCAAACACGCTCCGCCGGTATCTGTTGTGGACGCTCTCTGGCCGCCAACGGACGCAACTCGTTCAAGATCTGGTCGACCGGGCGCAAGAATTCGTCCCGGTGCGCTTCCAGATGGTCGAGATCGCGCCATATCCAGTCAAACGCAGTATCGTCACCGGTGTGCAAACTGCAACCCCACTACTTCAACCCCGAGTTCAGAAACGCATCGATAAACCGTCTCTGGAAGACGATGAACAGAACCAACAGCGGAAAAGCAACCACCAGCGTTGCTGCGGACAAAAGGCCCCACTGCGCGCCGATTTCGCCGAGGCGTGTAAAGCGCGCCAAACCAACGGTGAGCGGCCGCACCGAGTCACTTTGGCTGACCACC